>CAYRBG010000054.1:0-13948 GCA_964422355.1 uncultured Sphaerotilus sp. | reverse complement strand
CAGCGAGGCGCTGCCCGATGCGCTGCGTGCGCGCATTTGCGGCTTTCACTTCTTCTCCCCGCCGCGCTACATGCAGCTGGTGGAGCTGATTGCGACGCCCACCACCGAGGCGGGTGTCCTGGACCAGCTGGAGACCTTTGTCACCAGCACCCTGGGCAAGGGCGTGGTGCGTGCCAAGGACACCCCGAACTTCATCGCCAACCGCGTGGGCGTGGCCGGCATGCTGGCCACCCTCCACGAGGCCGAGAAGTTCGGCCTGTCGGTCGACGTGGTGGACGACCTGACCGGCAAGAAGCTGGGCCGTGCCAGCTCGGGCACCTTCCGCACCGCCGATGTGGTGGGCCTGGACACCATGGCCCACGTGATCCGGACGCTGCAGGACCACCTGGGTGAAGGCAAGGCCACGCCCGATCCGTTCTCGCCCAGCTACGCCACGCCCCCGGTGCTGGCCGCGCTGATCGACCAGGGCGCGCTGGGCCAGAAGGCCGGCGCCGGTTTCTACAAGAAGGACGGCAAGAACATCCTGCGCCTGGACGCCGCCACCGGCGGCTACGTGCCGGCGGGTGCCAAGGCCGACCCGCTGATCGATCGCATCCTGAAAAAGCCCGCCGCCGAGCGCCTGAAGCTGCTGCGCGAGTCGAGCCACCCGCAGGCCCAGTTCCTGTGGGCCATCCTGCGCGATGCCTTCCATTATGCGGCTGTGCACCTGGCCGACATCGCCGACTCGGCGCGCGAGGTGGACCTTGCGATGCGCTGGGGCTTCGGCATGAAGCAGGGCCCCTTCGAGCTGTGGCAGGACGCCGGCTGGCAGCAGGTGGCGCAGTGGGTGCAGGAAGACATCGAGGCCGGCAAGGCGCTGTGCCATGCGCCGCTGCCCGCCTGGGTGTTTGACGGCCGCACCGGGGTGCACACGCCCGAAGGCAGTTGGAGCGCCGCGCAAGGCACCTACGTGGGCCGCTCCAGGCTGCCGGTCTACGCCCGCCAGCACTTCCCCGAAAGCGTGCTGGGCAGCGGCGCGGTCGATCCGCTCCAGAGCGGCACCGAGCTGTTCAAGAACGACGAGGTGCGCGTCTGGACGTTGGACGGCGAGGTGGTGATCGCCTCCATCACCGCCAAGCTGCACCTGATCAGCCCGACCGTGACCGAAGGCCTGAACCGCGCCATCGAGATCGCCGAGGCCGGCCACCAGGGCCTGGTGATCTGGTCGCCGGATGACGTGTTCTCGGCCGGCGCCAACCTGGAGGCCCTGATGCCGGTGTTCATGAAGCACGGCGGCAAGGGCATCGCCCCGGAAGAGAAGAAGCTGCAGGACATGATGCTGCGCCTGCGCTATGCCAGCGTGCCCACCGTGGCGGCCGTGCGCGGCATTGCCCTGGGCGGCGGCTGCGAGTTGGCGGTGCACTGCAGCCAGCGCGTGCTGGCGATGGAGAGCTACGTCGGCCTGGTGGAAGTGGGCGTGGGCCTGGTCCCCGGCGGCGGTGGCCTGACCTGCATCGCCCGCCGCGCCGCCGAGCGCGCGCCGGCCGGTGCCGACCTGCTGCCTTTCCTGAAGGACGGTTTCCAGGCCGCGGCCATGGCCACCGTGGGCACCAGTGCGCTGGAGTCGCGCAAGCTGGGCTACGTGCTCGACAGCGACACCATCGTGCCGCACAAGGACGAGCTGCTGTTTGTCGCCATCCACCAAGCCAAGGCCGCCTTCGCCGCGGGCCACCGGCCACCGGTGAAGGCCCCGTTCCCGGTGGCCGGCCGCAACGCCATCGCCACCATCAAGGCCCAGCTGGTCGGCATGCGCGACGGCGGCTTCATCAGCCCGCACGACTTCCACATCGCCAGCCTGATCGCCGACGTGGTCTGCGGCGGCGAGGTCGATGCCGGCACCCTGGTGACCGAGGACTACCTGCTGGCGCTGGAGCGCAAGCACTTCTGCGGCCTGCTGGACCACCCCAAGACCCAGGAACGCATCATGGGCCTGCTGCAGACCGGCAAGCCGGTGCGCAATTGATCGGCCGCGAACCAAGGAACATCGAAATGAGCAAGCAAGTGCAAGAGGCCTACATCGTTGCGGCCAGCCGCACCCCGATCGGCAAGTCCGGCCGGGGCTGTTTCAGGAACACGCGCTCGGACGATCTGCTGATCACCGCGCTGCGTTCGGCGCTGGCCCAGGTGCCGACGCTGGATCCGGCGGCGATCGAGGATGCCGTCGTCGGCTGCAGCTTTCCCGAGGCCGAGCAGGGCATGAACATGGCGCGCATCGCCGTGGCCCTGGCGGGCCTGCCGGACAGCGTCGGGGGGATCACCGTCAACCGGTTCTGCGCGTCGGGCCTGTCGGCCATCCAGATCGCTGCCGACCGCATCCGCATCGGCGAGGCCGACGTGATGATCGCCGGTGGCGCCGAGTCGATGAGCCTGATCCCGATGGGGGGCCACCATCCCTCGTTCAACCCCGAGGTCTTTGCCAGGAACGAGAACGTCGGCATTGCCTACGGCATGGGCCTGACCGCGGAGCGGGTGGCGCAGCAGTGGAAGGTCAGCCGCGAGGACCAGGATGCGTTTGCACTGGCCTCGCACCACAAGGCGATTGCGGCCCAGCAGGCCGGCGAGTTCGCCGGGGAAATCTGTCCGGTGGACGTGGTCGAGCGCATCCCGAACCTGGAAACGGGAGACCTCTCGGTGACGGTCCGCACGGTCGATCGGGACGAGGGCCCCCGCCACGACACCTCGCTCGAAGGCCTGGCCCGGCTCAAGCCGGTGTTTGCGGCGGCCAAGGATCCCACCGGAAAGGCCACCGGCCTGGGCTCCGTCACCGCGGGCAACAGCTCGCAGACCAGCGATGGCGCCGGGGCGCTGATCCTGGCCAGCGAGAAGGCCGTCAAGACTTTTGGTCTGACGCCCTTGGCCCGCTTCGTGAGTTTCGCCAGCCGAGGGGTGCCGCCGGCCATCATGGGCATCGGCCCGGTGGCGGCCATCCCGGCCGCCCTGGGGTATGCCGGGCTCAAGCAGGACGACCTCGGCTGGATCGAATTGAACGAGGCCTTTGCCGCACAGTCGCTGGCGGTGATCCGCGAGTTGGGGCTGGACCCGTCGGTGGTCAATCCGATGGGGGGCGCGATCGCCCTGGGCCATCCGCTGGGCGCCACCGGTGCGATCCGGGCGGCCACGGTGGTGCACGCCCTGCGCCGCCGCCAACTGAAATATGGCATGGTCACCATGTGCGTGGGAACCGGGCAGGGCGCGGCGGGCATCTTCGAGCGCGTCTGAGCGGCCGTCCTTTTTTGTTTCAACCCTCCAGGAGCATTTTCATGTCCACCCTTGACGCTGAATTCGAGCAGGCCGTGGCCGATTCCAAGACCTTGCCGGAGCGGCCCGACAACCGCACGCTGCTGCAGATCTACGCCTTGTACAAACAGTCGACCGTCGGCGACGTCCAGGGCGAGCGGCCCTCCATGACGGACTTTGTGGCGCGCGCCAAATACGATGCGTGGCAGGCCTTGCAGGGGCAGTCGGCGCCACAGGCCCGGCGGGCGTACGTCGCGCTGATCCAGTCCCTGCAGTAAGCGTTTGGGCCAGGCGGGGCCGCCGCCGGGGGGGCGGGTTTGGCACCTCTTGCCCGCGGGGCTTCTCCCGTAACATGCCAGGGTCTTCCCCGTCTGTCAGCGATCGTCCCCATGGTTTCGTCCCGCCCGTCCTCCCGCTCCGCCAAGGGTGCCGTGTCCGCGCAGGAGGCCCGTTCGGCCGACACCCGGGAGCGCATCCTCGATGCCGCCGAGCAGCTGTTCACGATCCATGGCTACGACGGCACGTCGATGCGCCAGATCACGGGGGATGCGCAGGTCAACCTGGCGGCGGTCAGCTACCACTTCGGGTCCAAGGAGACCCTGATGCGGGAGGTGTTCCGGCGCCGCCTGGATGGGCTCAACGAGGAGCGCATGCGCGCCCTGGACGCGATGGAGGCCGAGGCCGCCGGCCGGCCGCTCAAGCCGTCGCAGATCGTCGATGCCTTTTTCGGCACCCTGCTGCGCCTGGCGGATGACGAAGACCGGGGAGGGCGCACGTTCGTCCGGCTTCTGGGCCGCACGATGACGGATCCGGCGGAATTCATCCGGTCTTTTCTGGCGCACGAATACGCCAGCGTGATCGAGCGGTTCAAGGCCGCGCTGTTTCGCTCGCTGCCCGACGTGCCCCGCGCCGAAATCGTCTGGCGCTTCCACTTCATGCTGGGGGCCACGTCTTATGCCATGGCCGGCACGGACGCCCTGCGGGTGATCACGGACTGGGGCCTTTCTGAACAGGAAGAGGCGCTGGATTGCCCGGAGCAGCTGTTGCCGCGCCTCATGTCGTTCTTGCTGGGAGGCTTGCGCGCACCGCTGCCGCCCGACGGCCCTCCTGCGCCCGGCGCACCCGTGGACACCCCGTAGCGCCCACCGTCCAGCGTGCGATCGCGCCCCATGCGAAGCGCCGGATCCTAGGGTTTGCTTGGGGGGATGCGGCAGCGGCTTTGTAGAAAATCAAATGAACGTTTGATCACTTCGTCTTCTCTGGAGAACCCCGCATGAAAGCCGCGCTTCCCGCTCTGTTCAAGAACCTGCGCCTGCCGGTGATCGGCTCACCGATGTTCATCGTCAGCCATCCGGCGCTGGTGATCGCGCAGTGCCAGGCCGGCATCGTCGGCTCGATGCCCGCGCTCAACGCCCGGCCCGCCTCGCAGCTCGATGACTGGCTGGCCGAGATCACCGAGACCCTGGCGGCCTGGGACGCCGTACACCCGGACCAGCCGGCGGCGCCGTTTGCCATCAACCAGATCGTGCACAAGAGCAACACGCGGCTGGAGCAGGACCTGGCGGTGTGCGAGAAGCACCGGGTGCCGCTGGTGATCACCTCGCTGGGTGCGCGGCCAGAGGTCAATGCGGCCGTGCACGGCTGGGGCGGCCTGGTCATGCACGACGTGATCAACGACACCTTTGCCCACAAGGCGGTCGACAAGGGGGCGGACGGGCTGATCGCGGTGGCGGCGGGCGCGGGTGGACACGCCGGGGTGAAGAGCCCGTTTGCCCTGGTGCAGGAGATCCGCCGCTGGTTCGACGGCCCTCTGGCATTGTCGGGGGCCATCGCCTCGGGCGATGCCATCCTGGCCGCCCAGGCAATGGGGGCCGACCTGGCCTACATCGGCTCGCCCTTCATCGCCACGACCGAGGCGCGGGCCAGCGATGCCTACAAGCAATGCATCGTTGCGTCGACCAGCGACGACATCGTCTACACCAGCCACTTCACAGGTGTGGCGGGCAACTACCTGCGGCCATCGATCGTGGCGGCCGGGCTGGACCCCGAGCACCTGCCCGAGCGCACGCCCGAGTCCATGAACTTCGGTGGCGACACGGCAGCCAAGGCCTGGAAGGACATCTGGGGCTGCGGTCAGGGCATCGGTGCGGTCACCGCCGTGGAGCCGGTGGGCCAACGGGTCGATCGGTGGTGCCAGGAGTACCGGCAGGCCCGCCAGCGGCTGTGCGGGGCCTGAGCCCGGCGGGCTGGCCCCCTTTGGTAAAACCATGTAGGTGAAAACGCAAAGACCGGGGGTGCGGTATTTCGTCTACGATTGAACGAGTGTTCAAAACATGTGTTCAATCCGCACAGCGAGGTACGCACGGTGTCTTCCCACACGATCGTCAGAGCCCCCAACGCCTACGGCTATCCGCTGCTGATCAAGCAGTTGCTGCACACGCCCAAGGTGATCGCCCCGCAGCAGGAGATCGTCTACGCCGACCGGGTCCGCCTGACCTACAGTGAGCTGTTCGACCGCATCGGCCAGCTGGGCAATGCGCTTCGTGCCCTGGGGGTGGAGGCCGGCCAGACCGTGGCGGTGATGGACTGGGACTCGCACCGCTACCTGGAGTGCTTCTTCGGCGTGCCGATGCTGGGCGCCGTGCTGCAGACGGTGAACATCCGCCTCGCCCCCGAGCAGATCGCCTACACGCTCAACCACGCCCAGGCCGACGTGCTGCTGGTCAACACCGACTTCCTGCCGGTGCTGGCGCAGATCCGCCACGAGCTGTCCACGGTCAAGACCTTCGTGCTGCTCAGCGACGACCCCGTGGCCCTGCCGGAGGGCTTTGCGGGCGAGTACGAGGCCCTGCGGGCCGCACAGGGCAGCGCGTGCGACTTCCCGGACTTTGACGAGAACACCCGCGCCACCACCTTCTACACGACCGGCACCACCGGCCTGCCCAAGGGGGTGTACTTCAGTCACCGCCAACTGGTGCTGCACACCCTGGGCATCATGTCGGCGCTGGCGCTGGCCCCGGGGCAGGGCCGGGTGCACCGCGGCGACGTCTACATGCCGATCACGCCGATGTTCCACGTGCACGCCTGGGGCATTCCGTACGTGGCCACGCTGATCGGGCTCAAGCAGGTCTATCCGGGCCGCTATCACCCCGAGACGCTGCTGCAACTCCTCGACCGAGAAAAGGTGACCTTCTCGCACTGCGTGCCCACCATCCTGCACATGCTGCTGATGACCAAGGCGAGCGAGGACATCGACCTGTCGAAGTGGAAGGTGATCATCGGCGGCTCGGCGCTGACCTCGGGGCTGGCGATGGCGGCGCGCCAGCGCGGCATCGACGTGTTCACCGGCTACGGCATGTCCGAGACCTGCCCGCTGCTGACGCTGTCGCAGGTGGACGAGGCCGACATGGGCACGCTGCGCGAGATCCCCACCCGGGTGAAGACCGGCCGGCCGGTGCCCCTGGTGGAGTTGCGCACCGTCGATCCCGAATTGAAGGATGTGCCCCGCGATGGCCGCGCCACCGGCGAGGTGGTCGTGCGTGCGCCGTGGCTGACCCAGGGCTATCTGCACAACCCCAAGGCCTCGGAGGAACTGTGGGACGGCGGCTACCTGCACACGCAGGACATCGGCCACATCGACCCCCGCGGCTACCTGCAGGTCACCGACCGCATCAAGGACGTGATCAAGACCGGCGGGGAGTGGGTGTCGTCGCTGGAGGTCGAAGAAATCATCGCCCGCCACCCGGCCGTCAGCGAGGTGGCGGTGGTGGGCGTGCCCGATCCCAAGTGGAGCGAGCGCCCGCTGGCGCTGGTGGTGCTCAAGCCGGGTGCCGAGTGCACCGAGGCGGCGATCGTGGCCCACGTCATGGCCAGCGTCGACGAAGGCTTCCTGAGCAAGTACGGCGTGCCCGACCGGGTGCTGTTCGTCGAACAACTGGCGCGCACCAGCGTCGGCAAGCTCAACAAGCGCGCGCTGCGCGAGCAGTACGGCCGCTGAGCCGCCGCCCTCAACACCACAGCCATCGCCTGACCATGACCATCTACAAGACCCCCGTGGAAGACATCCGCTTCGTGCTGGAGGAAGTTGCCGGACTCGAAGAAATCTGCGCGCTGCCCGGTTTCGAGGAGGCTTCGACCGAGCTGGCTGCGGCCGTGCTGGATGAGGCAGCCCGCCTGGCCGAAGAAGTGATCGCACCGCTGAACCGCATCGGCGACCGTGCAGGCGCTGTCTTGCGCGACGGTGCGGTGACCACGCCTCCCGGCTTCAAGGCCGCGTACCGCACCTATGCCGAGGGCGGCTGGATCGGCCTGTCGTGCGACCCCACCTACGGCGGCCAGGGCCTGCCGCGCCTGCTCGACGTGGCGCTGGGCGAGGTGTGGAATGCTGCAGGCACCGCCTTCGCGCTGTGCCCCATGCTCACGCACGGCGCCATCGAGGCGCTGCAGCACCACGCCAGCGACGCGCTGCGCCAGCGCTACCTGCCCAAGCTCATCTCCGGCGAGTGGACCGGCACGATGAACCTCACCGAGCCCCAGGCCGGCTCCGACCTGGCCGCGGTGCGCACCCGCGCCGTGCCCGAAGGCGAGCACTTCCGCATCACCGGCACCAAGATCTTCATCACCTACGGCGAGCACGACTACACCGACAACATCGTGCATCTGGTGTTGGCCCGCCTGCCGGATGCCCCGGCGGGGGTCAAGGGCATCTCGCTGTTCGTGGTGCCCAAGTTCCTGGTCAACGACGACGGTTCGCTGGGGGCGCGCAACGACGCGCACTGCGTGTCGCTGGAGCACAAGCTGGGCATCCACGCCAGCCCGACCGCGGTGATGGTCTTCGGTGAGAAGGGTGGCGCCATCGGCCACCTCGTGGGCGAGGCCAACCGTGGGCTGGAGTACATGTTCACGATGATGAACCACGCCCGCCTGGCCGTGGGGCTGGAGGGCATCGGCATCGCCGAGCGGGCCTGTCAGCAGGCCCTGGCGTATGCGATGGAGCGGGTGCAGGGCCGGGTGGTCGGCTACGACGGCTCCCGCCCGATCGCCTACCACCCCGACGTGCGCCGCATGCTGATGACCATGCGCAGCCAGATCGAGGCCATGCGTGCGCTGGCCTGCCTGACGGCCGCCTCGATGGACCGGGCGGCCGCACATCCGGAGTCCGCCGTGCGGGCGGTCGAGCAGGCGCGTGTCGACCTGCTGATTCCGGTCGTCAAAGGGTGGTGCACGGAGATCGCCAACCAGGTGGCCTATGACGCGGTGCAGGTGCACGGCGGCATGGGCTTCATCGAGGAAACCGGCGTGGCGCAGCACCTGCGCGATGCCCGCATCATCACCATCTACGAAGGCACGACCGGCATCCAGGCCAATGACCTGATGGGCCGCAAGGTGGCGCGCGACCATGGGGAAGCCGCGCTGGTCCTGTTCGACGACATGCGCCTCACGGTGGAGCAGGCGGCGGAAAAACCAGCCCTGCAGCTTCAAGCGCAAGCCATGCGCCAGGCGCTGTATGACCTGGAGGCGGCCACGCTGATGGTGGTGGGGGGTTACGCCACCGCGCCCGGCGAGACCCTGATGGGCGCCATGGCCTATCTGAACCTGTTCGGGGTGGTGGCTGGCGGGTGGGCCTTGCTGAAATCGGCGCTGGCCGCGCAACGCCGGCTGGACCAGTCCAAGGGCGATGCCCGGTTCAATGCCCGCAAGGTGGCCAGCGCACGCTTCTATGGCGATCAGGTGCTGCCGCGCACGGCGACCTACCTGCAGCAGTTGCGTTCCGGGGCCAGCAGCCTGGAAGCCGCGGACATCGTTCTGGGTTGACGCCATCATGAATGCCTCGGACATCCTCGAACAGCACGGCCCGCGCGAGTCGATGGAATACGACGTGGTGATCGTCGGCGCCGGCCCGGCCGGGCTGGCCACGGCGATCCGCCTGAAGCAGCTTGCCGAAAAGGCCGGCAACGACCTCAGCGTGGTCGTGCTGGAAAAGGGCTCGGAGCCGGGGGCGCACATCCTGTCGGGTGCGGTGATGGACCCGCGTGCCCTCACCGAACTCTTTCCCGACTGGAAGGAGCGCGGCGCCCCCCTGAACCAGCCGGTCACCGGTGACGACCTGCTCGTGCTGAACGCAACCGGCGCCACCCGCACGCCCGACGCGCTGATGCCGCGCAACTTCCACAACGACGGCTGCTACGTCATCAGCCTGGGCGCGGTCACCAAGTGGCTGGGTGAGCAGGCCGAGGCGATGGGGGTGGAAATCTTCCCCGGCTTCACGGCGGCGGAAGTCCTCTACAACGACGACGCCCCGAAGAATGGCGGGACTCCTTCGGTCAAGGGCGTGGCCACGGGCAACCTGGGTGTGGGCAAGGACGGCGAGCCGACCGATCACTTCCAGATCGGCATGGAACTGCACGCCAAGTACACCGTGTTCGCAGAAGGCGCGCGCGGTCACCTGGGCAAGCAGGTCATCGCCAAGTACCAGCTCGACGCCGGCACCGACGCGCAGACCTTCGCCATCGGCATCAAGGAGCTGTGGGAGATTCCGGCCGACAAGGCCCAGCCTGGCCGGGTGGTCCACACCGCCGGCTGGCCGCTGGGCGACGAAGCCTTCGGCGGCGGTTTTCTCTACCACCTGGAAGGCAACAAGGTCACACTGGGTTACGTGATCGGGCTGGACTATGCCAACCCCTGGCTGTCGCCTTTCGAGGAGATGCAGCGCTGGAAGACGCACCCGAGCATCAAGGCCCACATCGAGGGCGGCAAGCGCCTGAGCTACGGCGCCCGTGCGTTGAACAACGGCACGCCGCAGGCCCTGCCCAAGACCGTTTTCCCGGGTGGTGCGCTGGTGGGCTGCGACGCCGGCTTCCTGAACGCCGCGCGCATCAAGGGCAGCCACGCCGCGATCAAGAGCGGCATGTTGTGCGCCGAAGCGGCCTTTGAGGCAGTGATGGCCGGTCGCAGCAGCGACGAACTCACCACCTTCCCCGAGGCCTTCCGCCGGAGCTGGCTGCACGAGGAGCTGTGGACCTACCGCAACTTCAAGAACTGGTTCAAGAAGAGTCCGCTGCTGGGCCAGCTGATGACCGGGGTCGAGCACTGGCTTTTGCCCAAGGTCGGCGTGAGCGTGCCGCCCTGGACGTTGCACAACACGGTCAAGGACCACACCAAGCTCAAACCGGCGGCAGAGTGCGCCAAGATCACTTATCCCAAGCCGGACGGCGTGATCACGTTTGACCGGCTTTCTTCGGTGTTCGTCTCCAACACGAACCATGAAGAGCACCAGCCTGCACACCTGACGCTCAGGGACGCCAGCGTGCCGGTGAAGGTCAACCTGGCGACCTACGCAGGCCCCGAGCAGCGCTACTGCCCGGCGGGTGTCTACGAGTTCGTGAACAAGGATGGCGCCGACCAGCTGGTGATCAACGCGCAGAACTGCGTGCACTGCAAGACCTGCGACATCAAGGATCCGACGCAGAACATCGTCTGGGTCACACCCGAGGGTGGGGGTGGACCCAATTACGCCGGGATGTAGACGTATCGTCTGATGTCGGTGGTCTCGATTTCTTTCCTTTTCGACTTCAACGGCCCGGCGCCCGGGCCATCGATCCTCACAGGAGTGATGAACATGGGTTCAAGAGACGTGTACGTGGTCTCGGCGGTGCGCACCGCCATCGGCACCTTCGGCGGCAGCCTCAAGGATGTGCCGCTGTCTGACCTGGCGACGACGGCGGTCAAGGCCGCGCTGGAGCGCTCCGGCGCGCCGCTGGACGCCGTGGGCCACCTGGCCCTGGGCACCGTGGTGCCCACCGAGCCGCGCGATGCCTACCTCAGCCGCGTGGCGTCCATCCAGGCCGGCCTGCCGCAGGAAAGCTGCGCCTTCAACGTCAACCGCCTGTGCGGCTCGGGCCTGCAGGCCATCGTCTCGTCGGCGCAGTCCATCTTGCTGGGCGACACCGAGATCGCCGTGGGCGCCGGTGCCGAGAACATGAGCCGCGGCGCCTACCTGATGCCGTCGGCCCGCTGGGGCAGCCGCATGGGCGATGCGCAGGTTCTCGACTTCATGATCGGTGCGCTGCAGGATCCCTTCGCCAAGGTCCACATGGGCATCACCGCCGAGAACGTGGCCGAGCGCTTCGGCATCTCGCGCCAGCAGATGGACGAAGCGGCGGTGGAGAGCCATCGCCGCGCCGCCGCCGCCATCGCCGCGGGTTACTTCAAGGACCAGATCGTCCCGGTGGTGAGCAAGGGCCGCAAGGGTGACGTGGTGTTCGACACCGACGAACACGTCAAGGCCGACACCCGCCTGGACAAGCTCGCCGCCATGAAGCCCGCGTTCAAGAAGGATGGGCTGGTGACGGCCGGCAACGCCTCGGGCATCAACGACGGCGCGGCGGCGGTGGTGCTGGCCAGCGGCGAGGCGGTCCAGGCCCACGGCCTGAAGCCGCTTGCCCGCCTGGTGAGCTACGCCCACGCCGGCGTGGAGCCCATGATCATGGGCATCGGCCCGGTGCCCGCGACGAAGAAGGCGCTGGCGCGCGCCGGCCTGACGGTGCAGGATCTGGACGTGATCGAGTCCAACGAAGCCTTTGCGGCGCAGGCCTGCGCGGTGGTCAAGGAGCTGGGCTTGGACCCGGCCAAGACCAATCCGAACGGCTCGGGCATCTCACTGGGCCATCCCATCGGCGCCACCGGAGCGGTCATCACCACCAAGGCCATTCATGAGCTGCACCGCACGGGCGGCCGTTATGCGCTGGTGACCATGTGCATCGGCGGTGGTCAGGGCATCGCCGCCATCTTCGAGCGGGTCTGAACCCTGGAGACGTGTTGGAGTCCCCGACTCAGCGCCCACCGGCCACCTGAACCCCAGAACGAGACAGACCCCGCATGAATACAGACACACCGATCGACACGCACATCCAGACCGTCGGCGTCATCGGCGCAGGCACCATGGGCAACGGCATCGCGCAGGCCTGCGCGGTGGCCGGGCTGAACGTGGTGATGGTCGACATCTCCGACGCGGCCGTGGCCAAGGGCCTGGCCACGATCGCCGGCAGCCTGGACCGCCTGATCAAGAAGGACAAGCTCACCGCCGAGCAGAAGGACGCGGCGCTGGCACGCATCCAGGGCACGACGGACTACGCGGCGCTCTACACCGCCGAGCTGGTCATCGAGGCCGCCACCGAGAACGAGGCGCTCAAGGTCAAGATCCTGCAGCAGCTCGACGCCCAACTGCCCGGTGGCGTGATCCTGGCGACGAACACCTCGTCGATCTCGATCACCAAGCTCGCGGCGGTCACCCAGCGCGCCGACCGCTTCATCGGCATGCACTTCTTCAACCCGGTGCCGATGATGGCGCTGGTGGAGATCATCCGCGGCCTGCAGACCTCGGATGCCACGCACGACGCCGTCAAGGCGCTGGCCGTGACGCTGGGCAAATCGCCCATCACGGTGAAGAACGCGCCCGGCTTCGTCGTCAACCGCATCCTGGTGCCGATGATCAACGAGGCCTTCTTCGTGCTGGCCGAGGGCCTGGCCACGCCGGAGGACATCGATGCCGGCATGAAGCTGGGCTGCAACCAGCCCATCGGCCCGCTGGCGCTGGCCGACATGATCGGCCTGGATGTGTGCGTGGCGGTGATGGACGTCTACCTGAAGGAATTCGGCGATGCCAAGTACCGCGCAGCACCGCTGCTGCGCGAGATGGTGGCGGCCGGGTGGCTGGGGCGCAAGACGGGGCGGGGGGTCTACGTCTACTGACCTGCTGCCCACCGGTCGTGCCCTGGGTGCGGTGGTTGGGGGCTCCGTCATCGGCCACGCCGCACCTCCCGAGTCGACCGGTCGAACCGGGTAGCATCCCGCCCCATGAATTGGCCCTACGAGATGCGCATCGGCTGGCGCTACACCCGCGCCGGGCGAGCCGGTCGGCGCAATGGTTTCATCTCCTTCATCTCCGGCGTGTCGATGCTGGGCATCGCGCTGGGGGTGGCGGCGCTGATCATCGTGCTCAGCGTGATGAACGGCTTCCAGAAGGAGGTGCGCGACCGCATGCTCAGCGTCATCGCGCACATCGAGGTGTTCGACGGCGCGGGCCAGCCCATCGACGACTGGCAGGCCCTGGGCAAGCAGACGCAGCAGCTTCCGGTGGTGAAGGCGGCGGCGCCCTTCGTGGCCTCGCAGGCCTTGATCGCCCGGGGTGAGGACATGCGCGGCGCCATGGTGCGCGGCATCCTGCCCGAGGCCGAGGCGGGCGTCACGCCGCTGGCGGCCAAGCTGCGCGACACGACGCTCAGCAAGCTCACCCCCGGCAGCTGGAATGTGCTGATCGGGGCCCAACTGGCGCGCAGCCTGGGCGTGCGCGAGGGCGATTCGATCACCCTGGTCACCCCCAGCGGCCAGACCACACCCGCAGGGGTGGTGCCGCGCCTCAAGCAGGTCAACGTGGCCGGCGTGTTCGAGGTGGGCCATTACGAATACGACAGCGGCATGGTGCTGATGCACGTGGACGACGCGGCGCGGCTGTTCCGCACCGGCGGTCCGCAAGGCGTGCAGTTGCGTCTGGCCGACCAGCAGCAGGCCCGCGAAGTGGCCGGTGAGCTCAACCGCCTGCTCGGCCACCGCTACGTGGTGCGCGACTGGACCCGCACCAACGCCGCCTGGTACGACGCCGTGCAGATTGAAA
>CAYRBG010000053.1:0-13960 GCA_964422355.1 uncultured Sphaerotilus sp. | reverse complement strand
TGTTCCTCCACGAGCTGTGTGGCTCGTGGATGGACCATCCGTTCTGGCGGTCCAAGTTCATTCTCAAGGACCCCAAGGACCTGCAGCGCGTGCTCGACTGCGGCATCAAGGAGGTGTGGATCGACACGTCGCGCGGCCTGGACGTGGAGGGGGGCCTGAGCCGCGAGGAGGTGGTCGAGCAGGTGGAGCGCGAGCTGGAGGCAGCCGTGGCCAACCCCTTGCCGGAGCTCCCCGTCTCCCCGCAAGAAGAATACCGGCGCGCCGCTCAGGTGTGCCAGCGGGCCAAGGCCGAGGTGCAGAGCCTGTTCTCCGAGGCCCGCATGGGTCAGGCCATCCAGGTGGAAGGCTGTGTGTCGGTGGTGGACGACATCATCGCGTCCGTCTCGCGCAACCAGGGCGCGCTGGCCAGCCTGGTGCGACTGAAGTCGGCCGACGAATACACCTATCTGCATTCGGTGGCCGTGTGCACGCTGATGGTGGCCCTGGGGCGCACCCTCAAGCTGCCCCCCGACGAGATCCGCGAACTCGGCCTGGCGGGCCTGCTGCACGACATGGGCAAGGCCAAGATCCCGCTGGAGGTGCTCAACAAGCCCGGCAAGCTGACCGACGCCGAGTTCGACCTGATGAAGAAGCACCCTGAGCTGGGACACGCCATGCTCAGCGCAGATCCGAACGCCCCTGCCGTGGCGCTGGACGTGTGCCTGCACCACCACGAGCGCATCGACGGCGCAGGCTATCCGCACAAGCTGCCCTCCGACCGCCTCACGCTGCACGCGAAGATGGGGGCGGTGTGCGATGTCTACGACGCCGTCACGTCGGCACGCCCTTACAAGGCGCCCTGGGATCCGGGCGAGGCCGTGCGCCAGATGGCGCAGTGGAAGGGGCACTTCGATCCCATGGTGTTCCAGGCCTTCGTGAAGACCGTGGGCATCTATCCGCTGGGCACCCTGGTGAAGCTGCAGTCCGGGCGACTGGGCGTGGTCATCGACCAGAGCTCGGAATCGCTGCTGTCGCCGCAGGTGCGGGTGTTCTTCTCGACCAAGTCGATGATGCGCATCCCCCCGGAGGTGATCGACCTGAGCAAGGGGCGCAGCCAGGACCGCATCGTCGGCGTCGAGTCGCCCGAGCAGTGGAAGTTCAAGGACCTCAACGACCTCTGGCTGACCCCGAGCCCTGAAGCGTCGACCGCCACGTCGGCATGACCCGGAGCAGGGTGCCCTGATGCGCCCGTGGGTATAGTGGGTCTTGTCGTTCAATGCCTGTTCGGAGTCGCCCCATGCTCGAATTCACCCTGCCCGACATGACCTGCGGCCACTGCGTGGCCACCGTCAAGCGAACGCTGGAAGCGCTCGATCCGGCCGCCAAGGTCGAGATCGACCTGCCTTCCCGGCTCGTGAAGGTCGACACCTCGGTCGACGAGGAGCGCGTGCGCGTCACCCTGGTCGACGAGGGTTACCCGCCGGCCTCGAAGTGAGTCTTCAGGCCTGAACCGGAGCGCCTGTGGCGCTCCGGTTTTTGTTTACGCGTTTTGCACGATCCGGTTGCGGGGCCTTGAACACCGCGGAAAAGCCGGTTCTTATCTCACTCAAGTTTCGGCAGGGGCTCGGAAGAATGGCGGCATCGCCCATTCTTCGACCCTGCCGTCATGGCCGACAGCGCCCAGGACAAACAGTTAGCCCCGACCGCCCAGCGGCTCCGCAAGGCCCGTGAAGAAGGTCAGGTGGCGCGTTCGCGAGACCTGACGCACTTTGCCGTGGTTGCCGCGGCGCTGGCGCTGATCATGGTGGCCGCGTCGCCGGTCACTGGATGGCTGCGGGATCACCTGAAGTCCGGCCTGCGTTTTGACGTGGCCACCGTGGCCACACCAGCGGCCATGCTCGACCGACTCTCGGCGCTGGTGTTGCCGGCCCTGACCATCGGCGTCGGTCTGGCGGTGGTGACGGCCACGGTGTCGGTGGCCGCCGCAGTCCTGTCCGGCGGCTGGGTGTTCACGCTCAAGCCGGTGACGCCCAATTTCGGCAAGCTCAACCCCCTGACGGGACTGGGCAACATGGTGTCCAAGGCGCAGTTGGGCGAGATGCTCAAGGCCTGCATCATCGCCCTGATCCTGGGCACGGTCGGCGGCTCCTACCTGTGGGCGCACATGAGCGACTTTGTCGCCACCCAGGCCATGCCTCTGCCCGCCGCCTTTTCCGCCGCGGCCGACCGCGTGTCTTCCGGCCTGTGGCTGCTGGTTCTGGTGCTGGCCGCCGCCGCCCTCATCGACGTGCCCCTGCAGCGCTTCCTGCACACCTCCCGGCTGAAGATGAGCCATCAGGAGGTCAAGGAAGAATTCAAGCAGCAGGAGGGCAACCAGGAGGTCAAGGGCCGCATCAAGGCCAAGATGCGTGAAGTGGCGCGCCGCCGCATGCTGGCGGCCGTGCCCAAGGCCGATCTGGTCGTGATGAACCCGACCCACTATGCCGTGGCCCTCAAGTACGACGAGGCCACGATGGGCGCGCCGCGCATCGTCGCCAAGGGCGCCGACCTGCTGGCGCTGAAGATCCGCGACATCGCCAAGGAGGCCAAGGTGCCGGTGCTGCAGGCCCCTCCGCTGGCCCGTGCGCTGTACGCCCACGGCGAGCTCGACCGCGAGATCCCGTTCGCCCTGTTCACCGCGGTGGCCCAGGTGCTGGCCCACGTGTTCCAACTGCGCGAGGCCCTGGCCGGTCGTGCGCGCTGGCCGGCCGATCTGCAGCCGGTCGAGATCCCGGCGGAGCTTGATCCGCACAGCCCGAAGGCAGCGGCGTCGACCGCTGAACCCGCATGAATCCGCTGATCGCTCAACTTCAGGCCGTGTTCGGCAAGCACGGTCAGGCCATGAAGGTCGTGGCTGCGCCCGTGTTCATCATCATCGTGCTGGCGATGATGGTGCTGCCGTTGCCTGGGTTCGCGCTGGACATCTTCTTCACCATCAACATCGCTTCGGCGCTGATGGTGATGCTGGTGGCGGCCTACATGGTCAAGCCGCTGGACTTTGCGGCCTTCCCGACGGTGCTGCTGCTGACCACGCTGCTGCGCCTGTCGCTCAACGTGGCTTCCACCCGCGTGGTGCTGATGGAAGGGCACACTGGCCCGGGGGCGGCCGGCCGCGTGATCGAAGCCTTCGGGCACTTCCTGATCGGCGGCAACTTTGCCGTGGGTCTGATCGTCTTCGGCATCCTGGTGGTCATCAACTTCGTGGTGATCACCAAGGGCGCGGAGCGGATCGCCGAAGTCGGCGCACGCTTCACCTTGGACGCCATGCCCGGCAAGCAGATGGCGATCGATGCCGACCTCAACGCCGGCCTGATCGACGAGGCGGGCGCCAAGAAGCGCCGCGCCGAGGTGCAGGACGAGGCGGAGTTCTTCGGCTCGATGGACGGTGCCTCCAAGTTCGTGCGCGGCGATGCCGTGGCCGGCCTGCTGATCCTGTTCATCAACATCGTCGGCGGTTTCATCGTCGGCGTGGCCCAGCACGATCTGGGGGCGGCCGAAGCGGCCAACGCCTACATCCTGCTGGCGGTCGGTGATGCGCTGGTGGCGCAGATCCCCGGTCTGCTGATCTCGGTGGCGGCGGCCATGGTGGTGTCGCGCGTCGGCAAGGAGCAGGACGTCGGCACGCAGATCATGGGCCAGATGTTCAAGTCGCCCCAGGCGGTGGGCATCGCGGCGGGCGTGATCACGCTGCTGGGCGTCATCCCCGGCATGCCCAACCTGGTGTTTCTGCTGGTGGGCGGCGGCATGGGCGCGCTGGCGCGCTGGATGCACAAGCGGGAGCAGGCCCCCAAGCCGGTCGAGACGAACGTGGCCGCCAATGCCCAGCAGGACGCCGCGGCCAACGCCGAAGCGAGTTGGGACGACCTGCAGCCGGTGGACACCCTGGGCATGGAAGTCGGCTACCGCCTGATCGCCCTGGTCGACAAGGACCGCGGCGGCGACCTGCTCAACCGCATCAAGGGTGTGCGCAAGAAGTTCGCCCAGGACGTCGGTTTCCTGCCGCCGGCCGTGCACATCCGCGACAACCTGGAGCTGCGCCCCAGCGTCTACCGCATCACGCTGCGCGGCGCCGTGGTTGGCGAAGGAGAGGCCTTTCCGGGCATGTTCCTGGCCATCAATCCCGGCCATGCGACCACGCCGCTGCAGGGTCAGACGACCACCGATCCGGCCTTCGGCCTGCCCGCCGTGTGGATCGACGACCGCCAGAAAGAAAGCGCCCAAATGGCTGGGTACACGGTGGTTGATTCCTCGACCGTTGTGGCGACCCATCTCTCACACTTGATGCAGCTTCACGCCGCCAAGCTCCTGGGGCGGATCGAGACCCAGGCCCTGGTGGAGCACGTGACGAAGCTGGCTCCCAAACTCATAGAAGACGTGGTTCCCAAGATGATCGGCATTGCCCCCCTGCAGAAGGTGCTCCAGCTCTTGCTGGAAGAGGGCGTGCACATCCGGGACATGCGCTCCATCATTGAGGCGCTGGCCGAACACGCCGCACAGGTGGTCGATCCGGCCGAACTGGCTCGCCGCCTGCGCATGGCCCTGGCGCCTGCGATCGTGCAGCAGATCTATGGGCCGCAGCGCGAACTCGATGTCATCGCCATCGAGCCCGACCTGGAGCGACTGCTCACCCAGGCCCTGACGTCGCAGCACGGGGCTTCGCTCGATCCGGGCGTGGCCGACCACCTGGCCCGCGGTGCGGTGGATGCCGCCCGCCGCCAGGAAGACCTGGGCCAGCCCGCCTGCCTGCTGGTGCCGGATGCCATCCGTTCCCATGTCGCGCGGCTGCTGCGCCGCTCGGCGCCGCGCCTGCGTGTGCTGAGCCACAGCGAGATTCCTGACACCCATTCGATCCGCATCGGTTCGATCATCGGAGCCCAAGCATGAACGTCAAGCGATTCGTCGGTCGCAATTCGCGCGACGCCATGCAGAAGGTTCGACTGGCCTTTGGTGACAACGCCGTCGTGCTGTCGACCAAGCCCTGCGCCGAAGGCGTCGAAGTCTTGGCCATGCCGCCGGAGAGCATCGAGGCCATCGAGCGCGTCGGTGCGCCGATGCACGAAGCCGTCCCGTCTGCGCCCATGCCCATGGTCCCGTCGTCATCGGCATCTTCCGCCGGCGGGCGTCAGAGCCTGCTGGCACGGCTGCGTGGAGGGCCGGCGGCGCCGTCGGCCTCGGCCAGCCGTGCCGAGCCGTCGGTGGCCCCGTCCATGTCGGTCCAAGGCGGCGTGCAGGAGGATGTGGGCACCCTGGCCATGAGCACGTTGTCCTTCCAGGACTACGTGCGTGAGCGCATGCTCAAGAAGCGCGAGGCCGAGCTCAAGGCCCGTTCCGCCGAGCCGGTGCCGGTGTCGCCGCAAGCCATCGAGCAGCGCCTGACGCAGCGTCAGACCTCGGCCGAAGCGCGCATGCCGAGCTATCAGGAGCTGATGGCGGCCACGGCGCAGATGAACGTGGAGCCGCAACCGGCGCCCTTGCCGACGCCGTCGTCGCGCTCGGCACCGGTCCGCTCCGCTGCAGCCAAGGTGGATGCCGATCCTCACATCGATGACTTCGAGTCCGCCGTGCGGTCCGAACGTCGCCAGCCGTCCACCGACGCCCTGGAGGGGGCCGCCGCCCGCAAGTCGCGTTCTTCTTCCTCTTCTTCCCGCACCTCGTCGTCGCGCAGCAGCGAAGGCGGTCGAGAGCAGGGCGACATGATGAGCGAGATCCGCGCCATGAAGGGCATGATCGAGGAGCGCTTCGGTGCCCTGGCCTTCATGGACCGCCTGCAGAAGAGTCCGCGCCAGGCGCAGCTCATCACCCGCCTGATCGACTGCGGTTTTTCACCGGGCCTGATCCGCAAGCTGGTGGACAGCATGCCCGAGGACGTGGCCGACGAGCTGCAGTGGGCCGGCTCGGTCCTGCAACGCAATCTCAATGCCGGTGAGCGCGACACGCCCATCGAGGACCAAGGGGGCGTCTATGCCCTGGTCGGATCGACCGGTGTGGGCAAGACCACCTCGACCGCCAAGCTGGCAGCCGCCTTCGCGACCAAGCACGGTGCGGCCAACCTGGGCCTGATCACGCTGGACGCCTACCGCCTGGGCGCCCACGAACAACTGCGCGGCTACGGCCGCATCCTGGGTGTGCCGGTGCACACGGCGCACGACAAGGTGGCGCTGGAAGACCTGCTCGACCTGCTGTCGGCCAAGAAGATGGTGCTCATCGACACCGCCGGTCTGGCCCAGCGAGACACCCGCACCCGTGAACTGCTGGACATGCTGCAGCACCGGGCCATCAAGCGCCTGCTGGTGGTCAATGCCGCAGCACAGGGCGAGACCATCGAAGACGTGCTTGGCGCCTACCAGGCCACGCAGTGCAAGGGCATCGTGCTGTCCAAGATGGACGAGGCCGTCAAGCTCGGCCCGGCCTTGGACGCCATGATCCGCCACCGCCTGAAGATCATCGCCGTGGCCAACGGCCAGCGCGTGCCGGAGGACTGGCACCGCCTGACCGCCTCTGCCCTGGTGCAGCGCGCGCTGCGCAGCACCGGCTCGCAGGCCTGGCGCATGGACGTGAACGACGTGAACCTGTTGTTCACGGCGCCGGGCATGTCTCCCACGACCACCAGCAGCGGTTCGAACCGCCGTCGCCGCCCCGCATCGGGCAGCGAGGCCGTGCCGCCGACCCTGTGACCTTGGGGAGCGCGATTTCATGAGCCGCTTTGTGCCTCTCACCCCGTTTCGCCGCACCGCTCCGGCCGACCAGGCCGACGGGTTGCGCCGCATGTTCTCGTCGCGGGCGATGCGCTTCATCCCCGTGGTGTCCAACCCCTTCATCGCATACGGCGGGGTGCTCATCGAGCGCCTGTGCACGGTGCTCGACGAGCTGGAGCTCGATACCCTGCTGATCGACGCGTCGGAGCGCGGCGGTGCGCCGCGCGAGCTGGCCGGATTTGACCTGTCCGAAGGCATCGAGCCCTTGTCCGACCGTGTGGCCTATCTGGCGGCCCGCGGCCTGCCCGCACGCTGGGTGGACCGCATGGGTTCGACCCGCGCCTTCCTGGACGCCATCGCCGAAGCGGTGCCGAGCACGCAGGTTGTGCTGGTGCACGGCAGTGCGCTGGAGCTGGCCCGCCTGTTTGGCCGCGGGGACGAGGGCCTGAGCCGCCCGCGCCCGGTGCTGCTGTGCGACGACCGTGCCGAGGCCATGACGCACGCCTACGCCGCGCTGAAGATCTTTGCGCAGCGCGCCGACTGGCACGCTTACGACCTGCTGATGTGTGCCGCGCCGGAGTCGCCGCAGGCGAAGCTGGTGGCGGACCGCCTGGCGCACTGCGCCGACCTGTTCCTGGGTGGGGTGCAGCACGACTGGGTCCAGATCGACCCGGCCGAGCTCCCCACCGCCATGCCCTCGACCCGCCTGATGGCGCTGGTCGAAGACCTGCTCAACGCCGCGGCTGTGCTGTCGCCAGCGGAAACCGAGCGCGATCTCCTGCGGCCGGTGCTTCCGTCGCCCCGACAGGTGTCGATGATCTGAACCCGCAGTGGAGCCGTCCATGTATACCGCCAAAGGCCGTCCCGACGTCAACACGATGCTCAAGCAGTACAGCCCGCTGGTTCGCCGGCTGGCGCATCAGATGATTGCCAAACTGCCCGCCAACGTCGAGATCGACGACCTCATCCAGGTCGGCATGATCGGCCTGACCGATGCCTTGAGCCGCTTCGACCAGAGCCAGGGCGTGCAGTTCGAGACCTTCGCCACCCAGCGCATCCGCGGCGCCATGCTCGACGAGCTGCGCGGCGCCGACTGGATGAGCCGGGGCAACCGCAAGCACCAGCGCGACATCGAGACCGCCGTGCACAAGCTGGAGCAGAAGTTCGGCCGCGCGCCCGCCGAGAGCGAGATCGCCAAGGAAATGGGCATCTCTCTGTCCGAGTACCAGGACCTGCTCAACCGCGTGCGCGGCACCCAGCTCATCTACCTGGAAGACATGGGCGGTGACGACGGCGACAACGACTACCTCGACCGCCATGTGGCCGACGAGGCGGGTGACCCGCTGGCGCAGCTCAACGACTTCCGAATGCGTTCGGCGCTCATCGAGGCCATCAAGAACCTGCCCGAGCGCGAGCAGTACGTGATGAGCATGTACTACGAACAGGACATGAACCTCAAGGAAATCGCCGCAGTCCTGGGGGTGACTGAGTCCCGGGTGTGTCAGCTGCACAGCCAGTCCATCGCCCGCCTGCGCGCCAAGCTGCGCAGCTGGTGAGCGTCGGCGGCCGGCCCGTTTTCCTGACGACCCTCTTTTCTCCATCCAGGACCGCCCATGTTTGCCTTGCTCCGTCGCACCGTGACTCCTGAGGCCGAGCCGTCCTCCTCGGCTCCCCCTGCTGCATCGACGACCGCGGACCCCAGCGAGCAGACCCGTGCGATCCAGGTTGTCCGCACCCTGGTCCCCCAGGTGTCCAACATCGGGCGCGATGCGGCCCAGGCCCGCGGTGCGATCGAAGACACCCAGGCGCTGATCCGGGCCCAGGTGCAGTCGATGAGCGATCTGGCCTGCGACCTCGACGGTGTCCAGCAGGCCCAAGGCGCGATCGGCGACGCCACGGCGCAGGCGGTCGAGGCTGTGGCCCGGGCCCGAGAAGTGGTGGCCCAGGTGGCCAGCGAAGTGGCGGGCATCGTCGACGTGCTGCACAACGTGTCGGCCGCGGCGGCCGACATCACGCAGATCGCGCTGCAGACCCGGCTGGTGGCGTTCAACGCCTCGGTCGAGGCCAAGCGGGCCGGTGAGGCCGGACGCGGATTCGGCGTGGTGGCCGAGGCCGTCAAGGACCTGGCCGGGCGCGTGGAGAGCTCATCCAAGACCATCATGGGCACGCTGGCGCAGTTGGACCAGCGCATTGAAACCTTCTCGCGGGACATCCGCATCGACGGTCCTGCGGGGGGCGCGAAGCACGAGTCGGGCGCATTCACCATGCGTTCGGCGAGGTCGAAGCCGACGTGGCCCGCATCAACCAGGCGGCCGCCACCAGCCGCTCGATCTGCGACAACGTGGCCGCCCTGACGCAGCAACTGAGTGGCGAAATGTCCAACGCACTGCTGCATCTCGATTCGGCCCAGCAGTGCAGCGACCGCTTCCTGGGGGTGTCGGAACGCCTGATCGACGATCTGGCGCACAGCGGCATCGAAACCGAGGACACGCCCTTCATCCGTGCGGCCCAGCAGGCCGCGGATCGCATCTCTCAGCAGATCGAGGCCGCGGTGGCACAGGGCACGATCACGCTCAACGACCTGTTCGACGAGCACTACGTGGCCATTCCCAACACCCAGCCGGCCCAGCACACGACACGCTTCGTGGCCCTGGCCGACCGGCTCTTCCCCGCCGTGCAGGAGGAGATGTTGGGCCTCAGCCGCAAGGTGGTGTTCTGTGTGGCGTCGGACCGCAACGGCTACGTCCCGACACACAACCAGCAGTACTGTCAGCCGCAGCGTGGAGACTTGGCCTGGGACACGGCCCACAGCCGCTACCGCCGCATCTTCAACGACCGCACCGGGTTGGCCTCCTCACGCAACCAGCGCCCCTTCCTGCTGCAGACCTACCGCCGCGACATGGGTGGTGGTCAGTACGTCCTGATGAAGGAAGCCAGCGCACCCATTCGCGTGCAGGGCCGCCACTGGGGTGGGGTGCGGCTGGGCTTCCAGTTCTGAGCACCCCACGCGGCCGGGTCCCGCCGGTCAAGGCGTGCGTCGCACCTCGAGCACGGCCACGCAGCAGGGGGGCAGGGTCACCTCGCAGCGCAGCTCCGCGGCGCTGCCGGTGAGGGTGAGCACGGCCGTGTCCTCCGCAAACAGGTCGGCGACATCGTCGGAGCGGAATGGCGCCGTGGTGTGCAGCCGCCGCAGCGTCGCGGTGGATCGTCCGTCGTTGCTCCATCCGATCAGATCGATCGTGCCGCGTCCTTCGCGGCTGCGGTCCTTGTGGATCAGCAGCAGGCGAATGACGTCGGACGGGGCCTCCTGAGCGACTCCTGCCAGCACCTCGACGACGGGCAGGCCGTTGACGGCCGGAACGACTCCCGCGCTGGAGGTGTTCACCGTTTCGCAGGTGCAGCTTCCGGCCAGGCGCTGTCCCTGCAGCAGGGGCGCCGCGAGGGCCAGCACCTGACCGACCGGGCGCAGGTGGCCGTCCTCGGCGATGGCGCCAAAGACGCCGTTTTCGGACAGGGACCACAGGTTGGCGCAGAGAACGTCCGAGCGCTGGGCCAGCGCGCGCAAGAGGTCCACCACATACAGGGCGGCCAGGGGACTGCCGGACCATTGGTCGCTGGCCCCCGCGCCGAGACTGAAGATGGCGTGGTACTCGGTCAGGGCGATGGGCAGTGTCTCACCGCCCCAGTTCGCGGCGATGAGGCTGGACAGGGCGTCCAGATCCTGCGTGACGGCGCGGCTGCCGGCCATGGTGGCCCAGTAGATGGCCTCGGGATCGCCCAGGCGGTCGTAGGCCATGGGCAGGTAGGCGTTGTGCGTGGTCGCGAATTCCACCGGAACGTCCAGCCGGGTCAGGACCGAGTAGGTCCAGCTGTCTTCGCGCACCGTGCGCACGCCGTTGCGCCGGTCCGTGGACAGCGGGATGCCGACGTGGATGGAGGGGTCCACGGCCTTCATGGCGCGTACGATGGCGGTCGCCTTGTCGGCGTAGGTCGCTGCATCCATGGCCAGGCGGGGCAGGGTGGCACTGTCCAGATAGGGCTCGTTGCCGATTTCCCAGTACTGCACCGCAGGCAGTCGGCTGCCGTCGCTCGGGGAGATCAGGCCCGTGACGTTCACGGCCTTGACCCAGGCCGCGGCCTCTTCCGGCGTGCCGGTGGGCACGTTCACCGTGATCAGCGGAACCGCACCGACCCGCACGCACAGGTCCAGGAATTCGGCGGTGCCCATGATGCTGGACTCGTAGGCCAAGGTCTGCGCGTGCTGGTTTTCCGTGCGCAGGGCCTGCTCGCCGATGCCGTTGGCCCAGTGGTAGAGGTCGGCGTGTTCGCCGCCGGGAAAGCGCAGCACCGAGGGACGCAGCGCGCCGAGGGCGTCGTTTTTGGTGGCGTCCGGGACTCCGGTCGGGGTCAGCAGGCCGTCACCGAGGCTGGTCCACTGCACGTTGTGTCCGAGCAGGCCGAGGTTCAGGTCCGGGCCCACCGACGAGAGGTCGACGCGGACGGTGAACGCGTGTGATTTGGAAGCGCTGTCCGATGGGGCGGTGGCGCTGCCGCCTCCACCACCGCATCCCGGCAATCCGGCGGCGAGCACCGCCCAGGCCCCTCCGAGAAGGAGGTTGCGACGGTCCGTCAGCGGGGGCTGTGATGAGGGAGGTGTCGTCATGCCCAGGCCCTCTGGGAAGGCACGCCCACCTCGTGCCCGAAATGCCTGCGGTAGCGGTCCACCAGCACTTCGGCGGCGCTGTGCCACTGGAACCGAGCGGCCTGCACCAGACCGCGCCGGGACAGCTCCCGGGCCAGTTCCGGTTGCCGCAGCAGGTCGGCCAGCGCGTCGGCCAGGGCCCCTTCGTCGGTCGGAGGCACGGTCAGGGCGGCCTGACCGGCCACCTCGGGCAGGGACGTGGTGTTGGATGTGACGACAGGCACGCCGCAGGCCATGGCCTCCAGCACGGGCATGCCGAAGCCCTCGGCCAGGCTCGGGTAGGCGAACACCTGGGCGTGTCGGATCAGGGCCGGCAGTTCGTTGTCCCTGACGTCCTGCAGGAAGTGCACGCGGTCCTGCAGACCGAGTCGGACGACCTCGTCAAACACCACCTGATCGCCAAAATCGCGTTGCCCGATGATCACCAGCGGAGGGGCCTTGAGCCCGGGGAGACGGTCCAGCCGCGCGTAGGCGCGCAGCAGCGTCAGGTGGTTCTTGCGGGGCTCGATGCGGCCCACGGTCAGCAGATAGCCCTGCGGTTCGAGCCCCCGCCGCACGACGAGGTCCTCGCCCTGCGATCCGGGGTGGAAGCGGTGGGTGTTCACGGCGTTGCCGGTGATGGCGATGCGCTGAGGGTCGAGGCCGTACAGGCGTGCCATCTCGTTGCGGGAGTATTCGCTCACCGTGAACAGCAGGGCGGCCTGCCGCGCGGCCCGGCGACCGGTCCAGCGGGCCATGCGGGCGAACGAAGGGGTGAAGAACTCCGGGTGAGTCTCGAACAGCACGTCGTGGACGGTGCAGGCGCAGGGGCCCATGGGCACGAAGGGCAGGCGGTACTGCACGTGGAGCAGGTCCAGGCGCTGCTGCACCTGGGCCTGGGCCAGTTGCCAGCCCAGCCGGACCGTGCCGGAGCGGTGGGGCATCTGCATCAGTTCGACGTTCGGGGCGCGGAAGGCCGGCTCCTGCTCGCGCAGGCGCTCGGGCTCGCCCAGCAGGAACACGAAGTCCAGGTCCGGTGCCTGCGCGATCGCTTCGCGGTAGATGCCCAGCAGGTGGCTGCGGCTGCCCTGGAAGATGCCGTCGAAGGTGTGGAAGTCCACGCCGATGCGTGGGCGCGAGCCCTTTTTCATGGGAGCGCGGAGGGAGGAGTCCGGTGGGTTCATGTCAGAGGGCGCTCAGGTCGGAAGGTCAGGGGGTGTGGGACGAAAGCCCATCCGGGTGTGGGCCGTCGGCCGCGGCAGATCGATGTCGAGCACGGCCACGCAGGCGGGCGGCAGGTGCAGGGTGCAGCCGACGCCGGCGCCGGAGCGGGTGAGCTCGACGACGCGGGTCTGGCGCGTCATGAGGTCCGGGGCATCGTCGCTGCGCAGAGGATCAGGGGCGTGCAGGAGGGTCAGGCGGGCCGTCGTTTCCGAGGGCAGTGAGGCCGACCCACCGCTGAGGTCCAGGCGGCCGATCGCCCGGCGTCGGGGGTGTTTGTGGATCAGCAGAACCTGCAGACGGGCACCGGAGGCGCTGTCGAGGCGCGTGACCAGCGTCTCGACCAGAGGCAGTCGGGGTTGCGCCGGAACGATGCCGGTGGCCAGGGTGGCCACGGTTTCGGCCTGGCCGGTGGCCGGCAGCCGCTGGCCGCGCAGGACCGGCCCCAGCAGTTCCAGCACCTGCCCGACCGGGCGAAGCCAGCCTCCGCTCTGGATCGCTCCGAAGCGCCAGTTGCCCGACAGCGACCACAGGTTGGCCCACAGTACATCGTCACGCTCGGCCAGGGTGCGCAGCAGGTCGGCGATGTAGAGCGCGGCCAAGGGGCTGCCGGTCCACTCGTCCGTGGGGCCGCGGCCCAGGCTGAAGATGGCGTGGTATTCGGTGAGGGCCACAGGCAGTTTCAGGCCGGGGCGCACGCGCGCGATCAGCGCGTGCAGGGCGTCGAGGTCGTTCACGACCGAGCGGGCACCGGCCAGCGTGGCCCAGTAGATGGCGTCGGGGTTGTCGAGCCGGTCGTAGGCGAAGGGCAGATAGGCGTTGTGCACGCAGGCGACATCGACCTTCTCGCGCAGCGTCAACAGCATGCGCTCGGCCCAGCGCTTGAAGTGCACCACCGGCACGCCGTTGCGCTGGTCGGTGGACAGGGGCAGGCCGATGCGGATCGTCGGATCGACCGCACGCATGGCGCGGATGCAGGCATCGGCCTTGGCGGCAAAGGCCTCGGGCTCCATGCTCAGGGCGGGCTGGGCGTCGTCCTTCAGGTAGGGCTCGTTGCCGATTTCCCAGTCGGTCACGCGGGGCAGGCGTTCGCCGGTGCGGGGCGAGCGCAGCCCGACGATGTTGACGGCCCGCACCCACCGGGCGGCCTCGTCGGGGCTTCCCGAGGGCACGTTGACGGTGAGAAGCGGTCGTGCACCGGTCAGCAGGCACAGGTCCAGGAACTCGGCCGTGCCCATGGTGCTCGGCTTCTGCTCCCGGCTGTGAAAGTGCTCTCCGGAGGGGCGTT
Organism: uncultured Sphaerotilus sp.; assembly: GCA_964422355.1. GTDB lineage: Bacteria > Pseudomonadota > Gammaproteobacteria > Burkholderiales > Burkholderiaceae_C > Sphaerotilus. Next base: position 57 of record CAYRBG010000053.1, on the reverse strand, counting down.
GCGCCTGGGCTCCCATGCCGCGCTCCCAGTGGTAGGCGTCGGATTGGGCGCCACCGG
>CAYRBG010000052.1:0-13994 GCA_964422355.1 uncultured Sphaerotilus sp. | reverse complement strand
GGCCTCCAGCAGCTGCTCGGGGATCGCGCCGCAGTTGACGGCCACGAACGGCCGCCCCGCCCGCTGACTGACCTGGTGAATGCCCCTGGCCACCAGCTCCTTGCCGGTGCCGGACTCGCCGTGCACCAGCACCGGCGCCATGCTCTGTGCCACCTTGGACACCATGGCACGCACGGCCTGCATGGCCGGCGAGTCGCCTGCCATGCGTTGCAGCGCGGGCGCGGACACATCGGGAGCGCCCCTCCCCACTGCCGGACCCGGCCCTCTCGCATCTGCCGTCGGGTTCGACCCCGCATCCGGGGCCCGCCGTCCCAGTGCCGATGCGACCACGGCCCGGAACTGCCGCAGATCCACCGGCTTGGTCAGGTAGTCGTAGGCCCCGGCCTTGAGCGCCAACACGGCGTTCTCGGCCGAGCCGTAGGCCGTGATGACGATGCTCCGCTCGCTGCGACCGGCTTGTTCAAGGCGCTGCAGCAGGTCGAGCCCGGAACCGTCAGGCAGACGCATGTCGGTGATCACGCCGTCGAACTGCCGCGCCTGCAGCGCCGCCCAGGCCTCGCCGACGGTGGCGGCGGTTTCCACGGCATAGCCCTCGCGCAGCAGCGCCAGCTCGTACACCGTGCAGAGGTCGGGCTCATCGTCCACGACCAGCAGGCTGTATCCGGTAGCGGGGTTCATGGGGCGTCGGCAGAAGAGGGAGCGGGCATGCGCGGCAAAGTCACCACGAACACATTGCGATGGCGGGCGCCGGGACCGCGGGAGCGGTACTCCAACAGGGCCCCGTGGCGCTCGCACAGCTCGCGGCAAATGTACAGGCCCAGGCCACTGCCTCGGCTGCGGGTCGAAAAGAAGGGCTCGAAGAGGTAAGGCTCCACGTCCGCAGCGATCGGATCACCGTCGCTGGCCACGGAAAGCGTCAGGTGCGCCTCGTCCAGAGGACTCAGGCGCACCCAGATGGCATGGGCCTGCCCCGAGCAGTGTCGCCAGGCGTTGTCCAGCAGGTTGACCAGCACCCGCTGCAGGTGGTCGACCTCGAAGCGCGCCCAGCGTGCCTCGCGCCCCAGGTCCAACAGCACGGGGGAACCGTCCGCACCCGGAGTCAGCCCGGCGGTGCGCATCCAGTCCTCGCTCAGGGCGCGGCAGCGGTCCCGCAGGTCGATGACCGGCGCTTCCGTGACGGCCCCTGGCGCGGCCTGCAACACGTCATCGACGATGCGCTGAAGGCGCTTGACGTTGTCGGCCACCATGCGGCCCAGACGCTCATGGGCCGGGTCGCTCAGGTCCTCCAGCAACAGGGCATTGGCCTGGCCGATGGCCGCCAGAGGATTGCGGATCTCGTGGGCGATGCCGGCGGACATGCGCCCCATGGCCGCCAACTGGTCCTGGCGCGCCCGCGCGCGCAGCATGCGCACATCGTCCACCAGCAACAGGCACAGGGCTTCACCCGCCTCCGGCTCGGCCTGCCGTGTCAGGCGCAGACGCAGGCGCAAGTGCCGCTTCTCGTTGGATCGGCCATCCAGAGACTCCAGCACCACCTCCTCGCCGCCCTCCTGGCTTCGGCCTTCGGCATACACCTTCTCCACGGCCGTCCACAGCGGCCGCCACCCCGGACGGGACTTGAGATCGAACGGCACCCATCCCTCCGGGGAACGCGGTGCGCCGATCAGGGCCAAGGCCGCCGGGTTGCCCGCCCGCACGGCACCGGTCGAATCCACCACCATGACGCCGTCGTGCATCTCATCGATCATCAGGCGGTTGAGTTGCGCCTGCTGGCGGGCCAGCATCAGCGTGGAGCGCGCCGCACGTTCCTGGTGGGCCAGCCGGTCGGCCAGCTCGCCGGTGAGCACGACCATCATGAGCATCCCCGCGCCGGTGATGCCGGCCTGGCCGATCAGGCTGGCCGCATCGGCCGCATTGACCGCCAACCAGGCCGCATGGGCCAGCAGCAGCAGCACGACGAACGAGGTCACGGCCAGGGCCCAGCGCCGCGTCAAAAGCACCGCCGACATCAACAGCGGCAGAGAGAACAGGGCCACTGTGCTGCCCGAGTCGCCGGCCAGCTGCAGCAGCAAGGCAAAAGCCAGCACGTCGACCCCGATGCTGGCCAGCATCCAGGAGCGGCGGAGGTAACCGTGGCGATTGAACGGGTTGGTCCAACGCGCCCCCTTTCCTGCGGGGGCCGCGTGCACCCAGATCAGCAGTGCCGCCGCCGCCAGGACCTGCGCCAGCTGCACCAGCATCCGGGGACCGAACAGCGCCCCTCCGGCCACCGCCGCCAGCATGAGCTGCAACCCCAGCAACAAGGCGCCCAGCAGCACGCGCGCCGCAGCGAAGGCGCGCAGGGTGCGCATCAAGGAACGCTGCAACCCTTCCGGCAATGTCGAGCGAGCCGATGCCAAAGCGCCGGCCGGGTCACGTGGAGCGTCTTCCGAGGTCGAGGACACGTCTTGCCCTGGCACGGTCAGGACCGGACGTGCTCCGGGGACGGTCCGGCATCCCTGTGCGCAGCACAGCAGAAATGCCGCCCCCCGGCTTCCAGGGCCTCTTCGAGGGGCAGGTGAAGTCCGCAATGGGCGCAACGGACCATTGCCATTGCATCGGGCGGCGTCGGTGACGGCGGAGGCGACGCAGGGGGCGTTGCCTCGGAGTCACTCCCCATGCGCCGCACGACACTGCGGGCCATCCACCACACGGCGGCCAACACCGCCAGGGACCACAGCAGCTTCATGGCTCAGGCCCCGCCGCTGGCCGACCGGTGCAGCACAACCTCGAACACGAAGCGCGAGCCGACATAGGCCAGCAGCAGCAGGCCCGTCCCGACATACAGCCAGCGCGTCGCGCGCTTGCCGCGCCATCCGAAAGCCCGGCGCCCCACGAGCAGGGCCGCGAACACCGTCCAACCCAACAGGGAGAACACCGTCTTGTGGTCCCAGTGCCAGGTGTCGTTCAGCCAGAACCCCAGCACGATGGCCACGGTCAGGACCAGAAAGCCGGCCGCGACCAGATGAAAGGTGAGCTTCTCCAGCGTCAACAGCGGCACGCCCGGGGTCTGCATGGCGCCGCGTCCCGCAGATCGCAGTGCACGCTCGGTCCGGTCCAACCACGTGGCGTGCAGCACGGCCGCGCCGAACAAGCCGTACGACGCCAACCCCAGCACCCAGTGCAAAGGCGCCCACGGCGACTCCGCATGCACCGTTCCATCGCCCGGGAAGATCAGCGAAACCACCACCACCACGGCGCCAAGCACGGCCAAGCCGCGGCGCACCGCCGGCAGCGGCACCCAACGGCTCTCGATGCCATACACCCCGAGCACCATCCAGGCCATCGTGGACAGTGCAGGTGCAAAGCCGAAATGCGCCCCGGTTCCCGGCAGGCCCCAACCCAGCAGATGGGCCAGCATCGCCAGCCAGTGCAGGGCCCAGGCGGCAATCAGGGCAGGCGCCGACCACGACGCCTGCACGCGCCAGCCGGCCACGACATAGCCGACCAGCGCCAGCAGCGCGGGGACGAGAAACCAGGCCGTCAGGCCTGTGGGCAAGGCGGTCGATAAAATCACCCTTGGAGTGTACGTGCGAGCACGTCCTCCACCTCTTTGATGCGGCCCAAGCCGTTCACTACTACTCCCCTCTGCATGGCCTCAGCCCTCTCCGAACGCCTGTCGAAACTGGTCAAGACCATGCGCGGGCAGGCGCGCATCACCGAATCCAACGTCCAGGACATGCTGCGCGAAGTGCGCATGGCCCTGTTGGAGGCGGACGTGGCCCTGCCCGTGGTGCGCGACTTCATTGCCCGCGTCAAGGACAAGGCCCTCGGCCAGGAAGTGGTCGGCTCGCTCAACCCCGGCCAGGTGCTGGTGAGCATCGTCCACAAGGAACTCGCCACAACGATGGGCGACGGCGTGGCCGACCTCAACCTCGCCGCCCAGCCACCGGCCATCATCCTCATGGCCGGTCTGCAGGGCGCGGGCAAGACCACCACCACCGCCAAGCTGGCCAAGCACCTGATCGAGCGCCGCAAGAAGAAGGTGCTGACGGTCTCAGCCGACGTGTACCGCCCTGCGGCCATCGAGCAGCTCAAGACCGTCACCAAGCAGGCCGGTGCCGAGTGGTTCCCGTCTGCGGGCGACCAGAAGCCGCGCGACATCGCCCTGGCCGCCCTGGACTACGCCAAGAAGCACTACTTCGACGTGCTGCTGGTCGACACCGCCGGTCGCCTGGCCATCGACGAAGCCTTGATGGCCGAAATCAAGGACCTGCACGCACAGCTCAATCCAGTCGAGACGCTGTTTGTCGTCGACGCCATGCAGGGTCAGGACGCCGTCAACACCGCCAAGGCCTTCAAGGAGGCCCTGCCGCTGACCGGCATCGTGCTGACCAAGCTCGACGGTGACTCACGCGGCGGCGCAGCCCTGTCGGTGCGGCAGATCACTGGTGCGCCGATCAAGTTCGCAGGCGTGTCCGAGAAGATCGACGGCCTGGAAGTCTTCGACGCCGACCGCCACGCCGGTCGCGTGCTGGGCATGGGCGACATCGTCGCTCTGGTGGAAGAGGTCCAGAAGGGCGTCGACATCGAAGCCGCCCAGAAGATGGCCGAAAAGCTCAAGAGCGGCAGCGGCTTCGACCTCAACGACTTCCTCGGACAGATCGGTCAGATGAAGAAGATGGGGGGTCTGTCGAGCCTGATCGACAAGCTGCCCACCGAGATCGCCGCCAAGGCAGGCCAGGCCGACATGAACAAGGCCGAAAAGGATGTGCGGCGCATGGAGGGCATCCTCAGCGCCATGACCGCCAAGGAGCGCGCCAACCCTGCGCTGCTGCTCGAAGGCAAGAGCAAGGCGAGCCGCAAGCGCCGCATCGCCGCCGGCTCGGGCGTGCAGATCCACGAGGTCAACCGCCTGCTCAACCAGTATGAGCAGATGGCCACCATGATGAAGAAGATGAAGGGCGGCGGTCTCATGAAGATGATGAAACGCTTTGCCGGCAAGAAGGGCATGCCGGGCATGGGCCTGCCTGGGGGCGGAAGGTAAACGCATCGATCGACCTGCAAGAACCGGGCACCCTGCCCGGTTTTTTGTCGTTCAGTTGCACTTCTTTACACGTTCTCGCAACGTGGCAGGGATTCCCGGTTGACGAAACAAGCCCATTGCGACTAATTTTGCGTGATGGATTTCTCAAACTTCTCTCGCTTTGCCTGGGTTCTCGGCATTGCTGTCGCCACGGCGGGCATGGTGTTCTGGCTCGCCCGCTGGTGGATGAGAGGAAGCAGCGCCTCCGAGCGCGAAAAAGCGGGTCGAGCCCTGGACGGCATCGATACGGTGGCCGGCTGGCCCCCGCAGGTCACTCGCGCCTTGAGGCCCTCGCACCTCAAGGCCTACAAGCTCCTGCAACGCTCGCTGCCGGATCGCCTGATCCTGGCCCAAGTGCCCCTGTCGCGTTTTGTGCAAGTGCCGACGCGGCACTCCTATGCCGAATGGATGCGCCGTATCGGCCACGCCACCGTCGACCTCATGATCTGCGACCGCCGCGGTCGGGTGATGGCCGTGATCGACCTGCGCAGTCACGGCAAGGCCCGCGACGAGTCGACCCGCAAGCGCCAGCAGCGCATGGCCCAGGTCCTGGAGGCGGCCCAGGTGCCCATGCACGTCTGGGACGAAACCCATCTGCCTGAGCCCGGATCGATCCGCAGGGCATTCAGTTCGCTGGCGGCCGGCACCGATCCCGGCCCCGACACCCGCCCCATGGCCCCCGAGGTGCATCCGCCACAGGACCCTCCTGCCAGCGGCTGGTTCGACGAGCTGCACGCCACCCGTCCCACCAGGCTCGACGCGGTGGAAGTGATTCACAGCGATCACCCCCCGTCGGACTTCGCGCCGACACACGTTCCCATCGTCGCCAAGGCCTGACCCACCGGCTGGACCTCGGCGGGCCGCTCCGCAGCGCCTGCTCGATCCCCGTGTAACTGTGCAATCTTCACGCCGGAGCCGTCCAGCATGACAGCCCCGGAAATGAAAATACGCCACCGTTCCACGTCTTCGAGTCGCGTCGCGCCAAAGGCCCACCTTGAACTCCACCGAAGTTGTCATTCTGCTGGTCGACGACAGTCCGGACGTCCTCGCCGTGCTGGGCGAGGTGCTGGCCCCCCTGAAACACCGCATCAAGGTGGCCACCTCGGGCGAGCGCGCCCTGCAGATCGCCCAGACCCAGCCGCCCGATCTCATCCTGCTGGATGTGCTGATGCCGGGCATCGACGGCTTCGAGACCTGCCGGCACCTCCAAGCCGACCCGACGACGCGCGACATCCCGGTGCTCTTCGTCACCGCCGACCACGCCAACGTGGCCCGCGGCTTCGAGGTGGGCGGCGTGGACTACATCCCCAAGCCCTTCGAGGCCGTCGAGGTGCGCGCCCGCGTCAGCCATCAGCTGGAACGCCTGCACCTGCACCGCGAGCTGCTCGCCCTGAACGCCCAGCTGGAAGAACGGGTGCGCGAACGCACCGCTGAGCTGGCCCAGGCCAACAGCCACCTGCGCCGCGAAGTCAACGAGCGCCGCTTCATGCAGGACCGCCTGCAGTACCTGGCCACGCACGACTTCGTCACCCGCCTGTACAACCGCAGCGCGCTCGACCAGCGCGTCTGCGAAGTGCTGGCCCGCCGCCGGCGCGAGCGCGTCGACGCGGCCTTCCTGATGATCGACCTGGACCAGTTCCGGCTCGTCAACGACACCCTGGGCTGCGTGGCCGGTGACGAACTGCTGCACCAGCTCGCCGAACACCTGGGCAGCGTGCTCAACCACGGCGACTTCTTCGCCCGCATCGGCGCGGACCAGTTCGCGGTGCTGATCGAAGGCCCCGAAGGCCAGGTGGCCGCCCATCGGCAGGCCCAGGCCCTGAACCGACACCTCGACCACTTCGTCTTCACCTGGGACCACCGCGAGCACCGCGTCTCCGCCACGATCGCCGTCGTGCCGATCACCGACGACACCGACTCGTTCGAGCAGGTCATGCTGATGGCCGAAGATACGATCCAGGTGGCCCGACAGAGCGGCACCGGTCAGGTGCTGGTCTACCAGAAGCACCGGCCCGAGCTGCTGCAGCAGCGCGACGCGGTCAACTGGGCCATGGTGCTGGTCGACGCCCTGCGCGACGACCACCTGCGCATCCACTTCCAACACATCCAGGCCAACAACGGTGCCGGGCGCATGCACATCGAGCTGCTGATGCGCCTGTGGGACCCGGTGAGCGGCCGGCTCATCTTTCCCGGCCGCTTCATTCCTCCGGCCGAACGCTTCAAGCTGATCGCCGACCTGGACCGCTGGATGCTGCGCTCGGCGCTGGCCTTCCTGGGCCGGCATCGGCAGGCGCTGGGCTGGCTGGGCGAGGTATCGATCAACCTGTCGGCCGTGTCGCTGCGCGACCCCGCGCTGGCCGTGGACGTGCTCGACTGGATCGACGAGCACCAGGTGCCGGCGCACCTGCTGTGCTTCGAGATCACCGAAACCGAGGCCATCGCCAACATGGACGCAGCCAAGGTCTTCATGCAGCGGCTGGCGGCCCGCGGCTGCCGCTTCGCCATGGACGACTTCGGTACCGGCTACGCCTCGTACCACTACCTGCGCGAGCTGCCCTTCGATGTGGTGAAGATCGACGGCGTGTTCGTGCGCGACATGGACGTGGACCCGAGCCACGCCGCCATGGTGGCCTCGATGGTCGAGATGCTGCATCTGCTCGACAAGCCCGTGGTGGCCGAGTGCGTGGAAAACGCCGGCGTCGTGGAACAGCTCGGCACCCTGGGCGTGGAGCAGCTCCAGGGCTACCACTTCCACAAGCCCGAGCCGCTCACGCTCGATGCGCTGAGCCGCCTGCAACGCGCGGCTTCATCTCCCGCCCAGGTCGCGCCGGAAACCGACGCCGCCGCTCAGCCCTCGCACTGAAGCACGGCCGCGCCGGCAAAACGCCCGGCCCGCAGGTCGTCCAGGGCCTGATTGGCCTGCGCCAAGGCATAGGGCTGCACCTGCACGTGCAGCTTGAACTCGCCGGCCACACGCAGGAAGTCCTCCCCGTCCCGCCGCGTCAGGTTGGCCACCGACACGATGCGCCGCTCGCCCCACAGCCAGCGGTACGGAAACGAGGGAATGTCGCTCATGTGGATGCCGGCGCACACCACCGTGCCGCCGGGGCGCACGTGCTGCAGCGCCAGCGGCACCAGCTCGCCCGCCGGGGCGAACAGCAAGGCGGCATCCAGCGGCTGCGGCGGTGACTGCGAGGAGTCCCCCGCCCACGCCGCCCCCAGCTCCAACGCCAGCCGCTGCGCCGCCGCGTCCCCCACCCGCGTGAAGGCGTAGACATCGCGCCCCTGGTGCCGCGCCACCTGAGCCAGCAGGTGTGCGGCCGCCCCGAAGCCGTACAGCCCGATGCGCTGCGCGTAGGGGCCGGTCATCGCATAGGCCCGCCAGCCGATCAGGCCGGCGCACAGCAGCGGCGCGGCCTCGGCATCGGTGTAGTTGTCAGGCAGCGGGAAGACGTAGCGCGCGTCGGCCAGCACCTGCTGTGCATAACCCCCCGCCAGCTGCCAGCCGGTGAAGCGGGCGCGGACACAGAGGTTTTCACGCCCGGCCTGGCAGTGCTCGCAGATGCCGCAGGTCCAGCCCAGCCAGGGCACGCCCACACGCTGTCCGACCGCGAGCCCGCCCACCCCGGCACCCAACGCCGCCACACGTCCGACGATCTCGTGGCCCGGCACCACCTCGCCGCCCGGAAAGGCCAGTTCGCCATCGACGATGTGCAGGTCGGTGCGGCACACGCCGCAGGTGCCCACCTGCAATCGCACCTGACCCGGTCCCGGAAGGGGCAGGCGCTCCCGCCACACCTGCTGCAGGGGGCGCCCGGGCTCGGTGAGCACCATGGCGGACCAGCGTTCGCAAACGTCTTCCACTTTGGCGGAGGGTGAAGTCATTGTTGTGGTCCCTGAAACATGGGTCATGGGGTGGGGTGGTGGCGAACCAGCAGCGTCTTGACGCCCTCGGTCACGGCCAGGTAGCTCAGCACGACGACCGCCACCGCGCCCATCAGCGCCGCGGGCAAAGGCACCAGCGCCAGCGGTTCGGCGACCCAAGGCAGGTGCGGCAGGGCCACCACCACGACCGTCACCGCCAAGGTCGCCCATCCGAGCAGGCGGCTCGGCCGGCTGCGCCACGCCGGCCCCTGGGTGCGCAGCACCAGCACCACCCCCAGTTCGGTCAGCACCGAGGTGACGAACCAGGCCGTGCGGAACTCGGCCTCGCCGGCCTGGAACACCCGGAGCAGCACGGCGAAGGTCAACAGATCGAAGACCGAACTGATCAACCCGAACACCACCATGAAGCGCCTCAGCTGCGACATGCTCCAGCGCTGGGGGCGCTGCAGGTGCCCGGCGTCCACCCGGTCGGTGGAGATGGCCATCGAGGGCAGGTCCGACAGGAAGTTGTTGAGCAGGATCTGCGCGGCCGTCAACGGCAGGAAGGGCAGCAGCGGCGTGGCCAGTGCCATGCTGATCATGTTGCCGAAGTTGGCACTGATGGTGATGGCGATGTACTTGAGGGTGTTGGCGAACGTCGCCCGGCCGCCTTCGACGCCGCGGCGCAGCGTGTCCAGGTCAGGCCGCGTCAGCACCAGATCGGCGCTCTCGCGCGCAACGTCCACCGCCTGATCGACCGAAATGCCGACGTCCGCCGCGTGCAGCGCAGGCGCATCGTTGATGCCGTCGCCGAGGTAGCCCACCGCATGGCCGGTGCGCTGCAGTGCGCGCACGATGCGCTCCTTCTGCGCCGGGTCCACCTCGACGAACAGCGCCGTGCGCTCGGCCAGGTGCCACAGCGCCTCGTCGCTCAGGCGGGACAGGGCCTCGCCGGTGATCACCGCGCGCGGGTCCAGCCCGACCTGCTCGGCCACGTGGGCCGCCACATATCGGTTGTCGCCGGTGATGATCTTGACCTGCACCCCCCGCTCGGCCAGGTCGCACACCGCCTGCGCCGCACCCGGCTTGGGCGGATCGGCAAAGGCCACGAAGCCCTCAAACACCAGATCCGCCTCGTCTTCGATGCTGTGCGCCGCACGCACCGGCAGCCGGCGCGTCGCCACCGCCAGCACCCGCAGGCCGCGTTCGCCCTGGACCTGGACGTGGGCCTCCAGCGACTGCCGCACGGTCTCGTCCAAGGGCTGGGCCGTGCCGTCCGGTGCGCGCACCTGCGTGCACACCGCCACCGTCTGCACGAACGCGCCCTTCACGATCAGGAGGTGGTGGTCGTCCGCTTCCGCGGTCGATGCGACCGGATCCGGGGCGCCGGAGCAGGAGGTCGGTGCCAGCACGATGGCCAACCTCCGCCGCACGAAGTCGTAGGGCACCTCGTCGACCTTGCGCCAGCCTTTGGTGGTCAACCCTTGGGCCTGGCCGGCCTGCACCAGCGCCTCGTCCAGCGGGTTCTGGATGCCGGATTCGAAGGCGGCGTTCAGGTGCGCCCAGCGCAGCACCTCCGGCTGGGGCAGGCCGCGCGCGTCCACCGCGGCCTCGAGCGTCATCACGCCCCGGGTGAGCGTGCCGGTCTTGTCGGTGCACAACACGTCCATGCCGCCCAGGTCTTCGATGGCATCCAGACGGCGCACCCACACGCCGCGCTGCGCCAACGCCCGCGCACTGCGTGCCAGCCCCACGCTGACGATGGCCGGCAGCAGCTCAGGCGACAGGCCCACCGCCAGCGCCACGGCAAACATCAGCGAGTCGAAGATCGGCCGACCCAGCCACTGGTTGGCCACGAGCACCGCCACGACCACACCGAACATCACCCGCATCAGCAGGCCGCCAAAGCGGCGCACCCCACGGGCGAACTCGGTTTCGGGCTCGGTGAGCGCCATGCGCGCCATGACGTCGCCCATGACCGTGCGGCGGCCGGTGTCGGTCAGCAGCACCGTGGCCGTGCCGCTGCGCACCGAGCTGCCGAGGAAGACGCAGTTGGTCCGGTCGCGCAACGCCGCCGCGGCCGGCACCACGCCCGGCTGCTTCTCGACCGGAAAGGCCTCGCCCGTCAGGCTGGCTTCGGTGACCAGGAAATCACGGGCGCTCAGCACGCGCCCGTCCGCCGGAATCAGGTTCCCGGCCGACAGCTCGATGACATCCCCCGGCACCAGCTCGCTGGCCGGCACCGTGCGCAACTCGCCATCGCGCCGCACACGCGACGTGAGGGCGAGGCGCTGACGCAACTTCGCCACCGCCGACGAGGCCCGCGCCTCCTGCACAAAGCCCAGCGCCGCGCTGCCCACCACGATGGCCAGGATGATGGCCGCATCCACCCGCTCGCCGATGAACGACGAGATCAGCGCCCCCACCAGCAGGATCAGCACCAGCGGGCTCGACAACTGCCGCCACAGCAGGTGCAACAGCGTCGCGCCGGGAAGCTCCGACACCACGTTGGCGCCCACTTCGCACAAGCGCTGGGCGGCTCGGGCCTGGCTCAGCCCATTGGGGCCGGACGCCAGCTCCGCGGCCACCTCCTCGGCCGGCTTGGCCCATGACGGCATCGGCTCCTGCATCGGGACACGCCCTCCCACACCCTGACGATCACCGGACCATCGTAGACCGCCTCCATGGCGCGGGTGTGAAGAGGCCTCACGGACGTCCGACCTGCATCAAGGCCTTGCGCCCCCGGCCGGAAGCCGGGGCAGGCGCCTGCCCCGTCACTCCGTGATTTCGATGCGCCGGTTGCGCGCCCGGCCCTTGGCCGTGGCGTTGGTCGACAGCGGATCGTCCTCACCCATGCCCATGGCCTTGAGCTTGTCGGCCGGCACCCCCTGCTCGACCAGATAGGCCTTGACCGCCTCGGCACGCGCCAGCGACAGATTCAAGTTGAGCTGGGCATCGCCCAGGTTGTCGGTGTGCCCCGCGATGGTGAAGGTGCGCGGATCGCTCTTGAGCAGCTCGGCGATCTTGTCCAGCCGGGGCTTGGCGTAGCTCGGGAGCACGGCGCTGTCGGACGCGAAGTTGATGTGCTCGCGCACTACCACGACCTTGGGCACCAAGGCCCTGGGCGATGCGGTGTCCGGCGCGGGAATCCCCTCTGCTGGCGCGGAGGCGGCGGCGACCGACGGAGTCCCGACCGGCGCCGACTCAGGCGCCTTGCCGGCGCTCACCAAGGCCGCCAGCACGGCCGAAGCGGCCGGCACCGCGTGGACATGGACACCCGCGGTCGACAAGACCAGCGCCGGCGCCGAGGCCTCAACCTCCACCGCCGGCACCTCCAGGTCCTTGCGGGCCTCCGACCGAAGCACAGCCACCGGACCGGGCCCGTCGGCGTCGACAGGTCCGTCCACCACGGCCGTGGGCTTGGCCCCCGGCATCGCGCTTGGCCACGGCTTGATCGCGTACAGCCCCACCCCAATCAACATGCCGAAAGCCACCAGCACACCGATCACCGTGTCCAGGCGATCGTCGTCCTTCTTCTGAACCGGCTCCATGTGAACCCTCCGCGAATCCTTCAGGACCTTCTGTGGATGTGACCGGCGCGGCAACGCCGGACGGACCAACCATGATATGTGACTTTATTCACGAATCAATGCTCAGCATGAGCAAGGACGCCTGCGCTCCACCACAGAGACGACGGTGGCTCGCCGCGTCTCCGGAACAACCTGCACCGCCGATCGCCAACCCCGTTTCCCGGTGCGGCAGTGGGAGATCACTCGTTCCTCATGAGAAAAGCGCGACGCCACCCCACCCTCACTCGCGGGAAAACAAACACCCACAAAAACGAGAAAACCATCCGAATTGGCGACGCATTTTCAGATCAGGGCCCACAGGCCCCGAGTCCGCAATCCAGGCTTGGAAACACCCCGCACCCACGGGATCAGTGAGCCAGATCAATTCCCTTTCAATCCCGCGGTGGTTCGTCTCTCGGACGAGAAAGGACCACCGGAACGCTCAACGCGCGTTCCAAGCTCGCCCCCCTCCTCCTCCTCGCACCTCTGGAACATCCACCCATGAACACCCGAACCTCTGTCTGGGCAAAACACGCCCTCATCGCCACCCTGCTGGGCACAGCCGGCATGACCCAGGCGGCCACACCGCTGCTGGGTCTGTACACCTTCGAAGGAGCCAACGGCAACTTCTCCAACGTGGTCGACGCCAGCGGCAACGGCAAGAACCCCGTCTCGATCGGGGCCGTCAGCGTGACCACCGGTGGTCAAGGCTACGAGGGTGAGGCCGCGGTCTTCACCCCGGCCAGCTACATCGCTCCCACCGGTGGATTCGAGGTCGACATCAGCATCACCCCGGGTGCCAACGCAAATGGCCTGACGATCGGCGCATGGGTGAACCTGGCAGCTCAAGGCACGGCCCAAGGCGCAAACACCTTCTTCTCCCACGACAACGGCGGATGGGACCGGGGCGTCTGGTACAACCGCGATACCAACCGCTGGGAGACCATGGCCTACGGCGCGCTGTCAGGAGGGGCTGCGTCCAGCATGAACCCTGGTGACTGGCACCTCATCGTCACCACGTTTGACGGGGCACAGGGCTCCACCATCAAGATGTACCTGGACGGCACGTTCATTGGTCAGGCCGCCTTCAACGAAAGCGGATCAACCGCTCCCTACTTGCGCTTCGGCGCCTATGACAACAGCGGCACCACCGAGCCGTTTGCCGGCCGCATGGACAACGTGTTCGTCTTCGGCGGCATCCTGTCTCAACAAGACATCACGACCATCAACCAGAGCGGCGTGGCCGGTGTTCAACAGGTTGCCGGCATCTCGGCAGCAGTTCCGGAACCCGAGACCTACGCCATGTTGATGGCCGGTCTGGGCGTGCTTGGCTGGGCCCGTCGCCGCAGCGCCGGCGCGAAAGCCAAGACCCAGGCCTAAGACCTGTCGAGCAGGGGATCCCCCACGGGATCCCCGAGAACACCCCGCCTCACATCCGCAGCGCCTCCGGATCCGCCCGCATCAGCCGCTTGTTCATCTTGCCCACGCTGGTCTTG
>CAYRBG010000051.1:0-14142 GCA_964422355.1 uncultured Sphaerotilus sp. | reverse complement strand
TTGAGTGCGACCCCCGAGACGTGGACGGACCGGGCCTGCACTTGCACCTCGAAGGGGGATGCCGACGCCTCGTGCAGCGACCAGCGGCCTTGCAGCGCCTGGACCTCGTCGCTGCGGTTCCAGCGCAGTTGTTCGCTGTCGATGCGACCTTGGGTGGACCAGAGGCCGTCGCGGCGTTGTGCACGGGCGTCGACCTTGAGGTTGCCGCTGGGAGATTCGGTCAGGCCCAGCGCGGCCCACCACGGCGCCAGTTGCTGCAGGCCGGGGCTGTCGATGCTGGCCTCGGCCTGCACGGCGTTCAGGCCCGGATCGGTCTGGAGCTTGGCCTGCAGGCGGTGGTGGGTGGCCGCCTGCAGCCGGGCCGAGCCTTGCCAAACGGCTTGGACCGTCTCTCGATTCATGTCGACGGCGCCTTGGCTGGGCACGCCCCACAGGCGGCTGGGTTGCAGGTCGAGCTGCACCTTTCCGGTCAGCGCCTGCTGCAGGGCATCGACGGCTTGGGGCCCGGACAGCGACGGCAGGTTGGCCGGGGCCTGCAGGTCCACGTTGAGCTTGGCATGGAGGTCGGAAGCGCCGTGGACGCCCAAGGCGGGCCACCACAGGCCGGGGTCGAAGCGTTGCAGGGTGGCCTGGGCGCGGGCTTGCCAGGGCCTGGGGGCGGACGTGTTGGGCGCCGTCTCCTCTGAGGGAGCCTGGGCCAGCGACAGTTGCGCGTCCAGGTGGGCTGCCCCAGCGGCGGCTTTCAGGGTCTCGACGATCAGGCCCCGGGCGTCTGCACGGGCCTTGAGGGTCATGTCCACCGGGGCGGGCAGCGCCGGGGTCGGCGGTGGGGTGGCGGACCTGCGTCGGGAGCCGGAGGAGGCTGCGGTGCGGGGCGGGCCGGCGGTGGTCTGGCCCCTGAGGGCGGCCTCCAGCGTCCATTGTTCACCGAGGGCCAGGGGCCAGCCGGAACTCGCTTTGCTCGTTTTGGCGCCTTTGCGCGTGTTCGTGGATGCAGCGGTGGAGGCTGCCGACGCAGGTGGCGCTCCGTCCGGCTCGGCCATCGTCCGGCGCACGGCGATGGGGCCGCTCAGCTTCAGGGCTGGGGCCTGAGGGCTCAGGCGGGCGGGCTCGACGTCCTGGAGCGTCAGGTTCAGGGCCAGGACGTTGCGCTGCGCGCTGTCCCACTGCCAGTTCCCTTGACCTTGGATCGACCCGGCGGCGAGCTCGGTCGAGCCCAGGTCCATGGTCAGGGCGTCGAGCTGGCCGCGTTCGGGGTGATCGGTCTGGCTGGAGGCCTGCAGCCGCAGCCGGCGCACGGGAATGCGGCGCTGGGTGTCCCATGGGCCGGCCTCCGCGTTGTCCAGCTGGGCCTGCACGGCGAGCCGGGGGGCCGAGGTGCCTGGGGCGGCGGTGGCCCTTTCGGCGTCCAGGCGCCCGCTCAGGGCGGTGCGCGGCAGCGATGGGGCCAGCGCGGCCAGGTCCAGCGACTGGGCCTGGACCTGAAGGCGGGAGACCGGCAGCGGATCTTCCAGCCGGAGTTCGGCCTGTGCGGTCAGGGACTGCTGGGCCGCACGGAACCGGGCCTGGAGGTTCAGCCGGGCCAGCGGGCCCTCGGCCTGCAGCTCCAGCCGGGTGTTGGCCGGCAGGGCGGGGGAGGCCGTTTTGACAGGGACTTCAGGGGAGGGACCGGTCCCTGCCTGCCGGACGTCCGCCAGGGGCGCAGCACCGAGCTGCGCGGACAACCGAAGGGGTGGCGCAGCTTGCAGCCGGGCCTGCCCGTGGAGGTGCCAGTGGGTCCAGTCGGCGACCAGACCGTCCAGGCGGTGTTCGCCGTCGCTCTGGCCGGTCAGCACCAGGGCGCCCCTCAGGTTCTTCACCGGACCCTCCCCGAAGTCGGGCAGATCGATGCGGTCGATGCCAACTTGGTCGACGCGGATCGTCCAGGGCAGGACGATCCGCTGCGGCAGGACGGTCGGTGTGGTCGAGGGCGCGGCGCTGCCGGAGAGGGCCAGGCGACCCAGGTGCAGGCGCGGCAGTCGCCAGGTGCTCAGGCTCAGTTGCCATGCGTCCCAGGACAGGTCTTCGAGCATCAGGGTCTGGCTGGCGCCGAGGGCGTAGCTGAGCCGGTGGGCCTGGAACGGGCCGACCAGCGGCCCCTGTACGCCTTCGGTGTTCAGCCCGGGCACCAGCGACAGTGCGGCCCGTGTGCCTGTGGCCGTCCAGGGCACGGACAGCAGCAGTCCGCCGCCCAGGACGAGCCCGCCGATCAGACCGAGCGCGATCCGCTTCATCAGAAGGTCAACCCGACGCTGAAGTGCAGCCGCAGGCGCTGGACCTGCTCGCCGTAGGCCAAGTCAATGCGCAGCGGACCCAGCGGGCTGCGCCACCGCACGCCCACGCCGTAGCCGACGGCCAGCGAGAAGTCCGTCCAGTTGGGCGCGGCGTTGCCCGCATCGACAAAAACGGCGCCCAGCAGGTTGCGGTTGCGCCGCGAGAAGGGCGTGGCCAGTTCCACGCTGGCCGTGGTCATGACCTTGCCGCCCACGGCCGTGCCGCTCGCGTTGGTGGGGCCGAGCGACTGGTATCCGTAGCCGCGCACCGAGTCGTCGCCCCCCGCGCGGAACAGCAGCGGGTAGGGCACGGCCACCGAGTCGCGCTTGAAGACCTCGGCGCCCTCGATGCGGGCCTGACCGAACCAACTGCCCATCTTCCAGTAGCCGGTGAGCCGTCCGGTGGCGCGGGTGAACCAGCCGCTGTCGCCGATGGTGGCGAAGGAGCGACCCTGTGCCACGGAGGCCGAGAGCGCGAAGCCGTCGGTGGGCGAGACCGGGTTGTCCAGCGCCCGCCACACCCACTGGTAGGCCACGGACAGGGCCGAGGCGTCGTCCTGCGCCTGGCCGCCGAGTTCGCGGGTGCGGGCGCGCTGCCACTCCAGGTAGTACAGCCGCTCGAAGCGTTCACCATCTTGGGTGCGGCCGATGCGGGCGCGCTGCTGGGTCACGGCCAGGTTGTCCGAGGCCTCGCTGTAGCTGGCGGCGGCGGAGACGAGGTTGCGGTGCGAGTCTTCCTTGGGGTGGGAGATCAGGTCCAGGGCGGCGGAGCGCGTCACATGACCCCATTGCAGCTTGGTCTTGGCCTGCCAGTTGAGGCCGAACACCTGCTGATCGACGTGTTCCAGCGTCGCGCGCGGGCCGGTGTTGTCCGACACGCCGACACCGAAGGTGGTCTGAAGCCGGTCGCGTTCGCGCACGCGGACCCGCACGGGCACGGCCTGGGCCTGCTCGGGCACCGGGTCGATGGTGACGGCCACGGTCTCGAACAGGCCGGTCTTGACCAGGCGGTCCTGGTAGTCGAGCAGGGCTTTTTCGCGCAGGGGCTCGCCGGTGGTGAAGCTCAGCACGGCACGCAGGGCGTCGGGCCGCACGTGGTCCAGCCCTTCGAAGACCGGCTCACCGAAGCGGTACAGTGGCCCGCTGTCGGCCACGAGGAACAGGCGCGCCTTCTGGTCCTCCGGGGCGATCTGGGCGACGGCGCCGCTCCAGGCGGCCGACAGATACCCCTCGGCCCGCATCAGGCCCAGGGTCTGGCTCTTGGCATTGCCCCAGCGGTCCTGCGTGAACGAGCGGCGCACCGGCAGGGCCCAGCCCTTGCGGACCTTGTCGACCAGGGCCGTGGCTTCCGGATCGTTGGCGTCGGCGGCCACCGACAGGGGGCCTTCGAACTCGATGCGCACGTCCTGCACGCGGGTGCGCGGGCCGGGGTCGACCTGCACCAGCACGCGCAGATCGGCCGCGGGCTCTTGGCGGGGGCCCGCCTCGGTGGTGCGGCCGGTGATCCGGCGCAGCAGCGGGTCCACCTCGGACACCAGCTTGCTCGCCAGCGTGATGGGGTCCAGCCAGCGGGCAGGGCTCTGCGCGGCGCTGGCCACGCTTTCACCGTCGGCCAGCAGGCGGGCCGACACCTTGGCACTGAAATAGCCTTCGGTCTCCAGCAGATCCTGCGCCTGCTGGGGCGTGGCGGCGAGCAGGCGCACCAGCTCGCCGCGGGTGATGCGCTCGGTTTGCGCTGTGACCTGGAAGCGGGCCAGGTCCAGGTGCTTTTCCAGCAGGGGCTTGAGGGTGTCGGGCGCCTCGACGATCAGCGCCCACTGGACGCGCAGGTCCTGCAGCGCGGCGTCGGGGTCGGCGGGGGCCGTGGCGGCGGGTGCGGGAGCGTTCAAGACCGCCGACGCCGGGACCTCAGGTCCGGAAGGCTGGGTCTCCTGCGCCCGCGCAGCGCTCCACACGCAGGTCCAGGCGCACGCGAGAAGCAGGGCAGACAGACGAGCCACGCCGGCCGCTCACTTCGACAACTGGCGCATCGCCTGCTCCAGCCCTTGCAGCGACAGCGGGTACATGCGCTGCCCCATGAGGTGCTGGACGATGCCGATGCTCTGCCGGTACTCCCACACGCCGTGCGGTTCGGGGTTGATCCAGGCGTGCGAGGGGAAGGCGTGCGTCAGGCGCTGAAGCCAGGTCGCGCCCGTCTCGCGGTTGGCGTACTCGACGCTGCCGCCGGTCTGCAGGATCTCGTAGGGGCTCATGGTCGCGTCGCCGACGAAGATCAGCTTCCAGTCTCGGTTGTACTTGTGGATCAGGTCCCAGGTGTCGGTCTTCTCGGCGTAGCGGCGCTGGTTGTGCTTCCACACGAAGTCGTAGACGCAGTTGTGGAAGTAGAAGAACTCCAGGTGCTTGAACTCGCTCTTGGCGGCCGAGAACAGCTCCTGCACGCGGTGCACGTGGTCGTCCATCGTGCCGCCCACGTCCATCAGCAGCAGCACCTTGACCTTGTTGTGGCGCTCGGGCTGCATGCGGATGTCGAGCAGGCCGGCGTTGGCGGCGGTGGCGCGGATGGTGTCGTCCAGCGCCAGTTCGAGCTCGTTGCCCTCGCGGGCGAAGCGGCGCAGGCGGCGCAGCGCGACCTTGATGTTGCGCGTGCCGATCTCGACGCCGTCGTCGTAGTCGCGAAACGCGCGGCGGTCCCAGACCTTGACCGCGCTGCGCTCGCGCCCCGGTCCGCCGATGCGGATGCCTTGCGGATTGGTGCCGCCGTGGCCGAAGGGGCTGGTGCCGGCGGTGCCGATCCACTTGTTGCCGCCTTCGTGGCGCCCTTGCTGTTCTTCGAGGCGCTTTTTGAACGTCTCCATCATCTCGTCCCAGTCCATGGCCTGGAGCTGGGCGCGCTGCTCGGCGGTGAACTCGCGCTCGATGAGTTTCTGCAGCCAGTCGCCGGGGATGTCGCGCAGCGACTCGACGGCCATCTCGATGCCCTTCACATAGGCCCCGAAGGCGCGGTCGAACTTGTCGAACTGGGTTTCGTCCTTGACCAGGGTGGTGCGGGCCAGCACGTAGAAGCGGTCCACGGTGGGGGCACCGTCTTCGGCGTCAAGCACCCCGGCGCGCAGGGCTTCGAGCAGGGTCAGGAATTCGCGGATCGACACCGGCAACCCGGCGGTGCGCAGTGTGTAGAAGAAGTCGATCAGCATGGTGGCAAGGATAGCGCGGGCGGAAACGTCGGCGTGTGGTACGGCCCATGGTGAAACATCGGCTTTTTCTGCGTTTACTTTTCAGATTGGGGCGTGGCTGGCCGGTGCACCATCAAGGCTGATCTCAAGTCCCTTTAACGCCGAGCCGATATCCAGGGCACGCCGACGCAGTGCCAAGTGGTTTGGCCCGCCGTTCTAATTCGAATGACTCCCCAAATCGCTACGCTACCGTCGATGAGGCACCTGTGTGACGGGGGAGCGCGGTTGCTGTTTCCGCAACGTGGGGACCCGAGGGGCCGGGCGGGACGCTGGGCCGGTTTCACCCTCATCGAGCTGATGACCGCGGTGGCGATCCTGGCCATCGTGACCACCATCGCGGTGCCGGGGCTGGCCACCTTTGTGGCGCGGCAGCGCCTGCAGGCCGTGTCTTCCGAGTTGACCGCAGCCTTGGCGTTGGCCCGGTCTGAAGCCATCCAGCGCGGGCTGCCGGTCCTCGTGATTCCCGCTGACGGGTCTTTGACGGTGAATCCCTACAGCTTGGGATGGCAGCTGGTGATTGATGCCAACGCCAGCGGCTCTGTGGAGTCGTCCGACACGGTGCTGCGCCGGTATGCGGCGCTGCCCGAACGCCTGCGCCTGACTGGGCCTTCGATGGTGGTGTTCTCGGCATCGAGCGGCTATCTGACGCCAACTTCGGCCAAGGTGTTCAGCCTCTGCCCGGTGGATGCCGGTCAACCAGGGTTTCAGGTCACCGTGGCTCCCAGCGGTCTGGCCGATGCGGTGCAGGTGGCGACATGCGAGTGAGGCGTGTGCCATCCTCTCGGCCCCGGCAGGCTCGCGGTGTTGTGCTGATCGAGGTGCTGGTGACCGTCATCGTGCTGTCCCTGGCCGCACTGGGGTACGCGGCCTTGCAACTGCGGGGTTTGCAGACCCAGTCCAACGGACTGTGGCGCAGCCAGGCCACGGTGTTCATGCAAGACGCGTCTGACCGCCTGCGGGTCAACCTGCCTGGGGTGCGTGCCGGCCACTACAACCTGCTCGTGCCGTCGTCAGGCGACGGGGAGGGCGAGACCGCAGCGTGTACGGTGGCTGCTCCCTGCACGTCGCAGCAATTGGCGACGCGGGACTATGCGCTGTGGGTGTCCCGGCTGGCCGCAGCGTTGCCTCGCGGCCGCGGCGCCATTTGCCTGGACAGCACCCCCTCCGACGGTACGTCGACCAACCCAGCGTGCGACGGCCTGGGGTCGCAGCTGGTGGTCAAGGTGTTCTGGAACGAGCGCGGACAGAGTGTCCGCGTCACGTCCGTGGTGCGGCCATGACGGTGCGGGCATCCTTCCGCCGCTTTGCGCCCCGCGGGGTGCTCCTTGGCCTCACGCTGATCGAGATGATGGTGGGTCTGGCCATCGGGCTGTTTCTGCTGACTGTGATGGGGGCGATTTTCTTTGGCAGCCGTAACACCTTCGGCTCCCAGATGCATGTGGCCCGGTTGCAGGAAAGTGCCCGATTTGCGCTCGACACCTTGGCGGCAGACCTGCGCGTGGCAGGCTTTCGCGGCTGCCGTGGGGCCGCCAACGACACGCCGTTGAACAGCGTGCTCAACACGCCCAGCGGGTTTTTGTACCGATTCTCGGAAGGGGTGTGGGCATCCCATGCGCAGGCGGGGGCATGGGCACCGGCGCTCGACAGCACACTGACGGCCCCCAACCTGTCTCCGGCGCCCTGGTCGGGGGGGGACGTGCTGACAGTGCGGCGTCCGGTCGGCACGGGTTGGTCGCTGACGGCGGAAATGTCTTCCGGCACCTCCGCGGTGCCCATCTCGCAGGGCAGTGCCATCACAGCCCGCGACCTGTTGATGATCTCCGATTGTTCCGGCGCGACGTATTTCCAGGCCTCGAACGCCACGCCAGGGGCCTCGGGATCCATTGAGCACAGCTCGGTGGCCGCAATGACCCCGGGACTGTCCAGCTCTGACCTGGGACGTGCCTATCTGCAGGATGCCGTCGTGCAGCGGATGGCCACCACCACCTATTACCTGGCGGCCAGTGCCCGGACGGGACGCGATGGTCTGCGCTCTCTGTGGTCCTACACAACGCCCAACTACGACGGGACACCTCAGCCGCAGGAATTGATCACCGGGGTCGAAGGGCTGGTGGTCCGGCTCGGCCTGGACACCAACGCCGACGGCGCCGTGGACGCCCAGGCGCGCCCGGCCGACGTGGCCGACTGGACGCAGGTGTTGTCCGTCCAGCTGGACGTGCTGCTGGTGAGCCCCAACGACGGGGTGACCGCATCCGCGCAGCCCTACGCCTTCGACGGTCGCACCGTCACCCCGACCGACCGCCGCTTGCGCATCGTGGCCTCGACGTCCGTGTCGCTGCGCAACGCGGTGCGATGAACAGGCAGGACGATCCATGACACCTTCGTCTCCCCTCAACGGCCAGTGCGCCTTGGCGCCGCGCTGGGGTCGGCCCGAACATGCCTGTGGCCGTGGCACCCGTGGGCTGTCGCTCGTCACCGTGCTGTTGATGGCTGCGGCCCTGGCGGCGCTGGCCATGGCGGGAATGAGCTCTTCCGTGGTGCAGGAGCGCATGGCCGGTCACGCCCGCGACCGCAATCTCGCGCTGCAGGCTGCCGAAGCTGCGCTGCGCGATGCGGAGGCGGACGTGGAGGGCAACCTGACCAGCCTGTCGGCCTTCGTGCCCGACTGCACCGACGGGCTGTGCGTGCCGCCCTCCATGGCCGCCTCCGGGGCCACCTCCACACCTCGCTGGCAGACCGTGAACTGGAGCCCCGACGCCCGCCGCAGTCGCGTCTACGGTGGCGCCACTGGGGCTCCGGCTCTGCCTGACGTCGAGAGCGCGCCGCGCTACATCGTCGAGCTGCTGCCCAGCCTGGTACCGAGCTCGGGGCAGTCGGTCAGTCTCGGAACCGGCGTGGGCGAATCGCCACAGGCCTTCCGTATCACGGTGCGGGCCACGGGGCGGCGCTCCAGCACGGTGGTCGTGCTGCAGTCCACCTACATCAAGTCGTGACTACCGCGTTGTAGGAGAAGCCATGAACCTCAGATCCGCTCAGAAGATGCCCAGGTGCTGGCGCGCGGCAGGTGGCGCGTTGGCGCTTGTGTTGGCGGGATCGGTGCAGGCGCTGGACCTGGCCCAGGCACCGCTGATGCTCCAGGGCTCGGTCAAGCCCAATGTCCTGGTGATCCTGGACAACTCGCAGTCGATGGACGGCACGATGGCCGGGCGCCTGATTGCTGGCAACGACGCATCGACACGGGGCAACATGGCCCGCGCCATCCTGCGCGACACGATCACCCGTTACCGCGACACGTTCCAGTGGGGGTTGATGAGCTTCGAGATGGCCAGTGCCCCGCAATTGCTCAACACCTACGCCTACTACTTTGGCACGGACGCGCAGGTGGTCTACACCAACGATTGTGTGGGCGGCATCTCGGCCACCAATGGCGGCTTGCGCTGCGTGGCCAACCCTGAGCCCGGCAACGGCTTCGGGTTTCTGACCTTCGCTGTTTCCGGCGACGACAGTGCCATCAATGATGTGCTGTATGTCAATGGTGACTTTGGCGGACAACTGTACGGGGTCGGTGCGGACGATACCAACGATCCGAACGACTACCGGGTCTATCCCAACCATGCCAACGCGGCGGGTGACCAGTTCGACACGCCGTGGTTCACGGCGCCGTGGGGGTGGAACAGCCTGTGGACATTCACCCCGACCGATGCCGGTTACCTGCCTTCGTCGCCGCCCCAGCGCCGCATGTTCTGGCTGCGCCGGGCCTGGGGATACGGATTGGCGGCAGGGGGCTCGAACATCACGGGCAACGGGGCGCTTGTGCGGGGTGCGGTCGCCGATTCGACCTCGCACTACAACGCTTTGATGGCCAGCCTGGCAGTGGAGACCGACAACGTCGCCACGACGGAGCTGAAGAATGCCGCGGTGTTCACACCCCTGGCCGGCACGCTGCGTTCGGCCTACAGCTATTTTTCGAACACCCTGAGCGGTGCGTCCACGCCCATCGCGCACGCCTGCCAACGCAACTTCGTGCTGCTGACCACCGACGGCAACCCGACGGGCAAGATCGATGGCTCGATGTATTCGTTGGCCGATCAGTTCACTGCGTACAACGCGGTCACCGGTCAGTGGACGTACTCGACCGCCGCCAACGATGTGTTCACCGAGGTTCAACGCCTGCGCTCGGTGTTGCTGGCGAGCCCGGCGGCGGCTGCCGGCGCCTACGATGTACAGACCTACGTGGTCGGCCTGGGTGACTCGGTGGCCAATGCGGCGTCCATCGCCATGCTGGACCGGATTGCCACCCTGGGCGGTTCGCAGCGCGCCTACCTGGCCAGCGACGCGGCTTCTCTGGCCACTGCGTTCAACAGCATCAGCGCCGACATCGTGGCGCGCGTGGGTTCGGCCGCATCGGTGGCGCTGAACTCCGGCAGTGCCAGCTCGGACACCGAGGTTTACCAGGCCCGCTTCAATTCCGGCGACTGGTCCGGACAGTTGCGTGCCTACCGGCTTCAGTCCGACGGTTCCTTGGCCGATACGGCCCGTTGGGACGCGGCCCAGCGCCTGAACGTCCAGAACTGGGACACGGGCCGGCAGATCCTCACGTACCGCGCCTCAGCAGCCCTTGGGGCCCGTGGCATCGCGTTCCGATGGCCGGCGAACCCGGCTGCGCCGTCGGTCACCGAGCTGGATGCCGCCTGGATGGCGGCACTCAACACGGACATGGTCGGGGCGTCCGACGGTTACGGCAGCCAGCGCCTGAACCACCTGCGTGGCGATCGCTCGCGCGAGGTGTCGCAATGCCCCTCGTGCTCGGTCCCCACCTTTCGCAACAGGCCGTCGACCGTGCTCGGCGACATCGTCAATGCCGCGCCGGTGCATTCCGCAAACAGTGCCCGTAACCTGCGCGACACCATCGAAGCCGTGTCCTACCGAGGTTTTCGGGCGCAGCAGGCCGGGCGGACGGCCCTGGTGTTTGCGGGAGCGAACGACGGCATGCTGCACGCCTTCAACGCCGGCACGGGCGACGAGGTGTTTGCCTACGTGCCGGCCCTGGTGCGCGACCGCCTGAGCGCCCTGACCCATCCGTCCTACGTTCACCGCTATTCGGTCGACGGCCCGCCAGCGCTGTCTGATGCGTTCTACGGCGGGGCCTGGCACACGGTGCTGGTGGCCGGTCTGGGCGGGGGAGGCAAGGGCATCTATGCGCTCGACGTTACCGATCCCGGGAAAATGAAAGAGAACCACGCTGCCGACGTGGTGCGCTGGGAGCTGGACAGTTCGGACGCCGACATGGGCCACGTCTTCCAGGCACCCATCGTGGCCAAGATGAGGAACGGCCGTTGGATGGCCATCTTTGGCAACGGTTACGGCAGTGCCAACGGTCAGGCCATCCTGATGCTGGCCGATGTGCAGACCGGCGCGGTGACGCGGGTGAGCACGCGCAGCGGCTCGACCGTTGCGCCGAACGGGCTGTCCGGGGTGGCGGTGGTGAGCCGTGCCAACAATGGTGTCGCAGACCTCGTCTACGCGGGTGACCTGGCCGGCAACCTCTGGAAGTTCGACCTGAGTGCCACCAATCCGGCCCAGTGGTCGGTGGCGTTCGGTACTGCCGCCGCCCCCGCGCCTCTGTTCAGCGCGGGCAGTGCCCAGCCCATCACATCCCGCCCGGACGTGACACCGCATCCCAAAGGTGGCTACCAAGTCGTGTTTGGCACGGGGCGCTATCTGACCCTGACCGACCCGGCTTCCGTCGCGGTCCAGGCGCTCTACGGCATTCGCGACAGCGGCACCACCGTGAATGCCGACCAGCTCGTGACCCAGTCCGTGCTGGGTACCGCCAACGGCACCGATGGACGCACCTACCGGGTGTCCTCGTTCGTGGTCGGAACTCCGACGGACACCTCCTACGCCGGTGACGGCATCCTCGGTTTGGACGCGTTTTATGCCGACAAGCGCGGCTGGATGCTGACCCTGCCCATCACCGGCGAGCGCATCGTGCAGCAAGCCAGCGTGCGAAACGGCAAGGTGATCGTCTCGACGTTGATCCCGGACACCCAGCCCTGCAGCTACGGCGGTGATGGTTGGGTCATGGAGGTCGACGTGGTGACGGGCAATCGACCCACGAAGCCCTGGCTCGACACCAATGGCGACAACGCGCTGGGCAGCGCGGACCAGCTGGCCTATCGCGGGGCGTCCGCCTTTGCGTCGGGCGTGCGGGTCGGCGCCCTTCCGTCGGCGCCGGCCTTCCTGAAGACGCCGACCCGAACCTTGGAAGACAAACTGGTGAGCACCTCGGCCGGGACCGTGGTGCGTGTGCGTGAAAGCGGTGGCGGTCCGTCGTCGGGCCGCGTCGGATGGGAGCAATTGCGATGAGGAAAGTCTGGATCGGGCCGACCCGCGTGGGGGCCGTGGGGTTGTGTCTGCTGGCCCTGGGCGTGGCCCAGTGCGCACTGGCCATGCAGCCCCAGGCTGGTGCGGGAAAGCCGGCGCCTGCCGTCGGTATCGCACGCTCGACGACGACGGGCGTCGCCGGCGTGGGCTTGGTGACGGGTGTTCCTCCTGGGTTCGTGTTCGGGCAGGTACAGGCGGTCGAGCTGGCCCAGTCTCGGCTGAAGATGAACGGCCGCTGGGTGCATTGGCGGAAGGGTCACGTGCGGGTGTACTCCATGCCCGACGGCTCGCTCCGCGATGTTTCCTCCGTGCAGGCCGGAATGTCGGTCCGGCTGGCGCTGGACCCAGGGGTGGAGCCACCGACTGCAACCCTGATCCAGCTGGGTGTTCAACCATGACGGTCCGGTCTTTATCTGCCCGCCTGCGCCAGGTGCATGGGATGACGCTGATCGAGCTGCTGATCACAGTGACCCTGGTGGCAATCCTGGCAGCGGTGGTCGTGCCGTCGTATCAACAGACCATCGCTGCATCGAGGCGATCGGACGCTACCTCGGCCTTGCTGGCGCTGGCCCAGCTGATGGAGCGCACCTATAGCGAGCAGGGCACCTATGCCAATGCGCGTGTTGGCACCAACGGGCTGTATCCGAGCCAGTCGCCTCAGGGGTATTACACGATCAGCATCGTCAACCAGAGCGCGGATGCGTTTTCCATCAAGGCCACGCCCACCGGGGTGCAGGCCAGCGACCGCTGCGGCAGCTACACCTACGACCAGTCCGGCACCAAGGGAGTGAGCCCGGCCGGCGTCACCGTCGCACAGTGCTGGTAGTGGAGCCGCCCGCCGGATCAGGCGGGTGAGCGGCTTGCAAGCCTGGCTTGCAAGCGGACCTGTGCGTCCGGCCACTCGGCGGCGGTCATGCTGTACATGACGGTGTCGCGCACGGTGCCGTCGCGGCGCAGCGCATGGTGTCGCAGCACGCCGTCCTTGAGGGCGCCCAGGCGCTCGATGGCCTGCTGGCTGTCCAGGTTGAGCGCGTCCGTGCGCCAGCCCACGAGCTGCGCGCCCAGGGTCTCGAAGGCGTGCCGCATCAGCAGCCACTTGCAGGTGGTGTTGACGGCGGTGCGCTGAAAACGCCGGGCGTACCAGGTCCAGCCGATCTCCAACCGGTGAATGGAGGGGACGATGTCGTGGTAGCTGGTGCTGCCGATGACGGTGCCGCTGGGCAAATCCATGACCGCGAAGGGCAGGCGGTAGCCTGTGGCTTGGCCGGCCAGCGCGGTTTCGATGTACGCCCGCGTCTGGTCCGGCTCCGGCACCGAGGCGACGCGCAGGGTCCACAGCTCGCCGTCGGCGGCCGCGGCGCGCAGGCCGTCTTCGTGCTGCAGGCCCAGAGGCTCCAACCGCACCGATCCGCGGCAGAGCGTGACCGGACGAACGTCCATCGGCATGTTCAGCGGGCGGAGCGCGGCGAGGGGTCAGTCCGCCTTGCGGCGCAGCAGACGTCGGGCCGCGGTCTTGCCCAGCCCGGCGCCCAGGCCGACGAGCAGGATGCCCACCATGCTGCCTGTGCCCCAGCCCGACTCGCTCATGAAGTCGAAACCCAGGCCGCGGGCCAGCAGCCCACCGGCCAGCGCACCGGCCACAAAGCCCAGTGCATCCACGACACCTTCGGCCAGGGCTGTTTTGGTTTGGGAATCCATCGTCGTCCTCAACGGTTGCGGTTTTGCATGTAGACCAGCTTCTCGAACAAGGACAGGTCCTGCTCGTTCTTCAGCAGCGCACCCACCAGCGGCGGCACGGCCACCTTCTGGTCGGGGCTGTGCAGGGCATCGGCCGGGATGTCCTCGGCCAGCAGCAGCTTGAGCCAGTCGATGAGCTCGCTGGTGCTGGGCTTCTTCTTCAGGCCGGGCAGGTCACGCACGGCGTAGAAGCTTTTCAGCGCGGCGGCCAGCAGCTCCTGTTTGATGCCGGGGTAGTGCACGTCGACGATTTGACGCATCGTCTCGGCGTCCGGGAACTGGATGTAGTGGAAGAAGCAGCGGCGCAGGAAGGCGTCGGGAAGCTCCTTCTCGTTGTTCGAGGTGATGAAGACCAGCGGGCGGTGCTTGGCGCGGATGGTCTCGCGCGTTTCGTAGCAGTGGAACTCCATGCGGTCGAGTTCGCGCAGCAGGTCGTTCGGGAATTCGATGTCGGCCTTGTCGATCTCGTCGAT
>CAYRBG010000050.1:0-14200 GCA_964422355.1 uncultured Sphaerotilus sp. | reverse complement strand
CAGGATCACCTTGCCGGCACAGGGGCAGTCGCACTCCTAGAATCCCTCCATGGACACGCCCGCCCCCCTCGACGCCGACACCCCTGAGGACACCCACGCCGCGCCACCACTCCGGGCCCGCGGGACACGCACCACGGCCTCGACGCGATCGCAGCTCACCCCCAAGGACTGGATCGATGCCGGCACCGAAGTACTGGTGGACAAAAGCATCGACGCGGTGACGGTGGACTCGCTGTCCAAGGCCCTGGGCGTGACGCGCGGCAGCTTCTACTGGCACTTCACTGACCGGGGCGATCTGCTGGCCCGCATGCTGCAAGCATGGCGAGACGCCGCCACCGAACAGGTCATCTCGCGTTTTGAGCGCGAAGGCGTGAGCGCGCGTGAACTTGTCAGTGAACTGTTGACCCTGCCCTTCCGAGGCCGTGCTGCGTCCCGAGCATCGTCCATCGAGCTGGCCATCCGCGGCTGGGCGCGACGCGACGAAATGGCCCGCAAGGCGGTGGACGAAGTGGATGCCCAACGCCTGTCCTACATTGCGCAGTGCTTCTCCGCGCTGGGCTTCGACATCGCCGAGGCCCGCTCACGCGCCTTCCTTCTGTACGGCTATGAACTGGCCGAAGCCCTGCTCAGCGGCCAAGGCACAGAGCAGCAGCGCACGGACCGGCGGTTTTACGTGGAGCAGATGCTGTTGAGCGCCACGCGGGGTCGCTGACCCGACGCGGACAAAGAAAAAGCCCTGGAGCTTTGATTCTCAAGGGCTTTTGGTCTTAAGTGGGCTCATCTGGAGCCTGTGGTGGCCTGCCCAGAGGGAGTCGAACCCCCGACCCACGGCTTAGAAGGCCGTTGCTCTATCCAGCTGAGCTATGGGCAGTTTGGGTGATTCTGTGGTCGGGGTGGTGGGATTCGAACTCACGACCCTCTGCTCCCAAAGCAGATGCGCTACCAGGCTGCGCTACACCCCGACAAGCCTTGCAGTATAACCTGAACAGGGCGCTTTTCGGCAATGCTCAAGTTCCAACAGCGAAAGCCGATCCACTCAGGCATTGACGCGATCCGCGCATGGTCCCCCGTTCCAACGCAGCGAGAGAAGTACACGATGAGCGCCAGCCCGTCCGACACCCATCACCAATTGGGAAACATCGTTCGCCAACTGCACGACGCGCTCACGTCGCTCGGTTACGACGCCACGATCCGCAGGATCGCAGGCGAGATTCCCGACGCACGAGACCGTCTCGCCTACGTGGGCGGCATGACCGAAGCAGCCGCCAACAAGGTGCTGAACCTGGTTGATGCCAGCACCCCGGCCTGCGACCACATGGCCGAGCACAGCACAGCAATCCAAAGCAGAATCGAACAACGGCTGGCTCAGGGCGGAACAGGACCCGAGTTCGACATGCTGCGCGACTGCCTGGACTACTCTCGCCACGTGGCCAGCCACGCCGAGTCCCTGCGCGGCACGCTCACCGACATCATGATGGCGCAGGACTTCCAGGACCTGTCCGGACAGGTCATCGGCAAAGTCATCGACATCATCAGCCGCACCGAAAACCAGCTCGTCGATCTGTTGCTGCACTGCGCCCCCGGCGCCGACGAGCATGTGGCCAATGAGGAGCTGGCCGGCCCGCAAGTGCCCGACAAGGCCATGCAGCAGGACGATGTGGACGACCTGCTCGCCAGCCTCGGCTTCTGAGCCCGAAGGTCACTGGCTCAGCTGAGCCCAGACCTTCTCCAGCCGCTTCACCGACACCGGCTGCGGGGTCCGCAACTCCTGCGCAAACAGGCTCACGCGCAGCTCTTCGAGCTGCCATCGGAAGTCGTCCAGGCGGGCATCCGCCTGACCTTTCAAATCCGAGAGACGCCGCTGGTAACGCTGCTCCAGCGGGCGCAGCTCGGACAGCCGCTGTGCATCCCGCGCCGGATCAGCGCGCAGCTTGTCCAGGCGCGCCACCACGGCCTTCAAGTAACGCACGAAATGCTGCAGCTGCGGCCACGGCGTCGCGGCGACGAACCGCTTGGGCACCAGCCTCTGCAGCTGGGCGGCGATGTCGTCAGCCACGTCCTTGGGCGGCTTGGCGTCCTTGAGCTTGCGTGCAGCCGCGGCATACTCGACCAGGATGGCCCCAGCCAGCCGTGCCACTTCCTGGGCGATCAGGTTCAACCGCGTGCGCCCCTCGGCAATGCGCTGCTCGAACGCCACACGGTCCTGCGGCAGCGGATCGGCCAGAAAGGCCCGATCCAGCGCCACGTCGATGATCTGTGCCTTGAGCTCCTCGGCCGTGCCCAGCGGCATGTAGGCCACCGCCATCTTCGTCAGGTCCGGGATATTTTTGTCCAGGTACTTGAGCGGCTCCTTGATCTGCAGGGCCACCAGGCGGCGCAGGCCGGCGCGGTGCCTGGTCGCAGCGACGTCGGGCTCGTCGAAGACCTCGATCTCGACGTGCGCGCCCTTGTCGATCAGTGCCGGAAAGCCGATCAGCGTCTGCCCGCCCTTGCGGATCTCCATCAGCTCCGGCAACTCACCGAAGGTCCAGGCGGTGTAGGCCTGAGCCGCCGCGTCTGGGGCGGCCGTGGAGGCTGAAGGTGAGGATGGCCGTCCCGCAGATGCTTGTGAAGCACTCGGAACCCGAGAAGAAGCCGGCGACTGCCCTTGCACCTGAGCATCTTTGGTCACCGAGCCCTCTGCGCCGCTTCCCTCACCCACGACGACCGCACCCGACAGCTTCAGCGCCGCCAGCGCCTGAAAAGCCGACCGCGCCTGCCCGCCCAACTCGGCCTTGAGCGTGGCGAGCTGACGCCCCATGCCGAGCTGCCGACCATGCTCATCCACGATGCGGAAGTTCATGAACAGGTGCGGCGCCAACTGCTCCAGCTTGAAGTCGTTGCGCTGCACGGCCACCTGGGAGCGCTCGCGCACCGCCTTGATGAGCACCTCGACCAACTGACCCTGGCCAAACGTTGCCAGTTCGCAGAACTCGGCGATGAACTCCGCCACCGGCTGCAGGCGCGCCCGCGGCTTCTGGTGCAGGCTCTTGATCAGCGCCGCCACCTTGGCCTCCAGCATGCCGGGCACCAGCCACTCGCACCGCTCCTCGCTGACCTGATTGAGGGCGTAAATGGGCACGGTGACCGTTACACCGTCCTTGGCGTCGCCGGGCTGATGCAGGTAGTTCACCGCACAGTCGACCCCACCCAAGCGCAGCGTGCGTGGGAAAGCCGAGGTCGTGACCCCTGCCGCTTCATGGCGCATCAGCTCGTCGCGGCTGAACTGCAGCAGCTTGGGGTTGCCTTTGCTCGCCTCCTTGAACCAGCGCTCGAAGGTGGCACCGCTGACCACTTCGGGCCCGACGTGTTCGTCGTAGAAGGCGAAGATCAGTTCGTCGTCAACCAGCACGTCCTGCCGGCGGGACTTGTGTTCCAGCTGCTCGACCTGCGCAATCATCTTGCGGTTGTGCGCCAGGAACGGCAGACGGGTCTCCCATTCACCGTTGACCAGGGCCTCGCGGATGAAGATCTCGCGCGCCGCCTTCACGTCCACCCGGCCGTAGTTCACCCGCCGGCCGCTGTAGACCACGATGCCGTACAGCGTCGCCCGCTCCAGCGCGATGACCTCGGCCGCCTTCTTTTCCCAGTGCGGCTCCAGCAACTGCGTCTTGAGCAGGTGACCCGCCACCTGCGGAATCCAGTGCGGCTCGATGGACGCCAGCCCCCGGCCGAACAGGCGCGTGGTGTCCACCAGTTCGGCGGCGATCAGCCAGCGCCCCGGCTTCTTGCTCAGGTGCGCCCCCGGATGGCGCCAGAACTTGATGCCCCGCGCCCCCAGATACCACTCGTCGTCGTCCGCCTTGCAGCCGACGTTGCCGAGCAGACCGGCCAGCATCGCCAGATGCACCTGCTCGTAGGTGGCCGGCGAGGCGTTCAGGCGCCAGCCGTGCTCGGTGACCACGGTCATCAACTGGCTGTGGATGTCGCGCCACTCGCGCACCCGACGCGGGTTGACGAAGCTCTCGCGCAGGCGCTGCTCCTGCTGGCGGTTGCTGAGCTTGTGGCTGTCGATCTGCTGGCCGGCCTGCCCGCCGTGGCCGTGGTTGCCCCGCCCCTCCTCGATCCACTTCCAGAGCTTGAGGTAGCCCATGAACTCCGACCTCTCGTCGTCGAACTTCTTGTGCTTTTCGTCGGCGGCCTGCTGCGCCTCCAGCGGGCGGTCGCGCACATCCTGGCCGGACAGGGCCGAGGCGATGATCAGCACCTCGGTCAGCGCCTGTCGATTGCGCGCCTCCAGGATCATGCGGCCCACGCGCGGGTCCAGCGGCAGCTTGGACAGCTCCTTGCCGATGGGCGTGAGCTCGTTGGCCTCGTCCACCGCGCCCAGTTCAGCCAGCAGCGCATAACCGTCGGCAATCGCCTTGCGCGGCGGCTCTTCCAGGAACGGGAAGTCCTCCACCAGCCCCAGGCCCAGCGACTTCATGCGCAGGATCACGCCCGCCAGCGAGGAACGCAGGATCTCGGGGTCGGTGAAGCGCGGGCGGCCGTTGAAGTCCTTCTCGTCGTACAGCCGGATGCAGATGCCGTTGGCCACCCGGCCGCAGCGGCCGGCACGCTGGTTGGCCGCCGCCTGGCTGATCGGCTCCACCTGCAACTGCTCGACCTTGTTGCGGTAGCTGTAGCGCTTGACCCGCGCGTGGCCGGTGTCGATCACGTAGCGGATGCCCGGCACCGTCAGCGAGGTCTCGGCGACGTTGGTGGCCAGCACGATGCGCCGGCCGTTGCCGGAGGTGAACACCCGGTCCTGCTCGGCCTGCGACAGGCGGGCGAACAGCGGCAGGATTTCCGGCTGCGGACCGTGGCGGTGCTGCTGGGCCAGGTGCTTGCGCAGGTGATCGGCGGCTTCTCGGATCTCCCGCTCGCCCGGAAGGAAGACCAGGATGTCGCCCGAACCTTCTCGCCACAGCTCATCGACCGCATCGGCGATGGCGTCGTTCTGGTCGAATTCCCGGGACTCCTCGAACGCCCGCCAGCGCTGCTCCACCGGAAAGGTCCGACCACTGACCATCAGCACCGGCGCCGGCCCCTTGGCCGAGGCGAAGTGCTGGGCGAAACGGTCGGCGTCGATCGTGGCCGAGGTGACGATGATCTTCAGGTCCGGCCGGCGCGGCAGGATCTGACGCAGGTAGCCGAGCAGGAAGTCGATGTTGAGACTGCGCTCGTGCGCCTCGTCGATGATCAGCGTGTCGTAGGCCTTGAGCAGCGGATCGGTCTGCGTCTCGGCCAGCAGGATGCCGTCGGTCATCAGCTTGACCGAGGCACCGGGTTGCAGCCGGTCGTTGAAGCGGACCTTGTAGCCCACCACCTCACCCAGCGGCGAGTTCAGTTCCTCGGCGATGCGCTTGGCCACCGAGCTGGCTGCAATGCGGCGTGGCTGGGTGTGGCCGATCAAGCCCGTGCCGCCCGCACCTCGCCCACGACCGATCGACAGCGCGATCTTGGGCAACTGCGTGGTCTTGCCCGAGCCCGTCTCTCCACAGACGATGACGACCTGATGGCTGCGCAGCGCCGCAACGATATCGTCCCGACGGCCGGAGACCGGCAGGCTGTCGGGAAAGACAATCGGCGGCACCGGATTGGGGACGGCCGCAGGTCCGGAATCCATGCGGCGAGGACCTCGGGCTGGGCGCGGACCGGACGCCGCAGGGTGGGCAGTTTTTGCAGATTCGGTATGGGATGACACCGAGTGATTATCCCCTTCCCCGTCAGGGCAAGTCCGCACGCCGGTGGGGCACAATCGGCCCCGCGACTTTGCCCCGATTGCACGCGGTACCCGGGGACATGGCGCGTCCGGAATGGGGCCATGCCGTTCGAATTGCCCAGGGTGATATTCCCGCCGTCCTCATGTCGATGAGTCTTGTTTTTCCGCACACGTTCGTCCCGCTGTTTCGGGGCGTCGCACCCTACATCCATGCCTACCGCGGAAAAACCTTCGTGGTCGGGATGACTGGAGAAGCCATCGCTTCGGGCAAGCTCAACAGCTTTGCGCAGGACCTCTCCATCCTGCACGCCATGGGCGTGAAACTGGTGCTGGTGCACGGGTTTCGGCCCCAGGTCAACGAACAACTCAAGGCCAAGGGCCACCCCTCCCAATTCAGCCACGGCAAGCGCATCACGGACGCGGTCGCCCTGGACTGCGCGCAAGAGGCCGCAGGGCAATTGCGCTTCGAGATCGAGGCCGCGTTTTCGCAAGGTTTGCCCAATACCCCGATGGCCAACGCGACGGTGCGAGTGGTCTCCGGCAATTTCCTCACCGCGCGCCCCGTGGGCATCGTGGATGGCGTGAATTTCATGCACAGCGGCGTGGTTCGCAAGGTGGATGCAGTCACCTTGCGCAAGGCGATTGACATCGGTGCACTGGTCCTGCTTTCGCCTTTCGGTTTTTCGCCCACCGGCGAGGCGTTCAATCTGACGATGGAAGATGTGGCAACCAGCACCGCCATCGCGCTGAAGGCCGACAAACTTCTGTTCCTGACCGAAGTGCCGGGAATCCGTGAAAATACGGAGGATCCGGAAAGCCCGATCGACACCGAGCTTGCACTGGCAGATGCCAAAAAGTGGCTGGCCCAGCGCCCGCCACCCGTGGACCCCACCGACGCTGCGTATTACCTTCAATACTGTGTCAAAGCCTGTGAAGGGGGCGTGGAGCGCTCACACATTCTGCCGTTTGCCGTCGACGGTTCACTGTTGATGGAAGTGTTCACCCACGACGGCATCGGCACCATGGTGGTGGACGAAAAACTCGAAAGCCTGCGGGTGGCCGGACCCGACGACGTCGGAGGCATCCTGGCCCTGATCGAACCGTTCGAGCGCGACGGCACCTTGGTCAAACGCGACCGCACGGAGATCGAACGGGATATCGGCAACTACAGCGTGATCGAACACGATGGCGTCATTTTCGGCTGCGCCACCCTACACCCCTTCCCTGAAGCCCGGACGGCGGAAATGGCCGCACTCACGGTCTCGCCG
Organism: uncultured Sphaerotilus sp.; assembly: GCA_964422355.1. Lineage (GTDB taxonomy): Bacteria > Pseudomonadota > Gammaproteobacteria > Burkholderiales > Burkholderiaceae_C > Sphaerotilus. The sequence continues at coordinate 7,189 of CAYRBG010000050.1, read as the reverse complement.
ATGGTTCAGGGCCAAGGCGACGGGGATCGCATCCTCAAACACATGGAACACCGCGCCAAGGCCATGGGCCTGGAAACCCTGTTTGTGCTGACCACACGCACCATGCACTGGTTCATCAAGAGAGGGTTTCAACCGGTTGGCCCAGAATGGTTGCCGGACGCACGCAAGCGCACCTACAACTGGGACCGCCGCTCCCAGGTCCTCGTCAAAAAACTGACCTGAACCGCGCCGGAAACGGCACATCGGATATCGTTTTTCGCCCCTTGTCATTTCCAGGAGATTTCGCATGCCCCGTACCGTCCAATGTGTGTTGCTGAAAAAGGAAGGCGACGGACTGGATTTCGCACCGTATCCGGGTGAGCTGGGTCAACGCATCCATCAGAATGTCAGCAAGGAAGCGTGGCAGATGTGGCTGCGCCATCAGACCATGCTGGTCAATGAAAACCGCCTCAATCTGGCCGACGCACGGGCACGTCAGTATCTGGCCCGTCAGATGGAGCAGTATTTCTTTGGCGGTGGCGCCGATCAACCCACCGGCTACGTCCCACCCAGTGCGTGATTTCACGGGGGCTTGAATAGGTCGATGAATTTGCCGCTATACTCGGTCACGCAGTGCGTGGTTTGACTCAAACTGCACATCCAAATTCATCTCATCCAGCATCGGGACAACACTGATGACCACCTATCAAGAACTCGTCGCTCAAAAAGCTGAACTTGACCGCCAGCAGGCCGAACTCGAGAAGAAGATTGCCGAAACCCTGCGCGAAGAGCGCTCGGGTGTCATCAATCAGATCAAGGCCCTGATGGCTCAGCACGGTTTGACCGTCGCTGACCTGGGCGGCAAGCCCGGCAAGGCCCCCAAGGTCGCAGGCGACGGAACCACCCGCAAGGTGGCGCCCAAGTATCGCGATCCGTCCACCGGCGAAACCTGGTCCGGACGTGGCCTGAAGCCCAAGTGGCTGGCCGCCGCTCTGGAATCCGGTCGCACCCTGGAAGAGTTCGCCGTTTAAGTCCAAACACAGGACACAGATTGAACAGGCCCTCCGGGGCCTGTTTGCTTTACGCACCGACCGATTTCTTGATCTGTGCGAAATATGCTTGCCATGTCGCAGTCCGACGTCGGGTTGTTTTCTTGACAAGTCGAGATCTGCCTGTATCCTGCGCCGTGATGTTTTTCGAGAACAACCACATTTTCTCCAAGGTTTTTCGACGCACCTCGTCGTTTGTGGCTTCCGGTCTGTTGGCGGCCCTGTGCGTAATGACCCCGGAGATCCAGGCCGCACCGTCCGAGGGGGATCCCATCGGACGGCTGATCCAGGAGCGGTTCCTCTCCACCACCGACGCTGTGTCTCAGCAGACGGAGGGTGTGGTCAAACGCGTGCGTGACACGGCGTCCGACTTGGTGGTGTCGGCCATGAACTTCCTCGGTGTGAAGTACCGCTTTGGCGGCAGCAGCGCCGAGTCGGGGTTCGATTGTTCCGGCTTCACGCGCTACGTGTTCGAGAACAGCCTGGGGCTGATCCTGCCCCGCCGAGCGTCCGACCAGGCTTCGTTTTCGGGGCTGCTGACCGTCAATTCGGAAGAGCTCAAGCCCGGTGATCTGGTGTTCTTCAACACCATGCGTCGTGCGTTTTCCCATGTGGGCATTTACGTGGGCGACAACAAGTTCATCCACGCCCCGCGCACCGGCGCCAACATCCGCATCGACGACCTGCAGTCGAGCTATTGGCAGTCGCGCTTCGAGGGTGCTCGCCGCGCCCCCGCGCTGACTTCGGGCTCCACCCCGTTCAGACTGCCTGCAGAACTGCTTCCCAACGGCACCGGCTCCCCTCAGCGGGGCGAGTGACCCCCTCAAGCCAAAACACCAAAGGCCCTTGAAATCAAGGGCCTTTTTGCTGGGCCACCGAGGACAATCGGTCCATGTCCGAACGCAACGTGATCCCCATTGCCGCAGAGGTCACTTCTTTGCCGCTGCCCACCCCGGATGGCACGCAGGCTTGGCGAAACACGCTCTTCCCGACGGTCGCGGATTCGCTCGGGCGGCCGTTGCGGGATCTGCGCATCTCCATCACCGACCGCTGCAACTTCCGCTGCAGCTACTGCATGCCCAAGGACGCCTTCGGCAAGGATCACGCTTTCCTGCCCCGCAACGCCCTGCTCTCCTTTGAGGAGATCGAGTTTTTCGCCCGGGCGTTCTTGCGGCTGGGGGTCGGCAAGATTCGATTGACCGGCGGTGAGCCGCTGTTGCGACGCGGTGTGGAGCATCTGGTGGCCCGTCTTGCGCCCCTGCGCACCCGAGCAGGGGACGCAGTGGACCTCACATTGACGACCAACGGTTCGCTGCTGGCCCGCTTGGCCCGACCGCTGAGCGACGCCGGACTGCGCCGCGTGACGGTCAGCCTGGACGCCCTGGACGACACCGTGTTCAGGCGCATGAACGACGTGGACTTCCCGGTGGCCGAAGTCCTGCGGGGGATCGAGGCGGCCATCGAGGCCGGCCTGAGCCCCGTCAAAGTCAACATGGTGGTCAAGCGCGGCCTCAACGAGCATGAAGTGGTGCGACTGGCACGCTTCGTCCGTGACACCTACGGCCCCGCCGTGCGCCTGCGCTTCATCGAGTTCATGGACGTCGGTGCCACCAACGGCTGGCGCATGGACGACGTGGTGCCTTCGTCCGAAGTCCTCGCCATGCTCCGCGCGGAGTTTGAGTTGGAGCCCCTGGAGGCCTCAGCCACGGGAGAAACGGCCGAGCGCTGGCGCTACGCTGATGGACGCGGCGAAGTGGGCTTCATCTCCAGCGTGACCCAGGCCTTCTGCCGCGACTGCAACCGCGCGCGGCTGTCGACCGAGGGACGCCTCTTCCTCTGCCTGTTCGCGGACCGTGGGCATGACCTGCGCAGCCTGCTGCGCCGGCCCGAACCGATCGGTGAAGAGGCACTTGCCGCCATCGTGGCCGCATGTTGGGAACCCCGCCAAGACCGCTATTCCGAACTGCGCACTCAGGCCACCCAAGGCGAAGGCCGGCCTCCGCGCCGACGCATCGAGATGAGCTACATCGGTGGCTGACACCGACCTGCGCCGCCACATCACCGGCTGTGTCCTGGCCGGCGGGCAGGGTTCGCGCATGGGCGGCGTCGACAAGGGATTGCAGTCGTGGCGAGGCATGCCCCTGGCGCGCCACGCACTGGCGCAACTCCAGCAGCAACTGGACCTCACGGCCCTCAGCGCCAATCGCCACCTGGACACCTACCGGACCTGGGGCGTGCCGGTCTGGGCCGATCTGATCGACGGGTTTCAAGGGCCGCTGGCCGGCCTGCATTGTGCGCTGAGCCATGCCGACACCGAATGGGTGCTCACCGTGCCCTGCGATGCCCCGAACTTCCCGCAGGACCTGGCAGAACGGATGTGGGCGGCCGTGCAATCCGAGGGCAAGGCGGTGGACGTGGCGGTGGCGGCCGCCACCCAGGTCGGGGAGCCCCGTCTGCACCCGGTGTTTTGTCTTTTGCACCGCCGGACGCTGCCGGCACTCACTGCGGCGCTTTCATCCGGTGAGCGCCGACTGGCGCGCTGGACGGCCTCTCAGGCACGGATCGTGGTGTCCTGGGCCGATGAGGCGGCATTCGCCAACCTCAATACCCTGGACGATCTGAACACCGACGCAGGCCTCAGCCCGCAGGTCCAGCCGCGCGCATGAGCAGGCACACGGCGCGGGCCTCGATCGACTCGCCGCGCCCCACCGGCCCCATCTTTTCCGCCGTCTTGGCCTTGATGTTGACGGCGTCGGCGCCGATGCCAAGCACTTCGGCCATGCGCTGACGCATGACCGGAATGTGGGGCGCCATCTTTGGTGCCTGAGCCACGATGGTCGTGTCGACGTTGACGATCTGCCACCCCTGCTCCCGCACCCGGCGCGCTGCCTCGGACAGCAACACTGCCGAGTCGGCCCCCTTGAACTCCACCGCGGTGTCCGGGAAATGGCGACCGATGTCGCCCAGCCCGGCCGCCCCGAAAAGAGCATCCGTCAGCGCATGCAGCAAGGCGTCGGCATCGGAATGACCCAGCAGGCCTTTGGTGTGGGGAATCGTCACGCCACCCAATACCAGGGGACGGCCTTCGACGAGGGCGTGGGTGTCCCAGCCCTCTCCCACCCGCAAGGCAGGCCAGGCGCTCACGAACGGCGCTCCGTCGGCTCCTTGTCGATGGCCGGATGCATGTCGTCGATCCACAGCACGCGGTCGGCGTAGCACTGCAGGTCGGTCGACAGGTTGGACATGGCGCCGTGCAGCCAGAACTCCTTGTGCAGGTCGGAGCGGATGTAGTTGATGGCCTCCTCGTAGTCGCCGTCGCCGGCCGACAGGATCAGGCGGTCGTAGACGCCCTGCGAAGCCAGCTTGAGGATCAGGGTCGCAATGCCGACGTCAACGCCCTTTTGCACGGAGCGCGTGAACGTGCGCTCACAGCTCGGGCAGGTGCAGTGCAGGTCCTTGAGCTGGTAGAGCTGGACGCGCATCTTGGGCCCGCGCGGGGCCGCGGACTTCAGCCAGCTGTGAAAAGCATTCTGGCTGTCGCTGGCCACGTCGGGCACTGTGTTGAGGTAGTAGGCTTCATGGACGGGGCCGCCGTTTTCGTGCTCGATCTCCTCCTTGAGCTTGAGGTAGTCGAACGGGTGGTTGCGCCCATAGTTGAAGAGGTAGGCGCCATCCACGATCCAGACGGTCTTCTTTTGCGAATCCATAGGGACTTTCTAAGTCGGTTGATGAGAGAAAGGGAAAGAAAAATCAGCAGCGGGGAAGTGTGCCGCATTCCGCGGCCGAACCGGGCTCAAAGGGTGTGCAAGAGGCGCTCGGCGAGCAAAAAGTCCTCGGGCCAGGTGACTTTGAAGTTCGTCAGGTCACCTCGGACCAATCTGGGCGCCAGCCCGACGGCCTCGATGGCCGAGGCCTCGTCGGTCACGGCCGCACCCGCATGGTCGAGGGCGTCGCTCAGTGCCTTCAGACGGAACATCTGGGGCGTCTGGGCGGCCCACTTGCCCTGACGATCGACGGTGGCGGCGACCCGCCCGTCCGTCTCCTGCTTGAGCGTGTCGGCCACCGGCAGGGCCAGCAGCCCACCCACCGGGTCGTCCAGGCAGGCGTCGATCAGGCGGTCCACCGCCGCGGGCGACAGCAGGCAGCGCGCGGCATCGTGGACCAGCACCCAATCGCTGTCGCTCGCCCCCCGCTCACGCCAAGCCCGCAAACCGGCCGCCACGGACTCGGCCCGGGTTTCGCCGCCGACGCGGGCCGTCTGGACACGCAAAGCGGCGGTGTCCAGGCCGAGGGTTTCAAACTGCTCGTCCTGCGGCGACAGCACGACCAGAATGCCGCTCAAACGCGGCACGCGCGCCAAGGCGCGCAGGGTGTGCACCACCATGGCCTCACCGGCCACCGGATGGTATTGCTTGGGTCCACCCACCCCGGCCCGCTGACCCACGCCCGCACAAGGCACCACGGCAAAACAGCGCGGCGAAGTCCGCTCCGTCACGCAGATGCCTCCATCGAGCGGGTCAGGACGCCCAGGGCCAGGTGGTGCAGTTCGGGGCTGGCCGCGGCCACAACCTCACCGGAGCTGTCCATGCTCAAGGCCCGACCCTGCCAGTCGGTGATCACACCGCCCGCGTCCTCGATGACCCGCACCATGGACAGGTAGTCGTAGGGCTGCAGGCCTGCTTCCACCACCAGATCGACGTGTCCGCTGGCCAGCAGGCCGTAGGCGTAGCAGTCCCCCCCGTAGCGGCGCATGGCCACCTGGCGCGTCAGAGTGTCGAAGGCCTGCAGTTGCGCGGCGTTGAACATGTCCGGGGTGGTGGCGTACAAGCGGGCGCGGCGCAACTCCGTACAGCCGCTGACCCGGCAGGCCTGCACGGCACCGGCCAGGCGGTGGTCGTTTCGGTAGCGGGTGGATTCGCCCGTGCAGGCATACCAGCGCTCGCCGATGGCCGGCACATCGACCAGTCCGAGAACAGGACGACCCTGGTGCATCAGCGCAATCAGGGTGCCCCACAGCGGCAGGCCACTGATGAAGCTGCGGGTGCCGTCGATCGGATCGATCACCCAGACGTACTCGGCATCCAGACGCTCGCGACCGTGCTCTTCGCCCAGGATGCCGTGGTCGGGATGCAAGGCAGCCAGCCGCTCGCGCAACGCCGCCTCAACTCCACGATCGGCCTGGGTCACCGGACTGTCGTCGGCCTTGATGTCGACGGTGAGCGGTTGGCCGAACCACTGCAAAGAAAGGCCACGAGCCAGGTCGGCCAGGTCGTGGGCGGTCTGAAGAAACAAAGCAAGACCGGTAGCGTTCATGTCGGCAAAGAAACAAGTCAGGGCAACAACTCAGGCTGACGATTCTGCCCCAGCACATCGCAGATGCCTTGCCGCGGCATCAAGCTATCAACGGCATGAAATCGATCGATTGGACGCGCCTGCCCCATCACCTTAGATTCACTTCACGGCGTTCTGCCTCAGGACGCCGGCCCCCAACCGAGGAGCTGACCATGCGCCCGATCCTGCACACCCACCACACGCCTTCCCTGCATCGGATCCGTCAACACGCGGGCTGGATGATCGTGGCCGCCGGCGCCCTGATCTGGCTGGGCGAGTTGGGCCATCGGGTGGCCGCGGCCTGAGGGTTCAACGAACGTCCAGCGGCCCGATGCGCAGGGACTCCAGAAGGTGATCGGCACGGGCCGAGTGGTGCCGCCCCTTCATCTTGGTTCGGTAGGCCTCAGAAGCCTCGCGGCCACACCAAGCGGTGAGCACCGATTCTTCCGAGGGGTGATCCGGCACATATCGCGTCACATCGAAGACCTGACCGTCGATCGCCATCCAGCAATCGCTCGGCGAAGCGTGTCGAGACACTTCCTCCAGCGAGATTGGCGGCGGCTCGGTGGAGGCAGAGGATGCGGCCCAAGCCGGCCCGTCGACCATCGCGACGGACGGCTCAACGGCAGGCACCTCCTGTCCTATCCAGAGGTCGGTGCTCCAGAAGCCGGCAATCGACACCCAGAACACGACGGTGGCCCACAGGTACAGGCGTCTCATGATCGGAAATCAAAACGTTCATGGTGCAGCGCGGCCAGGGGCTGTCCCCTCGCGCGCCACTCTTCCGACACAGCCGCGGTGAGCGCATACGGTCCGCACACAAAAGCCTC
>CAYRBG010000049.1:0-14224 GCA_964422355.1 uncultured Sphaerotilus sp. | reverse complement strand
TGCTGGTGCCGCAGTCCACGGTCCACGACAACGTGCTCTCGGGTCTGCTGTCGACCTGGCCGGGCTGGAAGTCGTTGGCCGCGGCGCTGTTCCCGCTGGAGCGCGAGCGTGTGTCGGCCTTGCTGCGGGCGTTGGATCTGGACGGTCTGCAGGACGCGCTGGCCAGCGAGCTCTCCGGCGGGCAGATGCAGCGTGTGGCGCTGGCCCGTGCCCTGATCGCCGAGCCGCGCCTCCTTCTGGCCGACGAGCCCACCGCCTCGCTGGATCCGCGCACGGCCCGGCTCATCACGCAGCACATCGTCGATCAGGCGAAGCAGCGCCGCACGACCCTGGTGTTCTGCACCCACTGGTTCGACATCGTGCGCAACGACTGCACGCGGGTGATCGGCCTGCGCGCCGGCCGGGTGCTGTTCGATGCGGATCCCGGGGCCATCGGTGAGGACCGTCTGGCCGACCTCTACGCAGGCAGCGATGAGCGGCTCTGAGCGGTCCCCCTTGTCGGTCGGAGCGCCTTCGGGGTTCTGGGGGCCGGTGCTGCGACGCCAGGTGTGGGGCGGGATCGTGCTGGCTTCGCTCTGGGGAGCGCTGCACCTGACGGGCGCGTCGCCCGGCAAGCTGCTGGACGCGGACGGGCTGCGCAACGCCCGCGAGATCCTCACCGGGCTGGCGCAGCCGGACCTGTCGGGCGAGTTCCTGGCGCGGGTGTGGGAGCTGTCGGTCGAAAGCCTGTTGATCGGTGTGCTGGGCACGGTGTTGGCCGCGCTGCTGGGCACCGGGCTGGCGGTGTTTGCCATCCGTGTGCCCGATCTCGCGGATCCACCCCAGCGCGGCCCGTGGTGGGCGGGCCCCCTGCGCGAAGTCGTGCGCACACTGGCGCGCGGGACGCTCAACGTCTGCCGCTCCATCCCCGAGATCGTCTGGGCCTACCTGTTCGTTCGTCTGATGGGGCTCGGGCCGGGACCGGCGGTGCTGGCCATCGGGCTGACGGTGGGCGGCAACATCGGCAAGCTGTTCGCGGAGCTGGCCGAGGCGGTCGATGCGCGCACCGTCCAGGCCCTTCGGGCCACCGGGGCGACGCGCGGGGCGGTGCTGCTGCATGCGGTGCTGCCTCAGGTTCGGCGGCAGTGGGCCGGCTACGCGCTGTTCTGTCTGGAGTGCAACATCCGCATCGGCACCATCCTCGGGGTGGTGGGCGCGGGTGGCCTGGGCAGCGAGATTGCCCTGAGCGTGCGCTACTTTCAGTACGACAAGCTGGCCACGACGCTGCTGGCGGTGCTGGCCTTTGTCGTCGCGCTCGAAGTGCTGAGCGTGAAGCTGCGTCGGGTGCGCCTGCGCTGGACCTTGCTTCTGGCCGCGATCGGTGCGGTTGTGGCGTGGGCGCGGCTGGACATCCCCTGGTCCGAGCTGTGGTCCAGCCAGGCGCCGGGCCTGTTGACGCTCGACGATCTGGTGCTGGACCGCGCCTTCGTGACCACCGTCGCGGCCCAGGTGGGTGAAACCGTGCTGATGGCCTGGGCGGCGACGCTGGTTTCGGCCCTGGTGGCGTTTGTGCTGGCGCCGCTGGCCGCCTCGCACCTGACGACCGGCAGCTTTCTGCCCGATCCGCCCTTGCCTTCAGGCCTGCGGGCGCTGGCCGTGGCGGTGCTGAAATGGTCCAGCCGTGCCGTGCTGCAGGTCACCCGTGTGATGCCGGAGCTGACGCTGGCGCTGGTCTTCATCGTCTGGGTCGGTGGCGGGCCGTTGGCCGGCATGCTGGCGATCGCGGTGCACAACATCGGCGTGATGGGGCGCCTGTACGCCGATGTGCTGGACGAGGCCGAGCCGGGGCCGCCGGCGGCGCTGCAGGCCCAGGGCGTCGGTCGGCTCGGCGTTTTCCTTTTTGGCGTGCTGCCGCAGGTGCGGGCGCGGCTGGCGGCGTTTGCGCTGTATCGTTTCGAGGTCAATGTGCGCGCGACGACCATGGTCGGCTTTGTGGGGGCGGGCGGCATCGGTGACGCCCTGCACACGGCGATCAGCCTGTTCCACGTGCGGGACCTGACCCTGTTGCTGCTGGTGCTGCTGTCGCTGGTGGCCGTCGTCGACGCCCTGGGCGATCGCGTGCGCGTCCGTCTGTTGTCTGCGCCGGGGCCCACGTCCCGCTGCGCGCCCCGTGTCACTCTCCAAACTCAGGAATACGCTGCATGAACCTCTTCCGTCGCACCCTGCTGGCCCTGGCGCCGGCCCTGGCCCTGTCTTCCCTGTGCGTGGGCGCCGCCCATGCGGAAGACGTGATCCGCGTCTCCGGCATCCCCGACGAGAACCCCACTGAGCTGGCCCGCAAGTACAAGCCGCTGGTCGATCAGCTGAGCAAGCACCTTGGCGTCAAGGTGGTCTACGTGCCGGTGATCGACTACGGCGCGGCCGTTTCGGCGCTGGGGGCCGGCAAGATCGACTTCGCCTGGCTGGGCGGCTTCACCTTTGTGCAGGCCAAGGTGATGTCGGGGGCCCGTCCGGTCGTCATGCGCGACATTGACCGCGAATTCCACAGCGTCTTCATCGCCAACTCCGCGTCGGGTATCACCAAACCCGAGGAGATGCGCGGCAAGAGCTTTGCCTTCGGGGCCAAGAGCTCCACGTCCGGCCACCTGTTCCCGCGCCACTTCCTGGAGACGCAGTTTCACATCGACCCGGACAAGGACTTTGCCGGTGCGCCGATCTACAGCGGCGCCCACGACGCCACGGTCAAGATGGTGGAGTCCGGCAAGGTGCAGTCCGGCGCGGTCAACATCGAGGTGTGGAAGCGCATGGAGGCCGCACGCCAGTTTGACGCCACCAAGGTCAAGGCCGTCTGGACCACGCCGCCCTTCGTCGATTACGTGTGGACGGCGCGCAAGGACCTGTCCGAGACCACGGTGCAGAAGTTCGCCCAGGCCTTCCTGTCTCTCGACGCCGCCAAGCCCGAGGAAAAGGCCGTGCTGGACCTGCAGGGCGCCAAGAAGTTCGTGCCGGCCAAGGTCGAGGACTTCGCCGTGATCGAGAAGGTCGGGCGCTCCACCGGGTTGCTGAAATGAGCGCAGCGGCTTCCACAAATGCGGCGCTCGACGCGGTGCCGCTGACCCACCTGGCCCACGGCGGCGGCTGCGGCTGCAAGCTGGCGCCGGGCGTGCTGTCCGACATCCTGGCGCGCACACCGCAGGGCCTGATCCCGCCCGAGTTGATGGTGGGTCTGGAGACGAGCGACGACGCCGCCGTCTGGCGCCTGAGCGATGAGCACGCCATCGTCGCCACGACCGACTTCTTCACCCCCATCGTCGATGACCCGCGCGACTTCGGCCGGATTGCCGCCACCAACGCGCTGTCGGACATCTACGCCATGGGCGGTCGGCCCATCTTTGCGCTGGCCATCGTCGGCATGCCGATCCAGAAGCTGTCGCCGGAGACCATCGGCGCCATCCTGGAAGGCGGGGCCAGCGTGTGCCGCGAGGCGGGCATCCCGATCGCGGGCGGGCACTCCATCGACGCGGCGGAGCCGATCTACGGCCTGGTGGCCATCGGTCTGGTGCGTCCCGACCGGGTGCGGCGCAATGCCGACGCCCGGGCCGGCGACTGCCTGGTGCTGGGCAAGCCGTTGGGGGTGGGTGTGCTGTCCGCCGCACTCAAGAAGGGCTTGCTGAGCGACGAGGGCTACCAGCGCATGCGTGCGCCGATGACCCAGCTCAACACCGTGGGGGCGGCGTTGGCCGAACTGCCGGGCGTGCACGCCATGACCGATGTGACCGGTTTTGGCCTGCTGGGTCACCTGGCCGAGGTGTGCAACGGATCGGATCTCTCGGCCACCGTGCGGTGGGGCTGTGTGCCGCTGTTGGACGATGCCGTGGGTTTTGCGCGCGACGGTGTGGCCACGGGTGCCTCCGGCCGCAATTGGGCCAGTTACGGGCATCAGGTGGCACTGCCGGCCGATCTGCCGGACTGGCAGCGGGCCTTGCTGACCGATCCTCAGACCAGCGGCGGGTTGCTGGTCAGTTGCGCGCCCGAGGCCTGCGAGGACGTGCTGGCCACGTTCCGCGCCCAGGGGTTTGCGGCGGCGGCCTGCATCGGTGAGCTGACGGCGGCGCAACCGGGCGGCGTGCGCATCCGCGTGTGCTGACGGAGAGGTTGCGGATCGCCCAGAAAAAACGCCCCAAAAGGGGCGTTTTGACGTTTGGACCTGACCGTCCGACACCTCTGCGTCGAACGGAGTGTCGCGAGGGGCGGCTCAGAACGGCGCGTCACCACGCGGCTTGCGGCGCGGTGCGGGCTTGTCTTCGGCAGGCGGCGGCAGGTCGGCCTTGCGGATGCGGGTGGGCGGCTTGCGCGTGACGACCGGAGCGGGCTTCTCTTCTTCCGGGGTGTCTTCGAAAGCCGCCGCCAGGGCCTGAGCCGGCGTCATCGGGATTTCGCGCTCGGGCACCGGCTCGGTCAGTGAAGAGCCCGGGAGGCCGGCGGAGAAGGGCACCAGGGCCTCTTCGGCCGGAGATTCTTCCGCGGCCTTCTTGCTGCGCTTGACGACCGGGCGAGCGGTGCCGTCGGCATCGGCCGCGCGGGTGCGGGTCTTCTTGGCCGGAGCTTCAGCGGTCGCAGGCGCTTCGGCTGCCGGCTCGTCTTCCTTGATGATGCGGGTGTAGGGACTGAGGATCTGCACCAGTTGGGCGTAGACCTTGGGTGTGCCGGCCACCAGTTCGCGCTGGTGCAGGAAATCGGCCTCGCCGGTGAAGTTACCCACCAGGCCACCGGCCTCGGTGATCATCAGCGCGCCGGCGGCGCAGTCCCACGGGCTCAGGCCGGTCTCGAAGAAGCCGTCGTACCAGCCGGCGGCCACGTAGCACAGGTCCAGCGCGGCGGCACCCGGGCGGCGCACGCCGGCGCAGCTCTGCATCACCTCGTCGAACATCTTCAGGTAGCGCTTGAAGTTGTCGCCACGGCGGAAGGGGAAGCCGGTGCCGATCAGCGAGTCGGCCAGGCGGATGCGCTTGGACACGCGCAGGCGCTTGTCGTTGAGGAACGCACCGCGGCCTTTGGTGGCGTAGAACAGATCGTTGCGGCTCGGGTCGTACACCACGGCCTGTTCGATCTTGCCCTTGAACGACAGGGCGATCGAGACGGCGTACTGCGGGAAGCCGTGCAGGAAGTTGGTCGTGCCGTCCAGCGGATCGATGATCCACAGGAAGTCGCTGTGCTTCGCACCTTGGGAGCGGCCGGTTTCCTCGCCGAGGATGGCGTGGCCGGGGTAGGCCTGCAGAAGGGTGTCGATGATGACCTGCTCCGCCGCACGGTCGACTTCGGAGACGAAGTCGTTGGGCCCCTTGCTTTCCACGTTGAGCCGCTCCAGATCCAGGCTGGCGCGGTTGATGATCGCTCCTGCTGCCCGGGCGGCCTTGATGGCGGTGTTGAGCATGGGGTGCAGATTGGCTTGCGACATGAGCGACGACTCTCAGACGTGAGGTGGGAAGGGGCTGGCGGGGATAAAGAGCAGTAGGGGCCGGGGCACCTATGATGAAGGGCAAGAGTTTACCCGTATGCCCCCCTCCATGTCATCCCCAGTCGACGTTTCCCCTTTGACCCCGCCTGCCATCCCGCCGCGTGACTCGACCCGGTTTGTGCTGGTGCAGACCAGCCACCCCGGCAACGTGGGGGCCACCGCGCGGGCGATGAAGGTGATGGGGTTCTCGGACCTGGTGCTGGTGGCGCCGCGTTTCAAGGACGTGCTCAGCCGTGAGGAGACGGTGGCCATGGCCAGCGGGGCGGCCGACATCCTGGTGCGTGCCCGCATCGTCGACACGCTGACCGAGGCTTTGGATGGGATTCAGGTGGTGTGTGCCACGGCGATGACCCCGCGCGACTTCGGCCCGCCCACGCACGCGCCGCGCCAGTTCCTGCCGACCTTGGCGGCGCAGTCGGCATCGGTGGCCTTCGTGTTCGGGAGTGAGCGTTATGGCCTGTCCAATGAGGATGTCTACCGCAGCCACGTGTGCCTCTCGATCCCGACGCGGGAGGAGTACGGCTCGCTCAACCTGTCGCAGGCGGTCCAGCTGCTGGCCTATGAGTGGCGCCAGGCCTTGGGCGGTTTCGATGTATCGCCGCGCACGGCAGACCCGGTTCGGGCTTCGGTGGACGCGGTGCAAGGCGCGTTGGAGCATTGGCAGCAGGCACTGATCCACCTCGGGTTTTTGGATCCCTCTTCCCCGAAGAAGCTGATGCCGCGCCTGAACCAGTTGCTCAATCGGGCCGAACTGACCCAGGAGGAGGTGCACATTCTGCGTGGCATGGCGCGTGCGGTGCTGGGAACGTCTACAGACCGGCAGAACGAGGGCTCCTGACGGTCTCCGTCGCGGTCACCCGTTCACAGGCCACTTCTCCCGGACTCAGCGCCCCACGGCCGACGTTGGGCAGGGGAAACGCCTACACTGTCTTTCCAACTTTGCACCTCCGTTGATTGCCATGTTTGCCCGACTGCGTGAAGACATCGCCTGCATCTTGGAACGTGACCCGGCCGCCAAGTCGTGGTTTGAGGTGCTGACCTGTTATCCCGGTCTCCATGCCTTGATGATGCACCGCGTCGCCCACGGCGCGTGGCAAGCCGGCTTCAAGTGGCTGGGTCGTTTCATTTCACACCTGTCTCGCGGCTTGACCGGCATCGAGATCCACCCGGGGGCCACCTTCGGTCGCCGTGTGTTCATCGACCACGGCATGGGCATCGTCATCGGCGAGATGGCCGAGGTGGGCGACGACTGCACCATCTACCAGGGCGTGACCCTGGGCGGCACCTCGCTGCAGAAGGGCATCAAGCGCCACCCCACGCTGGGCAATGGCGTGATCGTGGGTGCGCATGCTTGCGTGCTGGGCGGCTTCACGGTGGGTGATGGGGCCCGCGTCGGGTCGGGTGCGGTCGTGACCAAGCCGGTGCCCCCGGGTGCCACGGCGGTGGGCAATCCTGCGCGCATCATCATCCGGGACGAAGCGGCCAAGCGCGAGGATGCGGCGGCCAAGATGGGCTTTTCGGCCTACGGTGTGACGCAGGGCGACGACCCGGTGTCGCAGGCCATGAAGGGCCTGATCGACAACGCATCCGGTCACGAGCACCAGATCGCGCTGCTGTGGCAGGCCATCGAGAAGCTGTCGGTGCAGGCCCGCGAGCTGCCGGCCGACCCCTGTGTGCCGCAGGAAGCTCAGACCACCGAGAAGTTCGACGCCGAGAAGCTCACGCGCCTCGTGAAGTGAGCGGTCTGTGCCGCGTGATCCCAGGCCTTGGGGCTTGGCGGTCTCGCTGGGCCGGTGGATTCAGTCCCGTGAAGGGCGGCGCGCGGTCTTGGGTCTGAAGGCCGCGCAGACTGCATCGCGAGTCTCCAGATACGGTCCGCCGATGAGGTCGATGCAGTAGGGCACGGCTGCGAAGATGCCGGGGCAGGGTGGCTGCGCGTTCGGCAAACCCTCCAGCGTTTCGGCGATGGACTTGGGCTGGCCAGGCAGGTTCAGGATCAGGGCCTGCTTGCGGATCACGCCCACCTGTCGCGACAGGATGGCGGTGGGCACGAAGCGCAGACTGATCTGGCGCATCTGCTCACCGAAACCGGGCATGACCTTGTCGGCCACGGCCAGCGTGGCTTCGGGTGTCACGTCGCGCAGGGCCGGACCCGTGCCGCCCGTGGTCAGCACCAGGTGGCAGCCTTCCACATCGACCAGTTCCTTGAGCGTCTGGCTGATGCCTTCCTGTTCATCGGGAATGAGTCGGGTCACCCAGGTCACCGGGTTGTGCAGGGCTCGCGTGAGCCAGTCCTGCAGCGCCGGCAGGCCCTTGTCTTCGTAGACGCCACTGCTGGCACGGTCGCTGATCGATACCAGGCCGATGCGCACCGGCTCGGGAGGCGGCAGTGCGGTCGCGGCGATGGCGTTTTCACTCATCGTCGGAGTCCTTACCGTTGTCTTCGGATTCGGAGCCGTCATCACCGGCAGCGGCCAAACCGGTCTTCACGAGCTGGAACAGGTCACGGTAGGCGCGCCCCTTGCGGAGCGGGGTGCCGGCGTTGTCCGATTCGGCCTGAACTTTGGTCAACTCCTTGCGCGCGTTCCGGATCAGCGTGCGCAGGGCCTGAACGTCGGTTTCCGGGTGGCCGTTCATCCACTCGGTGACGGCTTGATCCTCTGCGACGAGGCGGTCGCGCCAGCGTTCGGCGTCGTGCAAGGCGAGCGTTTCGCGGGCACCGGGCACCTTGAAGGCCGCCACGGCTTCACGCAGCGGCTCGGGATCGAGGTGGCGCATGATCTTGCCGATGTACTGCAGCTGGCGGCGACGGCCCTCGTGCGACTTGGTGCGGCGCATGTCGGCCAGGGCCTCGCGCAGCGATTCGGGCATGTCGATCTTGTCCGTCTGGTGGGCGGGCATGTCGGCCATCTCGGCGCCGAGCTTCTGCAGGTCGTGGCTCTGCTTCTTGAGCTGGGTCTTGCTGGGGCGTTCGATGCCTTCGTCGTCGAAGGTCTCGGGGTCGTGGTGATGCATAGCGGGTGGGATCTGGGGACGGGTGGGCAAGTCTGCACGCCGTGCCGGAGTCGTTGACTGGGGTGCTGGCAGCCGCTCTGCGGCGGTCGGGACCGGCGGCTATGATACGAGCGACCCGGATGGGTGGTCGCCGTGGGCACGGAGTCCGGGGTGGCCGCCTGCTTGCCAGAACCACTGTCCACGCTCCATGACCACTGACGCCTACCGCCAACGCCCCGGTTTTTCGTACAGCCGCGAACAGTTCCAACAGTTGGTGGAAGACGCCCTGAAGATGGCCAAGGACCTCGGGGCCTCGGACGCGGGTGTCGACATCTCCGAAGGCTCCGGCCTGTCGGTGTCGGTGCGCAAGGGCTCGATCGAGAACGTCGAGCGCAACCGCGACAAGTCTGTGGGCGTGTCGGTCTATGTGGGCCAGCGCCGCGGCAACGCCAGCACATCGGATTTCTCTGCGGCGGCGTTGCGCCAGACCGTGCAGGCCGCTTTCGACATCGCCCGCTTCACCGCTGAAGACGAGGCCGCCGGCCTGCCGGACGAAGCCGATTTGGCCCTTGGGCCCGTGGCGGAGCTGGACCTGGACCTGTTCCACCCCTGGGCCGTCGATGCCGTGAAGGCTGCCGAGCTGGCTTTGCGCTGCGAAGCCGCCGCGCTGTCGGTCGATGCGCGCATCACCAATTCCGAAGGCGCCGCGGTGTCGGCCCAGCAGTCGCACTTCTTCGCCGGCAACTCGCGCGGCTTCCGCGGCGGTTATGCCAGTTCGCGGCATTCGGTGTCGGTGTCGCCCATTGCCGGACGAGGCCGGGACATGCAGCGCGACGGCTGGTACAGCTCCATGCGCGACGCGCTGGACCTTGCTTCGCCCGAGGCCGTGGGCCGCTATGCCGCCGAGCGTGCGCTGTCGCGCCTGAAGTCGCGCAAGATCAAGACGGGCGAAGTGCCCGTGCTGTTCGAGGCGCCGGTGGCGGCCGGCCTGCTGGGGGCCTATGTGCAGGCCACCAGCGGTGGGGCGCTCTACCGCAAGGCGACCTTCCTGCACGGCTGCCTGGGCGAGCAGATTTTTGCGCCGCACATCGACATCTTCGAGAACCCGCACATCCTCAAGGGCAAGGGCAGCGCGCCTTTTGACGACGAAGGCGTGGTCACGCGGGCCCGCCCGGTGGTCAACGCCGGCACGACGATGGGCTACTTCCTGTCGAGCTATTCGGCCCGCAAGCTGGGCATGAAGACCACCGGTCACGCCGGCGGTTCGCAGAACCTGATGATGACGAGCCGTCTGACCCGTCCTGACGATGACCTTCAGGCCATGCTCAAGAAGCTGGGCACGGGTTTGTTCGTGGTCGAGCTGATGGGTCAGGGCGTCAACTACGTGACGGGCGACTACTCGCGCGGCGCGGCCGGCTTCTGGGTCGAGAACGGCGAGATCGCCTTCCCGGTGCAGGAGATCACCATCGCCGGGCACCTCAAGACCATGTTCCAGCAGATCGCGGCCATCGGTGCGGACGCCTACACCATGGGCGGCAAGACGGTGGGGTCGATGCTGGTCGAGAAGATGATGGTGGCGGGCCACTGAGCTACGCAATTCCGCGCAGGGGTAAGCACCGGTTTCGGTGCGGGGTCTCATTCCTAGAATGGTTTCACGGTCGGGATCACTCACCGATGCCGGAACTTGGAAGGAGACTCACGCATGGAACGTCGTTCATTCATCCGCCAGACCGGTCTGGCGGGCGTGCTGGCCGCAGGTGCTGCGCCGGCCATCGTCCACGCCCAGGCCACGCTGCGTTGGCGCATTGCCTCCAGCTTTCCGAAGTCGCTGGACACCATTTACGGTGGTGCGGAAGTGTTCGCCAAGCATGTCAGCGACATGACGGGCGGCAAGTTCCAGGTCACGGTGCATGCCGGCGGCGAGCTGATGCCTCCGTTCGGCGTGGTTGACGGGGTGCAGAACGGCACGGTCGAGGCCTGCCACACGGTGCCGTACTACTTCTTCGGCAAGGACCCGACTTTTGCGCTGGGTGCTGCCATTCCCTTCGGACTGAACTCGCGCCAGATGACGGCCTGGATGTACGAGGGCAACGGCCTGAAGCTGATGCGCGAGTTCTACGCGCAGTACAACATCATCAACTTCCCCTGCGGCAACACCGGCGCGCAGATGGGCGGCTGGTACCGCAAGCCGCTGAAGTCCATGGCCGACATGAAGGGCCTGAAGTTCCGCGTCGGCGGTTTCGCCGGCAAGATCGTCGAGCGTCTGGGCGGCGTGCCGCAGAACATCCCGGGCGGCGAGATCTACCAGGCACTGGAAAAGGGCACCATCGACGCGGCCGAGTGGGTCGGCCCCTACGACGATCAGAAGCTGGGCTTCTACAAGGTGGCGCCGAACTACGGCTATCCGGCCTGGTGGGAGGGCGGTCCGCAGATCGACCTGTTCATCAACACCAAGGCCTTCAACGCCCTGTCTCCGGAGTACAAGGCCATCGTGGAGGCTGCCGCGTCCTACGCCCACGTCGACATGCAGGCCAAGTACGACGGCAAGAATCCGACCGCGCTCAAGCAGTTGGTGGCCGGCGGCACCAAGCTCTTCCCCTTCCCGAAGGACGTGATGGAAGCGGCTTTCAAAGCCTCCAACGAGGTCTACAGCGAGCTTTCGAACTCCAACCCGAACTGGAAGAAGGTTTACACCGACTTCGCCAAGTTCCGGGCCGACCAGAACCTGTGGTTCAAGTTCACCGAGGCCAAGTTCGACAGCTTCATGCAGAGCCAGAAGCTCTGAGGGCTCACCCTTCGGGGTGACGCTCCTTCATCCCGCGCATCGGCCCTTCGGGGCTGCTGCGCGGGATTTCCGTTTCTGGTGGGGCGTGTCGGGGTGCCACCTAGAATGCCCCGATGTCTTCCGCTTCCACGTCGACGGGGGTGACTTCGCCGACGTCTGCCCCTCCATCCACGCCTGCAGTTCTTCCGCCTCCCACCGATCGCGAGACCTGGATCGGACTGGCGTTGGCGCTGGTGGGGTCCATCGCCTTTTCCGGCAAGGCGATCATCGTCAAGTTGGCGTATCGCCATGGGGTGGATGCCATCACGCTGGTCATGCTGCGCATGGCCATGGCGCTGCCGCTGTTCCTGCTGTTGAGCTGGTGGGCGGGGCGGGGCAAGCCGGCCCTGACGAAGCGGGACTGGCGGGTGATGTTCGGCCTGGGGTTCTCGGGCTACTACCTGGCCAGCCTGCTCGACTTTCTCGGGCTGAGCTACATCAGTGCGAGCCTGGAGCGGCTCATTCTGTACCTCATGCCGACCCTGGTGCTGCTGCTGGGGGCTGTGCTGTTCAAGCGTCCGGTGAAGCGCAGTCAGTTGCTGTCGCTGGCGGTGAGCTATGCCGGTGTGCTGCTGGTGTTCGGCAAGGAGCTGCACCTGAGCGGCCAGAACAACGTCGTGCTGGGGGCGGCGCTGGTGCTGGGCAGCGCCGTGAGCTATGCGCTTTACCTCGTCTATTGCGGCGAGGAGGTCAAGCGCCTGGGTTCGTTGCGCCTGACGGGGGTGGTGACGTCGCTGGCTTGCCTGCTGTGCATCGGCCAGTTCCTGCTGGTCCGGCCGCTGGGCAGCGTGCTGACGATCCCGACGCCGGTGCTCTGGCTGTCGCTGCTCAATGCGATCGCCTGCACGTTCGCGCCGGTGATCCTGGTGATGATGGCCATCGAGCGCATCGGGGCGTCCATGGTGTCCCAGGCGGGCATGGTGGGGCCGATGAGCACCATCGCGATGGGCGTGCTGCTGCTGGACGAGCCTTTCACCCTCTGGCTGGCCGCCGGGACGGTGCTGGTGTTTGGCGGTGTGTCGCTGCTCGCTCGGTCTCGCTGAACGAGGGGGCGAGACGGGCTTGACTCACACCCACAGCCGCTGCCGGGTACCGAGGTGCCGAATCGGGCGCGCAGACTACTTGCGGGACGACACGACGATGCCCGCCACGATCAGCGCAAAAGCCACGGCGTGATAGGCCTGAGGCAGCTCTCCCAGCAATGCGCCCGACAGCAGCGCGGTGAACAGCGGCGTCAGGTTGACGAACAGACTGGCCAGGGCGGGGCCGGCGTCCTTCACGGCCAGGCCCCAGAACCAGTAGGCCACGAGCGAGGGCCCGATCACGATGTAGGCCAGCGACAGCAGCACCCAGCCGTTGACGTGCAGCACGCGGTCCGACACCAGCGCCTCGACGCCTGCAGCCGATCCGGCCCAGACCGCGCCGAACAGCGCCTGCGCCAGCATGAACTCGTACCAGTTCCAGGGCCGTCGGGTGCCGTCGGGCTCAGGCACGGTGGGTCGTGCATCACCCCGCATTGACGCGGGCGGTTGAGCCAGCATCCAGCTGTAGCCCGACCAGGACAGCGAGGCCAGCAGCATGAACAGGTCACCCTGCACGAACTGCATGTGCACGATGTCCCGCACGTGTCCTCGGGTGAGCACCGTGACGACGCCCAACAGCGACAGCACGGCGCCGGTCATCTGCCGACGCTGCGGGCGCTGTCCATAGAAGATGGCCCCCACTGCCAGCATCCACAGCGGCATGCTTGCGGCGATCAAGGTGACGTTCAGTGGCGTCGACGTGGTCAGCGCCAGGTATTGCAGCGCGTTGTAGGCCCCGATGCCCATCAGCCCGATCGCCGCCAGGTACACCCAGCGTGACCGGATGTCGGCCCTTTGTTCGGGCGAGGCCAGGAAACGCCGGCCCAGCACCAGCAGCACGCCGAGCACGACGGCCCATCTCAAGGCATTGAGCATCAGCGGGGGGACCAGGGAGACCGTCATGCGCCCGACCACGGCGTTGCCGGCCCACAGCAGGGGCGGCAGGGTCAACAGGGCCATCAGGCGGGGCGTCAGCGTCATCGATGAAGTGCGTACAGCGGTCGGGCCCCATGCTATCGGGCCGGACGCTGAAACCGCTCAGGCCATACCCGTGGGCCGTGCAGGGAAACCTGGGCCTCGGTCAGCGGCTGCGACGCACGCGCAGCAGTTCGTCCAGGATCAGGCCGATGGCGCCGGCCGTGATGGCCATGTCGGCCACATTGAACGAAGGAAAGTAACCCCCGGGAAAAAACAGCTCCAGAAAGCCGAAGCGGAACTGCAGGAAGTCCACCACATAGCCGTGCCAGATGCGGTCGATCACATTGCCCAGCGCTCCACCCAGCAGCATGGACAAGGAGAACGCAAAGAGCTTTTGCTGCCGATGCTGGTTGAGCATCCACAGGAACAGACCCGAGGCGGCCACGCCCAGCCCGATGAAGAACCAGCGCTGCCAGCCGTCGGCGTGGGCCAGAAAGCTGAAGGCCGCGCCGGTGTTGTGCACCCGCACAAGGTTGAAAAAAGAGGTGATCCGAATCCCTTCGCTCAGGTCGAACCGGCCGAGGATGAGGATCTTGCTCAGCTGGTCCAGCACGATGATCAGCAGTGCCAGGGCCAGCCAGGTGACGAAAGGGGTGGCAGACGGACGGGACTTCTTGGTGGCCATGAGGTCAAGAGGCTTCAGAGACAGTCTGCAACTGTAGCCGCCCAGCCGTCTCGCGCGGCTGGGGCCTGATGTTCAACGGACTGAGCAACTTCGACGTGGAGCAGGGGGTCAGGTGGACACTTTCCACTTGATCGAGCACCCGATGCTGTTGAATTGCTCCTCCGGCCCCTGACCAGTCTCTGCAATGTGCTTCATGGCTTCGAACAGCTCGCGCTTGGCATCGG
>CAYRBG010000048.1:0-14760 GCA_964422355.1 uncultured Sphaerotilus sp. | reverse complement strand
ACATGCTGATGGTGTGCCACCACCTCGACGCCAGCATCGCCGAGGACCTGGCCTTTGCCGAAAGCCGCATCCGCCGCGAGACGATTGCCGCCGAGGACATCCTGCACGACCTGGGCGCCATCAGCATGTTCAGCTCGGACTCGCAGGCCATGGGTCGCGTGGGCGAAGTCATCATCCGCTGCTGGCAGACGGCGCACAAGATGAAGCAGCAGCGCGGCGCACTGAGCGAGCCCGGCCTGAGCGACGGTGCCCGCAACGACAATGGCCGCATCAAGCGCTACATCGCCAAGTACACGATCAACCCCGCGCTGTCGCACGGCATCGCGCACGAGGTGGGCTCGATCGAGGTGGGCAAATGGGCCGACCTGGTGCTGTGGAAGCCGGCCTTCTTCGGCGTCAAGCCCAGCCTCATCCTCAAGGGCGGCTTCATTGCCGCAGCGGCCATGGGCGATCCCAACGCCAGCATCCCGACGCCGCAGCCGGTGCACTACCGGCCGATGTTCGGCGCCTTTGGCGGTGCACTGGCGCGCGGCTCGCTCACCTTCCTGAGCCAGGCGGCCATGGCCAGCGGTCGCGCCGCCCAGCTTGGGCTGGGGCGGGCGCTCGCCGCCGTCAAGGGCTGCCGCACGGTGAAGAAGACCGACATGGTCCACAACGCCTACCTGCCCCAGATGCAGATCGACGCCCAGACCTACGAGGTGCGCGCAGACGGCCAGCTGCTGACCTGCGAGCCTGCGAAGTCGCTGCCCATGGCGCAGCGCTATTTCCTGTTCTGAGCGGGGCTCGGCCCCCTTGCCCCCGCCTCAAGCGCCCCGCATGCCCGCCCCCGAATCCGGCGCCCCAGCCACGCCCCTGCTGACGGCCTCGGCGCTGATCCGCCTGCTGTGGCTGGCCTCACCGGCCCTGCCGGTGGGCGGCTTCAGCTACTCGGAAGGGTTGGAAGCGGCGGTGGACGCCGGCCTCGTGCACGACGAGCCCAGTGCCGCCACTTGGCTGCTGGACCAGCTCGGTCTCGTGCAGGCGCGCGCCGAGCTGCCGCTGCTCACCGAAGCCATCCAGGCCTGGCAGTTGGACGACGCCGACCAAGTCCAGGCCCGCATCACCGCGCTCAACGACTGGATGCTGCAGACCCGCGACGGTGCAGAAGCCCGCCTGCAGACGCTGCAGATGGGCCGCTCGCTCACCGACTGGCTGCGCCAACGCCACCCCGAGGACCCCGCCCTGCCCGTGCTCGCCCGCCTGCAGCCCGCGCCCACCTGGCCCGTGGTGTTTGCGCTGGCCGCGGCACGCACCGGTGCCCCCGTGCGCGAGGTGCTGCTGGCCTTCGCGTTCGGCTGGGCGGAAAACCTCGTGCAGGCCGCCGTCAAGACCCTTCCGCTGGGCCAGAGCGCCGGCCAGCGCCTGCTGGGCCGGCTGGCCGAGGCCCTGCCCGCCCAGGTCGAATCGGCCTTGAACACCCCCGCGCCACGGCGGCAGAACCTGGCCCCCATGCTCGCCATCCTGGCCGCGCGGCACGAGGCCCAGTACTCGCGCCTGTTCCGGTCCTGAACCGGCCGCCCACCCTCTTTTCCTTGTTGCCGCTTTTCCCGACCCGATCACCGGACCCGACATGAGCCCTGCCCTGCATTCCATCCCCCGCCGCACCAAAAAACTGCCGCCGCTGCGCGTGGGCGTGGGCGGCCCCGTCGGTTCGGGCAAGACCACCCTGCTCGAAATGCTCTGCAAGACCATGCGCGAGCGCTGGGACCTGGTCGTCGTCACCAACGACATCTACACCAAGGAAGACCAGCGCCTGCTCACCGTGGCCGGCGCGCTCGACCCCGATCGCATCGTCGGCGTGGAAACCGGCGGCTGCCCGCACACCGCCATCCGCGAAGACGCCTCCATCAACCTGGAGGCCATCGACCGCATGCTCGACAAGTACCCCAACGCCGACGTCGTCTTCATCGAGTCCGGCGGCGACAACCTGGCCGCCACCTTCAGCCCCGAGCTCAGCGACCTCACCATCTACGTCATCGACGTGGCGGCGGGCGAGAAGATCCCGCGCAAGGGTGGTCCCGGCATCACCAAGAGCGACCTCTTCGTCATCAACAAGATCGACCTGGCCCCTCACGTCGGCGCCGACCTGGCGGTGATGGAGGCAGACACCCGCCGCATGCGCCCCACCCGCCCCTTCGTGATGACCAACCTCAAGACCCGCGAAGGCCTGGCCAAGGTGGTGCGCTTCATCGAAGAGCGCGGCATGCTGACCGCCCCCGGTGCCTGATCCACACCCGGCACATCGATTCACCCGCCTTCCTTCACCCTCTGCTGTCATGAGCTGGCACGGCGAACTGCGTCTGCGCTACATGCGCGACCCCAGCCCTTCCTCCGATGCGTCCGCCGCGGCCACTCGCGCGCACGACGCGCACCACGGCCCGCTGCGGGTGCTCAAGGCCCTGTATCCCGAAGGCCCAGCCGTGTGCCACCACGTCATGGTGCACCCGCCCGCCGGGCTGGTCAGCGGCGACCGGCTGGACGTGGACGTGCACGTCGGCCCCGGCGCCCACGCCCTCATCACCACGCCCAGCGCCACACGCTGGTACCGCGCCCGCAACCCCGCTGCCGCGCTGGAAGACGCCGCGCAGTCCGTGTGCCTGCAGGTGGACGAAGGCGGCCGACTGGAGTGGATGCCGCTGGAATCGCTGCTGTACGAAGGCGCCCAGGCCACCAACCACCTGAGCGCCCAACTGGCCCCCGGCGCCAGCCTGATGGGCTGGGACATGACGGCCTTCGGCCTGCCCGCTGCCGACCAGCCCTACACCCGAGGCTGGCTGGACCAGCGCCTGGAGCTGCGCGGCCTGTGGCTCGAAGCCGGCCGGCTGCGCGCCGACGACGACCTCCTGATGAACTCCCCCCTGGGCTTGGCCGGACACCGCGCCATGGCCACCGCCTGGCTGGCCTGGGGCCACGAGCCCACCGCGCAGGAGGTGGAACCCGCGCTGACCGCCGCGCGCCAGCTCATCGACACCCTGCCGGCCGAACTGCCCGCCGGCGTCACCCGCCCCCATCCCCAAGTGATGGTGCTGCGTGCCCTCGGCGCCCGCACCGAACCCGTGTTCAAGCTGCTGCGCCAACTCCGCATCGAGTGGCGCCGGACCGCGTGGCAACTGCCGCCCACCGAGCCTCGTGTCTGGGCGCTGTGAGCCTGCAGGCGCTATGCAGTGACATCGATAACCGACGCCGCCACTGAGTTTGATCTGGATCTATAAAGTCATCCACAGCATCTGCTACGCAATTTTGAACAAAGGAGTTCGAGATGACTGTGGAAACCGTGCTTGAAAACCTGCGCCAACGCGCCGCCACCACCCTCGGCAAAGCCACCGAGGGCCTGGATGCCAAAGCCCTGTACGAACTGGTGAAAACCAGCCTCGAAGCCGAACGCGCCGCCTTCATCGCAGCCCACCGCAGCGGCTCCACCCTCACCCTCAATGCGCTGCTCGACATCGAGATGCAAATCCGCGAAAAGATCTTCAACGTCCCGAGGGTGCCGATCAAGGCATGAGCCTTGGGGATCGACTGAAAAGGTATAGGGTGAAAGCAGAAGGCCCGCGGAGACGCGGGCCTTTTTGCATAGACAACTCACCTGACACTCGACTTTTCATCATGGTGAGCGGGAACAGGAAGAGAGACCGTGTAACGGTCCAGTCACGGCCCACAAAGCAAAAGGCCCGCACTTGCGTGCGGGCCTTGGCTTGTTTTGGCTCCCCGACCTGGGCTCGAACCAGGGACCTGCGGATTAACAGTCCGTCGCTCTACCGACTGAGCTATCGGGGAACAGCGTTTAGCTGAGACTGAAAGTATATGCTGAAGTCTTTCGACTTGGCAAGTCTTTCTTGACGCTGCGGTGACACCACGCATCTCCCGAGGGCGGACACCGTCAACGGACCGCCTCGCGGACCGTTGTAGAGGGACCTTCACTGCTTGTAGGAAGTCCATGAAAAGCTCTTTGACTGCCGGTCGCTCCTTGAGTGGGCAACGCATGTCGGGTCGCGCGGGAGCCGCGCTGGCTTTGGGCGTGGTGATGTTGGGGCTGTCCGGCTGCGTGGTCGCACCGGTGGAGCCGCGCCCGGCGGTGATGGTGCCCGGACCGCAGGTCTATGTGGCACCGGCCTATGCAGCACCCGGCCCGGGTTGGGTGTGGATGTCCCATCCCCATCGCGGATACGGCTGGCATCACCATCATCACGGCTGGCATCGCGGCTGGCGTTGATTCCCGCTCACGCCCGCCTCCCGGCGGCATCCGGATAATGGCTGTGTTCTCGACCCGCCTTGGTCGACTTCGCTCCACCCCATGCACGGCCTGCACCTCATCGCCGATCTCCACGACTGCCGCTGTCCGCCCGCGCTGCTGTGCGACGCCGTGGCCTTGCGCGCACTGTGCCTGTCGGAGGTGAAGGCCGCGGGGCTGCGCATGGTGGGCGACCTGTTCCACAGCTTCGCGCCTGCATCGCCCGGCCTGCCCGCCGGGGTCACGGGCACGGTGCTGCTGGCCGAGTCGCACCTGGCGCTGCACTCCTGGCCTGAGCTGGGTCTGGTGACGCTGGACATCTACGTCTGCAACCGCAGCGGCGACGCCCACCCGGCCGCCCACCGGCTGGCCACGGCGCTCCAAGCCGCTTTTGCGCCGGCTCAGCCCCGTTGGCAGACGGTGCGGCGCGATGCGCCGGCGGCATTCCAGCCGGCCGTGTAGGCCTCCTCAAACACCGAGTAGCCCGCCAGATCGGCGTGTGCCAACTGCACGCGCCCCGGCAGCGCACACTGCGCCAACACTTGGCGTGCTGCGTCCGCCCGCGTGCCCGGCACGGGAATGCGCATGGCGTGGCCGTAGCGCATGAGGTCGACGCGGCGCAGCTTGTCCGGCAGGTCGGGCTGCAGCGCCAGCAGGTCGGTCAGGGCGTGGCGGGCCCAGTGCGTCCAGGGCCGGGCCGGGTCCAACAGGGCGGCGCGCTGGTCGGCCGGCAGCGCCTGGTAGACCGTCAGCACCGTCTGGCCTTCGTGCGGGCGCAGGCTCTGGTGCATGGCATCGACATGGCCCAGGGTGGTGCCCCGGTAGACCACGCTGTCCCACGCAGGCGGTGCACCCACGCGAGGCAGCAACGGCTCGCCGAGGTGCAGGTTGGTCACGAGCCACGGCGCGTAGCGTGCCACGGATGCGGCCTGGCGCAGCACCTCGGGCAGCGGGTCCAGCAGGCGCGCAGCCACGAACAGCGGCACGGCCAGGATGACTTGGTCGGCCCGCCAGGCCTCGGTGGTGCCCGTGGTCTCGTCCCAGGCCATCACGGTCACGTCGTGCTTGCCGGGCTGGACTTGCAGCACGGTGCGGCCCAGGTGCAGGTGCTCGCGCAGGGGCTCGGCCAGGCGGCGGGTGAGCCAGGCATTGCCTTCGGGCCAGGTCAGCACGGGCTCGCGTTCGGATTCGCCGCCCGCCACGCCCTCGCCCGGCGCATGAAAGCCGTGCCGGCTCGCGAAGTAGTGGATGCCCGCCCAGGCTGACACGGTATCCAGCCCTGCACCGTAGTCGTCGCGGCAGCAGTAGTCCAGGTACCAGCGCAGGCGCTCATCGGTCAGGCCCTCGCGCAGCAGCCAGTGGGCCAGGGTTTGGGCGTCCAGGCTGCGGTGCGAGGGCGAGAGCGCCTGGTCCACGCTGGGCAGCACAAAGGGCCGCTCGCGCTGCAGCTGGGCCACGCGCTCGCCGAAGCGGCGGTACTGCGCCTGCGTGGTCGACCCCGGCTCGGCCGGCGGCAGCAGGCCGTCGTGCCAAGCACCGTCGATGTAGAGGCGCTCCTGCGGGCTGTGGCACAAGTGGCGCTCGTCGTACACCCAGCGGCCGTGTTCGTGGCGGGCCAGTCCAAGCTCCTGCAGCAGCGCCTGGATCTGCGGTGCGTTCGGGCCCGGCACCGGCAGGTAGTGCGCCCCCAGCGGGCACGCCATGCCGCCCAAGGTGTGACCGCGCGCATTGCCGCCGGCCTCGCCCTCCAGGTCCAGCAGCGCCACGTCGGACACCCCGCGCTGGGCGAGCGCCCGCGCCGCCGCCAACCCCGACACCCCGGCACCGACGATGAGCACCTGCACCCGGCGCTGCCGCTGCGGCGCGGGCCACGCGCCCGAACGCAGCGTGCGCAGGCGGTGACCGCGGTCGGCGTGGGCGCCCACCCAGCCGCCGGGCAGCCGGGACAGGACCTCGTCCAGATGCGCGGAAGCCTCGCTCTCGGTCAAGCCTCGCTGCCGGCATCCCGTCAGGCCAAGCATGGCCCCCACTCCAGAGACTGCCGTCAGCGTGCCGGTGGCCGCCGCGGCCACGGCCGACCCCAGCGTGCGCAGATGGGCCCGGCGGGTCCAGCCTTGAGCCGCTGCATTGGCCCGTCCCGAAGTGTCCGCTCCTGCGCTGCGCTCCTCCGTCCGCCCCTCCGGTCGACGTGCCGACGTCGGCTCAGGCTTCGCGCTCAATGCACCCGCCCCCACTCTTCCTCGAAGGTGCGCACCAGCCCTTGGTCCGACAGGCGGTTGGGCGGCATGGGCACGCGGGCCATGTCGGGCGGAAAGTCGAACAGCGCCGGCAGCCCGGGCACGGTCAAAAAACGCAACCCGGCCGGCAGTTGCGTCGGCGCCCGCCACGGTCGACGGCTGGCCAGCACAAAGCCCCATTCGCCAAAGCTGGGCACATGGGCGTGGTACGGCGTGGCCTGCAGGCCCACGGCCTCCAGCGTGGCCACCACGGTCCAGAAGCTGCGCCGGGCAATCAGCGGCGAGGTGGTCTGGATCACGGCGTAGCCGTCGGCGGCCAGGTGCTGGTCCGCCACCTGGTAGAAGCTGGTGCTGTAGAGCTTGCCGATGGCGTAGCTGCTGGGGTCCGGAAAGTCGATGACGATCACGTCCCAGAAGTCGCGCTGCTGCTCCAGCCAGCCGAAGGCGTCGGCGTTGACGATGCGCAGCTTGGGCGAGCGCAGCGCGTCGCGGTTGAGCTCGCGCAAGCGCGGCTGCTCGGCGAACAGGTGCGTCATGTGCGGGTCCAGCTCGACCAGCGTCACCTGCTCGACGCTGGGGTGGCGCAGGATCTCGCGCACCGCCAGGCCGTCGCCGCCGCCCAGCACCAGCACCTTCTTCGGCGCCCCGTGAGCAGCCATGGCCGGGTGCACCAGCGCCTCGTGATAGCGGTACTCGTCGCGCTCGTGAAACTGCAGGTTGCCGTTGAGGAACAGGCGCGCCCCCACGGGGCCGGCCGTGACGACCACGCGCTGGTAATCGCTCTGTGCCTTGTAGACGATGCGGTCGCCGTAGAAGCGGTCTTCGGCCCAGGTGGTGAGGTGATCGGCGCCCGCCATCATGGCCAGCAGCGCGCCCACCACGCCCGCGCAGGCCCCGGCGTGCACCCGCCAGCACCGCAGGTCGGGCCGGAACAGCCACAGCGCCCACACCGCCACCCCCGCGTTCATCAACCCGAACAGCACGCCGGTGCGGATCAGCCCCAGGTGCGGCACCAGCAACAGCGGAAAGGCCAGCGCCACGACGAGCGCGCCCAGGTAGTCGAAGGTCAGCACCTGCGACACCAGGTCCTTGAACGCATAGCGCTGCCTGAACCGCCGCTGCAGGATGCGCATCACCAGCGGAATCTCCAGCCCCACCAGCACACCCACCAGCAGCACCAGCCCATACAGCAGCACCCGGAACGCAGGCTGCGCCCCGCCCGGCAGCAGGTTGAAGCCTGCAAACAGCCCCGCCGGCATCAGCCCGCCGACCAACCCCACCAGCAGTTCCACCTGCAGGAACACCGCCACCAACTGCCGCTCCACGAACCGGCTCAGCCACGAGCCGATGCCCATGGCAAACAGGTAGGTGCCGATCACGGTGGAGAACTGCAGGACCGAATCGCCCAGCAGGTAACTGGCCAGCGCCCCGGCCGCCAGTTCGTAGACCAGCCCGCAGGCCGCGATCAGGAAAACCGAGGCCAGCAGCGCCAGCTCGGCCACGCTGACGGATTCCTCCGCCGCGCGTTCACCCATGAATCGCCGCCGCGACGATCTGCCCGATGGCGATGAACATGCCGGCCACGACGATGGCCAGCGCCACGTTCTTGTGCTCGACGATCTCCTCCCACAGCTTGTAGGGTGTGAGCTTGTCGATGACGATGAGGCTGACCCACAGCACCACCACGCCGATGACGGCGTAGAGCACGGAGCCGAGGATGACTTCGGGGTGGAGCATGTTCATGGTGTTCTTCCTTGGTGTTTTAGGGGGCGCCGACCTACTTGTGGCCCCCGCCCCCGCTGCTGTAACCGCCCCAGGAGCCGCCGGAGCTGCCCCCGTAGCTGCCCGAGGAGCGCAGGCACTGTTGGTATTCGAGGCTGGATTCGCCGAAGGCGCGGCGCACGTCGTCGCAGCGGCCGGAGTCGCACGAGCGCATGGCCCACAGGATCATCAGTGCGACAAGAATCAATGTCAGCATCAGAGGCCAGTTGCGGTCGGCTTTGAAGCTGGTGGGGGCAGCATCGCGGCGCAAGGCTTCGCGGGCACCGGGCAGGATGCCGAAGGCGTCGGCCACGTCACCGGCGTCCAGCGTTTCGCCGGCCGACCACACGATCTCCATGTTCTGTTGCTCGCGACTCAGACGCTTGCGGGCATTTGTGCCCTCGCCGTCGTAGTCGTCCACCTGGCTGCGCTCGTTGCGGCGCACGCGCCAGTAGAACTCGCCCAGCACGTAGGTGGTCTTGGCCGCATAGGCCCAGCGGCGCTTGTAGCGCACGCCCGCCCAGGTGGCGCGGTCGCTTGACTGTTCCGGCACGCCGGTGAGCGGGCGGGCCCAGCTCCAGCCGTCTTCGGCGTCCACCAGGAAGACGAAGCCTTCGGTCCGGTGGTAGAGCAGGTACTCGCGCCAGAAGGTCTGCTCGTCGCCGTCCTCCTCGGGCAGATCACAGCGCTCCATGTAGCCCACCACCTGCCAGGGCAAAAGCTCGGTCGTGCCCAGAGCCAGCTTGCCGGTCGAGCCCAGCGGAATCTGCGGCGCCATGCCGTTGGCTTGGGCGTAGTGGGCCATGTCGGCCCCCACGCCCTTGGAGATGTCCACCACGGCTTTGCACTGGCCGCAGGTGAGCGAGCGGGTGCTGTCCAGCCGCACCTCCAGCGATGCGCCGCAGCTTGGGCACTCGATGCTGCGGCCCTTCATCGCCGCGGCGCTGTCCTCGGCCGTGCGCAAGCCCTGCAGCTTGAGCTCGCTCAGCCGCACCCCACGGCCGATCGACCACACGGGCTGCTGCGGATCGGCATAGTCGAGCGAGCCCACCTCGTCCCGCGTGTTGCGCAGGTCGACGACGGTATAGCTGAGCTCGGGCGGCGGTGGCGCGTGCGGCAGTTCCCCCTGTGCGGCGCCCACCTGCACCGCGGTGACCGAAGCCACGCTCCAAGCCTGCCCCGCCACCGAGCAGCGGCCTCCCGCCATCAGGTCGAAGCGGCTGGGTGCGGCCTCGCTCAGCGGGGCCTCGAAGCTGAAGACGTACCGGCCGTTGTCCTCCGACAGCCAGGCGATCTTGGGTGTGCCGCCCCCCGTCGGGCCGGCGGCGCCCTCGCCCGAATCGTCGAACAGCGCGTGCCACTCGTTCCAACTGCCCTCCGCATAGCGCAACTGCAGCCGTCCGACCAGCGTGAACGCGCGCCCCAGGTAGCTGCCGGTGACGCCGAGCTGCAGCGGCGAGTGGTCGTCAAAGACCTCGGCGCTCTCGCCGATGCGGCGCAGCGCCTCGCCCTCGCGCACCAGCGTGCTGCGGCACCACGTGCACACCGCACTGGCCGAGGCGGCCGAGCGGAAATCCACCGCACCGCCGCAGTTCGGGCAGACGGCGCGGTAGACGCGTTGTGGGGACTCGGCCAAGGTGGACGATCAGACCAGCTTGGCCAGCAGCTCGGCCTTCTTGGCGCTGAACTCGGCCTCGGTCAGCAGACCCTTGTCCTTGAGCGCGCCCAGCTTTTCGATGGTGGCCAGCACCTCGTCGGCCGTCATGGCCGGAGCCGCGGGTGCGGCAGGCGCAGCAGCGGCGGACGCGCCCCCATGCAGCCCCTGCTGGAGGTTCTGCGCCAGCACCTGACCCAGTGCGACACCTGCGCCCAGACCCATGGCGTCGCCCGCAATGCCGCTGCCACCCGCGCCCTGCGCCATCGCCGGAATGGCCTGCGCGGTCTGGTACTGCATGAACTTGCCCATGTCGTTGCCGACCATGCCCATGCCGATCTTCTGGTCGAGCACCTTCTGCAGGTCTTCGGGCAGCGAGACGTTCTGCAGCGTCACGGTGTCGAGCTGCAGGCCGAGCTTGGCGAACTCGGGCGCCACCACCTTCTGGATCTGCTGCGCGAACTCGACCTGGTTGGCTGCCAGGTCCAGGAAGGCCACACCGCTCTGCGCCACAGCATCCGACAGGTGCTGCAGCACCAGGCCGCGCAACTGACCGTCCAGGTCGGCCACGGTGTAGGTGTCGCGCGTGCCGCTGATCTCCTTCATGAAGGTCTTCGGATCGGTCACGCGGTAGGCGTAGTTGCCGAAGGCGCGCAGGCGCACGGCGCCGAAGTCCTTGTCGCGCAGGGTGACGGGCTGCTGGGTGCCCCAGCGCTGGTCCACCTGTTGGCGGGTGCTGAAGAAGTAGACGTCGCTCTTGAACGGGGAGGCAAACAGCTTGTCCCAGTTCTTGAGGTTGGTGAGCACCGGCAGGGTCTGTGTGGTCAGCGTGTGGCGGCCCGGGCCGAACACGTCGGCCACCTGGCCTTCGTTGACGAACACCGCCATCTGCGACTCGCGCACGGTCAGCACGGCGCCGTTCTGGATCTCGTTGTCGGCCATGGGGTAGCGCCAGGCCAGCACACCGTCGCCGGGCTCAAGCCACTCCAGAACGTCGATGAACTGCTTCTTGGCGAAATCGAACAGACCCATGGTGACTCGCTCCTGAGCGCCCGCAAGGCGCAACGTTGAGGGATGGCAGCGATGATAAGCAGCCGCAGCGGCGCCGACGGTGCAGAATTTGGCCATGTCCTCGTCTTTCGACTCCCCCCTGTCACCCCGCGCCCTCGAACTGCTGGAAGCGTTGATCGCCGTGCGCCGTGGTGAGCGAGCGCCGCTCTCCGGCCCCGACTGGGCCGATGCGCTCCCTGACAACGAAGCGGCCTGTGCCGTGCAGCATGCGCTGGGCGTGCGGATGGGCTGGTGGGCGCAGGCCGAGGTGGCCGGGCATTGGAAGTCGGGCGGCGCCTCGCGCGCGGGTGCCCTCACCCATGCGGCCATTCCGCCGGCTGCCGTCGTTCTCGCCCACGCGGACGCCCCCGCTCGATTGCCCGGTTGGCCCTTCTGGCGCGTCCGCGTGGAAGGCGAAATCGCCCTGCGCCTGGGCCGCGACGTCACGCCCTCCGAAGCCGCAGCCCTTCACCCGGATCAGCCCGCGGCCGAACTGGCCGCGCTGTTCGACGCCCAATGTGTGGCCATCGAGGTGGTGGACAGCCGCTGGCAACCCGACCCACTGGCGGCCGCGCCGCTGCGACTGGCTGATCTGCAGTCTGGCGGTGCCCTGGTGCTCGGCGCGTGGCAGCCGGTCACGCCCGAGGCAGATTGGTCCGCCCTTGGCTGCACGCTTACCCTCAGCGGTGAAACGCCGCGCCGCTTCGTGGGCACGCACCCGCTGGGTCATCCCTTCTGGGGCATGCCGGCTTGGCTGCAGCACCTGACGCGCCACGGCGCCACAGTGCCTGCAGGCACCGTGGTCACCACCGGCACCTGGACCGGAGCGGTGCCCCTCGCCCCCAGTCAAACCGCCGAAGTGCGCTTCGACGGCTGCACCCCGGTGGCCTTCACTCTGGATTGATCCGGCCGGCCTCCCAGCCCAGCATCGCCAGCTTGCGCTCGCTGCCCCAGCGGAACGGCCCCACGACGCCCGACTCGCGGATCACGCGGTGGCAAGGGATGAGGTAGCCGATCGAATTGGCCGCCAACGCCGAGCCCACCGCGCGCTGCGCCCGGGGTGAGCCGATGCGCTGCGCCAGCTCGCTGTAGGACAGCACCTGACCGAGATCGGTGCGCAACAGCGCCTCCCACACCCGAACTTGGAAGTTGGTGCCGCGCAGCACGAGGTGCAGGCGCCCTGGCGTCGGCACTTCCGGGAAGACTTGTGCGAGCCTGGCGGCCGCCTCCGCATCGTCACGCTGCAGCGTCGCGCCCTGCCAGCGCGCGCGCAGCTCCTCCTCTTGCGCCTGCGGGTCATCCAGCGCAAACACGAGGTGGCAAAGCCCACGCGGCGTCCACGCCAGCAGGGCCGCGCCAAAGGGTGTATCGCCCCAGCCGAAGCCGACGGTCAAGCCCCGTCCGGCCGCCTGGACCTCACCGGGGGTCATGGCCTCGCAGCTCACCATCAGGTCGTGCACGCGGCTGGGGCTGCTCAGACCGGCGGCGTCGGCCACCGTCAGCAGGTCGTCGCCGGCCTGCAGGCGCTGGCGCACGTGCTCCTTGGTGAGCACCTGAAGAAACCGCTTGGGAGAAAGGCCCGCCCATTCGCTGAACAGGCGCTGCAGGTGGAACGGACTCAGCCCCACCTCCGCGGCCAGCTCATCCAGCGAGGGCTGACGCTGGGCGTGGGCCACGACGTAGCGCATGGCCCGGGCGATCTGGTCGTAAGTGCGGGAAGGGGTCGGTTCGATGGGCATCACGGTGTCGGGGCAAGCATCCGTTGAAGGAATGCCCCGAGCGTGCCCGAACTTGATGGGGCGGCGCAAACCGATTCTTGCGGTCTGCACGCCCCGCCCGCGTCACGCCTTGAAGATCTCCACCGACCCCACCAGCTCCTCGGCCTGCGAGCGCAGGCTGGCGGCGGCGGCGGCCATCTGCTCGACCAGCGCCGCGTTCTGCTGCGTGGCCTGATCGATCTGCGTGATGGCCTGGCTGACCTGCCCCACGCCGTCGCGTTGGTCGCGGCTGGCGTGGCTGATCTCGGTCATCAGGTCGGTGACGCGCTGGATGCTCTGCTCCACCTGGGCCATGGTCGTGCCGGCTCGGTTGACCAGATCGCTGCCGGCCTCGGTGCGCTCGACGCTGTCCTGGATCAGGCCACGGATCTCGCGCGCGGCCTCGGCGCTGCGGTTGGCCAGGCTGCGCACCTCGCCGGCCACGACGGCAAAGCCGCGGCCCGATTCGCCGGCGCGCGCCGCTTCCACCGCCGCGTTCAGCGCCAGGATGTTGGTCTGAAAACTGATGCCGTCCATCACCGAAATGATCTCGGCGATGCGCTTGGCCGAATCGCTGATGCCGCGCATCGTGTCCACGACGTTGGACACGACTTGCCCGCCATCACCGGCCACGCGACTGGCCTCCTGGGCCAGCTGGGTCGCCACCTGGGCGTGCTCGGCATTGCGCTGCACGGTCTCGCCCAGTTCGGTCATGGACGAAACGGTCTTTTCGAGCGCGGCGGCCTGCTGCTCGGTGCGGTCGGACAGGTCCTGGTTGCCCTGCGCGATCTCGACGCTCGATGTGGACAGGTGATCCGCGTTCTGGCGCACCATCTCGACCACCATGGCCATGCTGCAACCCACACTGCCCAGCGCGGTGAACAGCATGCCCACCTCGTCCTGACGATCGGTGTTCGACAGCTCGTCAAAGGCATGCAGGTCGCCCTGCGCAAATGCCATGCCGGCGGCTTCGGCCTGCGCCAACGGACAGGCCACCAAGCGGGCCATCAGCATGCGGCAAGCCAGCACGAAAACCACCAGGAAAGACACGACACAACCGCCATACACCATGCGCATGGCGGTGAGGTCGGCCGCGTAGTCGTCGACATAAGCCCCGCCCACCAGCACCCAATCCCAGGCCTTGATGTGCACATGGGCCGCCACCTTGTCGCGCGCACTCGTTTCCTGGGCTGCGCTGTTGATCCACGGATATCGACTCACGCCTTCCGCCTTCTCCAGCATCGGGCGGATGAAGTCCTTGCCGTCGGCGTCGCGCTGATCGAGCACCGACTTGCCTTCGATGAAGGGGTGCACCAGCAGCCGGCCGTAGTCGTCGCCCTGGGCCGAACCCAACACGTAGAAATAGCCCGTGTTGCCGATCTTGACCGAGCGCAGCGCAGCCTTGACCGACTCGTTCTGAGCCGAGAAGTCCAGCCCGACAAATGCCGCGCCGATCACTTGCCCCTTGGCATCGCGCAGCGGGTCGTAACGGGTGACGTAGCGGCGGCCGAACAGCACGGCCGAGCCGACGTAGCTCTCCCCCCGGCGCAGCAGCGCCTGGGCCGGATGGTTGGCGGCCAGAGCCGTCCCGTCCGCACGCTCGCCCTTGTCGGTCTTGACCGAGGTGGTGACGCGGACGAATTCGTCGCCGCTCTTGACGAACACCGTGGCCACCGAGGTGGTGTCGCGGCTGAAGTCGTCGATGAAGCGGTGATCGCCATTGAGGGTGCGGCCATCGAACAGCACCGCGGTGACGGCGCGGTTGCCGGTGGGGGCCGTTCCCGCACCGATCTCGATGCGGCCTTGCAGACGGCTCCCCAGGGCCTTGGCCAACTGGTCGATGTGACGACGCTGATCCTGCTCGGCCGCTTCGATCATGCGCTGCATGACCTGCACCTGCTGCGTCACGTCGCGCGTGATGCGCTCTTCGAACTGGCGCTTGAGCAGGACATTGAGTCCCACGAACATCGACGCCAGAAAGAACGATGTCAGCGCAATCAGCGTGACATTGACCTTGGTCCCGACGCGCCA
>CAYRBG010000047.1:0-14797 GCA_964422355.1 uncultured Sphaerotilus sp. | reverse complement strand
CCGGAGACCGGTCATGAGCAAGAAGATCCTGATGCTGTGCGGCGACTACGCCGAGGACTACGAGACGATGGTGCCGTTTCAGACGCTGCTGGCGGTGGGCCACACGGTGCATGCGGTGTGCCCCGACAAGAGGGCGGGCGATTTCGTGATGACGGCCATCCACGACTTCGAGGGCGCGCAGACCTACAGCGAAAAGCCCGGTCACCGCTTCACGCTGAACTTCAGCTTCGACGAGGTGAAGGTCGAGACCTACGACGCGCTGGTGGTGCCCGGCGGCCGCGCGCCGGAGTACCTGCGGCTGAACTCGGCCGTCGTGGCCATGGCGCGGCATTTCCTGGAGGCCGACAAGCCGGTGGCGGCGGTGTGCCACGGTGCGCAGCTGCTGGCGGCCACGGGGCTGATCAAGGGTCGGCGCGTGAGTGCTTATCCGGCCTGCCAGGTCGAGGTGGAGCTGGCCGGCGCAGAATATGTGGGCATCCCGGTGGATCAGGCCATCACCGACGGCAAGCTGATCTCCGCGCCCGCGTGGCCGGCGCACCCCGCCTGGATGAGCCAGTTCCTGGCCGTGCTGGGCACGCGCATCACGCACTGACGGACCGGTCCCGGCCACCGCCCCGCCGCAGTCTTCGGAGAGCCCTTCCATGTGCAAGATCTTCATCAGCGCCGATCCCGCCAGCTACGAGAGCCGCACGCGCTCGGTGCGCCTGCACGGCGTGGTCACCAGTCTGCGCCTGGAGAACCTGTACTGGGATGTGCTGGAGGAGATCGCCCAGCGCGACGGCATGGGCGTGGTGCAGCTCATCGAGCGGCTGTACGACGAGCTGGTGGCCGACCGAGGGGCTGTGGGCAACTTCAGCTCGTTCCTGCGGGTGTGTGCGCTGCGGTATGAGACCTTGATCGCGCAAGGGCTGGTGCCGCGCAGCACAACGATACCGATCCGTTCACTGGATGCCGACCGGGTGCTGGAAGCCGCTGCCGCACGGCCCTTCCCGTCGTCGCACCCACCGCAAGCTCCCCGGGAAACAATCCCCTCAGGCACAGGCTGGCACGCCACACCGCCTTCCCGCACGGCGCACTGATCCGCCCTGCCAGGCTCAGTCGAACAACTTTGCCGGTGTGAACCGCAACCCCACCGACACCCACCGCCCCGCCCCTGGGCCACCCACAGGTCGCCCGAAGCTCCCATCCACCTGCACCCGATCGGGCACGATGGAATAGCGCAAACCCACCTGCGCATAGGGCGTGCGGTGGTCGTCGCCGAACAGCTCGACCATGCCCTGCAGACGCTCGGCAAGGCGGAACTCACCGCCCAGGCCCCAGGTCATGCGGTCACCGTGGCTGGCGCGGTCACGCAGCCAGCCCACGTTGGCATGCAGCACCACGTCGTCATCGGCCAGCGACCAGGACAGCGGCACGTACGCATAGGTGTTGCCCAGCAGATTGGGCCCCGGGCTGATCTCCGGGTGCCGCACCGTGCCGGCCCCCAGCCCCCACCCCCAGCCGTTGGTTGCCAGCGGGCGCACCAGCGTCTTGACCTGGAGGACATAGTCCTGCGTGCGAGGCTCACCCTCGTTGCGGGCGACGCCGCCCCCAAGCGTCAATTCCAGGTTGCCCGTCGGATTGCAGGCCGGCAGGGCCCACAGCTCGCGGCTGTCGGGGTAGACCCGGGTCCAGGTTTCAAGTTGGCAACTGCCGGCCGTGGTCAGGCGGGCGTCGTCGGTCACGAAGGGGCGTGCGGCCCACGCCGCCGAGGTCGCGGCCGACAGCACTCCCGCCCAAAAGATCTGTGCTCGCGTCATGGCCGTGCATCGTAAGGCGTGCATATGACCGGAATTCGCCGGTCCCCCATCGATCCACCCTGCCATCGGCCTGATTGGACAGGGTCCACCCGGCTGTTCGCCCTTTTGGAACCAGGGGGTACGTCGATAAACACGAGGTACGAATCCTTCAGATCAGAGCCGTTTCATGATCTTCTCTCTCCGACCCTGGTCCGCCCTGCGCCGGTTGACGCCCGACAGCGTCGCCACACGCATCACCTTGGCGCTTTCGCTGGTGGTTCTGGCGGCCATGTCGGCCATCGCCTTCCTGTCGGTGGACACGTTCAACGCCCAGCTGCGGTCCATCCTGTACAAGGAGCAGGACCTGCTGGTCGATCGCATGGCGCGCGGCGTGGACCACCACATCGAGCTGCTGCAGAACGCCCTCAAGGTCAGCGCCAGCCAGATTCGCGAGGAGGATCTCGTCGATTTCGCCCATGCCCAGGAGGTGCTCAACCGCAACCACGGCCTGTCGGCGGTGTTCGACCGTTCGGTGTTCCTGTTCTCGGCCCAGGGCAAGCTCGTGGCCGAGCGTCCCTACCGCACCGACCGCCTCGGTCAGGACGCCACTTGGCGTCCCTACATCCGCAAGACCCTGGACACCAAACAGCCGGTGATCTCTGAGCCATTCATGACCAACACGGGCGACAAGAGCTTCGTGGTGGTCCTCACCATGCCGGTGCTGAGCAAGGACGGCCAACTGCTGGGCCTGCTGACGGGCAGCCTGGGCCTGAGCCGCCCCGAGCTGCTGGGCGACATAGAGAAGACCACGGTCGGCCAGACCGGATCGGTCTTCATCACGACGGCCGACGGCAAGGTGCTGATGGCCAAGGACAAGCAACTGCTGTCCAAACCCTTGTTCGCCCGCGGCCAGAACGAACTGTTCGACCGCGCCCTGAGCGGGTTCGAGGGTTCCGGGCAAAGCGTGGACAACCTGGGGCGACCGGTGTTCGTGGCCTACAAGCGCTTGAAGAGCGCTGGCTGGGTGCTGTCCTCGACCTACCCGGTGGAAGAGGCACAGGACTACGTCAAGCCCCTGTTGCGCCAGTTCCTGATGGTGCTTTTCGTGTCCCTGGCCATGGCCTTGACCGTGACCTGGGTGCTCGCGCGACGCATTCTTTCGCCGCTGCGCGAGCTCATCGATCACATCGCCGCCTACACCTCCAGCCAAGGGCGGGTGGAAGCCCTCCAGCTCACCGGCGGCGCCCGCGAAATGCGCTCGCTGATCACGGCGTTCAATGCCCTGACGCATCGCCTCAACGAGCGTGAGGACGCTCTGATCGCGGCGATGAGCCAGTACAAGGTCATCACCGAGGCCTCGACCGACCTGATCACCAAGCACGACGCCGAAGGTGCCGTGACCTACGCCTCGCCGTCCAGTGCCACCGTGCTGGGACTGGAGGCATCCGGGGTCCTGGGCAGCCGAACCTGGTTC
The DNA here is from genome assembly GCA_964422355.1 of uncultured Sphaerotilus sp. Taxonomy (GTDB): domain Bacteria; phylum Pseudomonadota; class Gammaproteobacteria; order Burkholderiales; family Burkholderiaceae_C; genus Sphaerotilus. The sequence goes on along the minus strand of CAYRBG010000047.1, from coordinate 11,545 downwards.
GAGCGCGTGCATCCCGAAGACACGGGCCACGTGCAGCAGGTCTTCCTCGACGTCGGACGCGGCGCGCCGCCGATCACCCTGTCTTACCGCGCCCTGCACGCCACCGACGGCTACGTCTGGCTCGAAAGCGTGATGGGCGTCCTGCCTGGAGAAAACGGCCGCTGCGAGATCCTGTGCGTGTCACGCAACATCGACGAGCGCAAGAGCCTTGAGCTGCGCCTGTACCGCGAAGCCCGCATCGACGGCCTGACCGGTCTGCCCAACCGACTGATGCTGGATGAGCGACTCTCCGAAGCCATCGACCGCGCCCGCCGCCAGGAGTCGCGCGTGGCCGCGCTGCTGGTGGACATCGACCGCTTCAAGGAAATCAACGACACCCTGGGGCACCACAGCGGCGACGAGATCATTTCCTGTGTGTCGGAACGGCTGCGCGCCTGCGCCCGGGACGACGAGACCATTGCCCGCTGGGGTGGGGACGAATTCGTCATCGTCCTGCCGGACCTGCGCACGCCGGGTGCCGCCGAGGCCTTTGCCCACCGCTGCCTGAAGGCCCTGGCCGCACCGGTCGAGTATCAAGGCCTGCAACTGCGCGTGACCGCCTCCATCGGCATCGCCCTGCTGGACGCCGAAGTCACCACCAGCGAGACCCTGGTCGCCAATGCCGACATCGCCATGTACCGCGCCAAACAGCAAGGCGGCAACATGGCCGTGACCTACTCGCGGGACATGAGCGAAGGGGCCCACCGCCGTCTGTCGATGGAAAACGCCCTGTTCGGTGCCGCGCAGCGCAACGAGCTGGAACTGCACTACCAGCCCCTGGTCTGTGCCCGCACCGGCAAGGTCACCGGCGTCGAGGCCCTGATGCGCTGGGAACACCCGCTGTTCGGCCGCGTTTCGCCCGGCCTGTTCATCCCCATGGCCGAAAAGAACGGCGCCATCATCGAACTGGGCACGTGGGCCATGCAGACCGCGTGCCGACAGATGGCCGAGTGGCGCAAGATGGGTCACGAGGGCCTGACGCTGTCGGTCAACGTCTCGGGTCGACAGTTCATGGGCGGAGAAATCCTCCATGTCGTGCACCATGCCCTCGAAAGCAGTGGCCTGCCCGCCGGCTGCCTGCAGATCGAAATCACCGAGTCCGTCCTGATGCAGGACGTCCAGGCCCACCTGGACCTGGTCTCCCGGATCAAGGACCTGGGGGTGTCGATCGCGCTGGACGACTTCGGTACCGGCTACTCCTCGCTCAGCTACATCAAACGGTTCGAGCTCGATGTGATCAAGCTGGACAAGTCCTTCACCGACGAGATGCTGGACAACCACCAGACCCACGCCATCGTGCGCGCCACTTTCGACATGGCGCGCTCACTCGGCCTGCGCACCGTGGCCGAAGGTGTGGAAACCCTGCCGCAGGCCAAGGCGTTGGCCGAACTGGGTTGCGACCGCCTGCAGGGCTACTACTTCGCCCGGCCGATGCCGGCGGGCGACGTGCTGGCCTACTTCAAGAGCGCGCCGATCTACCTGATCGGCCGCAACACCCCCGAGACAGCGGCGGTCTGACCTGCACGGCGGCGCCTCAGGCGCCCAAGGCCAGGTCCAGCAGCTCGGCCATCTCCTCCAGGTGGCGCCTGCGCCCGATGGTGGCGCACGACGCGGCCGCCGGGCGCGCGGCGCAGCGCAGCTGCACGGACGCGGGCAGCACCCCCTCCAGCCACTCGCGCACCCAGGGCCACGCCCCGTGGTTGCGGGGCTCTTCCTGCACCCACATCACCTCACGCACGCCAGAGAGGCGCGACAGCAGCGCACGCACCTCGTCCCCCGGGAAGGGATACAGCTGCTCCACCCGGGCCACCGTCATGCGGGCGGCCGCCTCGGGCAAAGCCGCCAGCCGTTCTTCCACCGCATGGGCCACCTTGCCGCTGCACAGCAGCAGCCGCTCCACGGAGGCCGGCACCACGGCAGGCTCCATCACGTTCTCAAAGCGGTCCCGCTCAAAAGCGGCCCAGGTCGCGTGACTGGCCTTGCAGCCGTACAGCTCCCACTTGGGCGTGAAGACGATCAAGGGCCGCGCGTCGGCCTGCAGGGCCTGACGGCGCAGCAGGTGGAACATCTGCGCCGAGGTGCTGGGCATGGCCACCGCCATGTTCTGCTCCGCACACAGCGACAGGAAGCGCCCCAGATAGGCGCTGGAGTGCTCCGGCCCCCCCCCTTCGTAGCCGTGCGGCAGCAGCACCACCAGGCGGCTGCGGTTGCCCCACTTGGACTCGCCCGTGGCGATGAACTGGTCGATGATGACCTGGGCGTTGTTGACGAAGTCGCCGAACTGGGCTTCCCACAGCACCAGGGTGTCACGGGTCTGGAGGGAGTAGCCGTACTCGAAGCCCAGCACCGCTTCTTCCGACAACGGCGTGTCGAAGACGGCAAACGACCCTTGCGAAGGTTGCAGGTGCCGCAGCGGGACGTACAGGTCTTCGCCGTCGGTGTCGGCGGTCTGGTTGTGCCAGACGCAGTAGCGGTGGAAGAAGCTGCCGCGCCCGATGTCCAGTCCGGTCAGGCGCACGTGGTGACCATCCGCCAGCAGGGAGGCGAAGGCCAGGGCCTCGCTCAGGTTCCAGTCCACCGCCTGAGCGGCATCGGCCAGGGTCTGTTGCCAGCGCCCCAGCAACGCGGCCACGTCGCGGTGGAGCGCGAAGCCCTCGGGCACGCGGCACAAGGTCTGGGCATGGGCGCGCAGCCGGTCGAACGTGACGGCTGTCTTCGTCGTGCCCGCCCGGTTCGAGCCCGTTCCGGCCGCCGAGGCCTCCTGCCCGCTCGCGTCAAAGGGCGTGACGTCCAGACCTTGGTCCGCCTCCACCGCCTGTTCGATCTGCTCGACCTGCGCCGCATCGATGCCGTGCCCCTCGATCAGCGCCTGCCGATACAGGACGACTGCCGTCGGCTTGGCCTGGACCACGCGCTGCATGGCCGGCTGTGTGCAGGTGGGATCGTCGTGCCCAAAATGGCCCTTGCGCCGATAGCCGACGATGTCGACAAGAATGTCGTGGTGGAAACGCTGGCGGAAAGCCACCGCCAGTTCCGCCGCCCGCACCACGGCTTCCGGCGTGTCGGCGTTGGCGTGCAGGATCGGCAGGTCGTAGCCGCGGGCGATGTCGGCGCTGTGCAGCGTCGAGCGGGCATCGGCGCGGTGCGAGATGGTCGAACCGATCTGGTTGTTGAGCAGCACGTGCACGATGCCCTGCAGACCGTAGCCGCGGGTGCGCGCCAGGTTCAGCGTCTCGGTGACGATGCCCTGACCGCAGAATGCCGCGTCACCGTGCACGATGATCGGCAACACGCTGTCTCGACCCAAGGAGGCAGGCACATCGTCCTGCAGCGCACGGGCCATGCCGGCAATGACCGGGGTGACGGCCTCCAGGTGGGACGGGTTGCTGGCCAGCACCGTGCGCACATCACCGTTCGGGGTCGACAGCACCCGTGTCACGCCCAGGTGGTCCTTGATGTCAGCAAACGGCAGGTGCGGCAACGGCGTGTCGGTGTAGAGCGCCGTCATCTCCTCGGGCGACAGGCCCATGACGTTGCGCAGCACGTTCATGCGGCCCCGGTGCGGCATCCCCATCACCACCTGCTTCACGCCCAACGCCGCCGCTTCGGCCATGCCGAAGGTCAGGAAGGGGATGTAAGCCTCCAGACCTTCCAGGCTGAAGTGCTTCTGGGCGGCGTACACGCGGGCCACTTGGTGCTCGAAGCGCTCGGCGGCGAGCAGGGCGCGGTACAGGCTCAGGCGCCGAGCCGTCAGGTCCACGGCGTCGGAAACCTCGGCCATGGCCTCGAACTGCTCGAACAGCCACGCCTGCTGAGCGCGGTCCCGCAGGTGCGACGCGTTGAGCGCCAGGCCCCCGCAGTAGGCCTCCCAGAGCCGGCGCTCGTGCGCATCGGAGGGTCGGTCCTGCTCCCCTGCCGCCACCCGTTCGAGGGGGTTGATCGCCGCGCGGAGATAGCCGCTGTGCCGATAGGTGTCGCGAAGGATTTCCGCGCTGATCGGCCGCATTTCCTTGTCGTCAAAGGTCAGAGTGTCATCCGGTGTGACCGGGGCGGCAGCAACGCGCAGAGGTAGTGCAGACATGTCAGGGTCGAAATGCGAACAAATTCAGATTCGGATTTCTCATTTTGGGCCTTGACTTTGTCTATCTCGTGTAACAACCGCTCCTTACCCGAGTTGGGATTCGGGTTTTCCCGTGCCTCCCCGCTCGGCCAGCGCGGCCACAAAGCCATCAAACGCACGGAGCAAGGGCTCGAAACGGTCTGCCGGCGGACGTGCAGTCCCCTCTGGTGCCCACTGCTGCAACGCCAGGCACGTGGCCTCCAGGGTTGATCGTTGCCCGTCCCGCGGCGCCTTGCGCACCGCATAACGCGACGGGGCTGGGGCCTGCAGCGCCCACCGCGGCAAGGTCAGCAGCAAGGGGTTCAGGTGCAGCATCTTCAGGCTCTTGCGCCAGGTGGCATCGATCACGACCAGGCCCGTCGGTCGCTCCGACACGGTCGGTGCAACGGGCAAGGCCGGAGTGTCCGGATACAGCAGCACGGGGTGCGGCCCCAGGGCTGCGAGCGCGTCCGTCAACACTTCGCGATCACAAACTTCAGCCACCTCCAGGTGACACCGCGACAGGCTCAGCGCCAGCAGGCGCGCACTGCCCTTGACCTGCCGAGCCTCCAGAGGGTGCTGCAGGATCAGCACCGGCATCCCCGCCTCGGTCGGCCGCACCCATCGGCACAGACAGGTCACGACGGGGCGCAAACAGGAAGAACAGACCGCACGAGACATCCCACTCATCCTATCGGTCCCTCCAGCGTGCGCTTGCCCCTGCGGCGAGCAGGGTTCGGGCCGATACCGATGGCAGGTTCTGCGGGCAGGGATCACAGTGAGCCCGAGGGTTGTTCATCCTGCACAGGATCAGAAGGACGCCGCTTCGGGCGTCCTTCTGTTTCGACATCCCGTGCATCGATCTACAGGAGACGCTTTTCATGACCACAACCGCCGAACTTTTGAAGAACAAGGCCCGCCAGTCCGTGCACTGCATCGCCCCGACGGCGTCGGTCTTCGAGGCTGTGCTGAAGATGGCCGAGGAGAACATTGGGGCACTGATGGTGACCGACAACGGTCAGGTCGTCGGCATGATCACCGAGCGCGACTACGCCCGAAAGATCGTGCTGATGTCGCGGGCCTCGCGCGACACGCTGGTGCGCGACATCATGAGCTCGGCCGTCATCTATGTGCGCCCCGACCAGACCCGCGAAGAGTGCATGACGCTGATGAACAAGCACCACTTGCGCCACCTGCCCGTCATGGATGGAGAACAACTGGTGGGCATGATCTCGATGGGCGATCTGGTCAAGAACCTCATCTCCGAGCAGCGCTTCATCATCGAACAGATGGGACAGTACATCTCCGGCGCCCAGGGATAACCCCCGCGGCGCGACCTTCCGACCTCGAAAGGAGGCCCCCATGAGCATGGATCAAGCCTTCGGCAGCGAACACCCCCACGCCCACGCGCATCCCCCCGAGCGCCAACCGTCGAGGTATCTCGTGGTCATCGACGCTGCAGAGTCCCCGGTGGCTCGCCTGTTTCTGGACACGCGCGAGCCGGCCGGTCAGTTCGATGCCGGCACCGAGGAGGTGGTGCAGATGATGGCCGGCCGCTCACCCAGCATCGGCGCCTGCGGTGCAGAGTGGGATGCGGCCTTGAGGGGCCACACCGCCGAAGAGCGCGCCCGAGCGGAGGTCTACACGCTGAATCCGTAGCCCCCGGTTCAATCCCATGAAAGGCGTTCGGGAATTCTCCCCATGGCGGGGCGTTCCCGGCACGTCAGAATGGGAGAACGATCGGAGGGCGCTCATGAAAGACATCTGGCTCCAGCACTACCCAGCGGGAGTCCCGGCACAGATCGCCACCGATCTGTACCCGTCGCTGGTCGACCTCATCGAAGACGCCTTCGGTCGTTTTTCCGAGCGGACAGCCTACCGCTACTTCGAGAAGAACTTTTCCTACGCCGCGATCGACGCCCAGTCCCGGGCACTGGCCGCATGGCTGCAGGCGCAAGGGGTTGTGCCGGGTGACCGCGTGGCAATCATGCTGCCCAATGTCCCGCAGTACCCGGTGGCCGTGGCCGCCGTGCTGCGCATCGGCGCTGTGGTGGTCAACGTCAACCCGCTGTACACACCGCGCGAGCTGGAGCACCAGCTCGTCGACTGCGGCGCCAGGATCATCCTGCTGCTGGAAAACTTCGCCACCACCCTGCAGCAAGTGATGGGGCGGGTTCCGATCCAGACCGTGCTGCTGACCTCGCTGGGCGAAATGCTGCCTTTCCCCAAAGGCCGGTTGGTCGACTTCGTGGTCCGGCACGTCAAGAAGATGGTGCCGGCGTACGACCTTCCCGGCGCTCTGCGCCTGGGCAAGGCCCTGGCCGCGGGCGCTGGCCTGCCCTACAAGCCCGTCAACACCGGCCCCGAGGATCTGGCCGTGCTGCAGTACACCGGCGGTACCACCGGCACCAGCAAGGGCGCGATGCTGCTCAACCGCAACCTCGTGGCCAACGTGCTGCAGTCCGAAGCCTGGTATCAGCCGGCCCTGCGCCTGATTCCCGCCGAAGAACAGATCCTGCAGGTGTGCGCCTTGCCGCTGTATCACATCTTCGGATTCAACATCAACATGATGCTGGGCATGCGCGTGGGCGCTTGCAACATCCTCATCCCCAACCCTCGCGACCTGCGCGGCGTGTTCAAGGCCTTGGAAGGACAGCGTTTCCACACCTTCCCGGCGGTGAACACCCTGTTCCACGCGCTGCTGCAGCACCCGGACTTCGACCAGGTCGACTGGAGCCGCCTCAAGCTGTCGCTCGGCGGTGGCATGGCTGTGCAGCAAGCCACCGCCCGCGAGTGGCTCAAGCGCACCGGCTGCGCCATTTGCGAAGGCTACGGACTGTCGGAAACCTCTCCCACGGTGTCGTGCAACCCGACCGACAGCCGCGAGTTCACCGGCACCATCGGACTGCCCCTGCCCAGCACCGAGATCCGCCTGCTGGATGACGAGGGTCAGGACGTCCCCTTGGGTGAATCCGGCGAAATCGCCATCCGCGGCCCCCAACTGATGGCCGGCTACTGGCAGCGCCCCCAGGAGACCGCCGAGGTCATGACGGCGGACGGCTTCTTCCGCACGGGAGACATCGGGGTGTTCGACGAGCGCGGTTATCTGCGCATCGTGGACCGCAAGAAGGACATCGTGCTGGTGTCCGGCTTCAACGTCTACCCCACCGAGGTTGAAGACGTGGTGATGGAGTTGCCCGGCGTGCTCGAGTGCGCCGCCATCGGCGTGCCCGACGAACACTCCGGCGAGGCCGTCAAGCTTGTGGTCGTGCGCAAGAACCCGGCGCTCACCGAGGCCGAGGTGCGCGGCCACTGCGAGCACAACCTGACGGGCTACAAGCGACCCAAAGTGATCGAATTCCGCACCGAGCTGCCCAAGACCACCGTGGGCAAGGTGTTGCGCCGCAAGCTGCGAGAGGCCGGAACCCCCTGATCAAACGCACCGTTTAGGAGCAAAATCATCGGTGCCTCCCCGTGCGAAAGGCGGTCACCGATGTTCAGCACCGTGCTGGTCTGGTTCGCGATGCTGCTGGTCTCCATGGCCAACGGCGCATTGCGCGACCTCGGTTATGGCCCGTGGTTGTCACCGCTCCTCGCTCACCAAGTTTCCACCGCCACAGAGCTGTTGTTGTTGTGGGCGGTCATGGCCGCCTACTTCCACTGGGTACCCCCCACCTCCAAATCCGAGGCTTGGCGCATCGGTCTCGTGTGGATGGTGATGACCGTGGCCTTCGAGTTCCTCTTCTTTCATTACGTCGGCAAGCACAGTTGGGCGGCACTGCTGGCCAACTACGACGTGATGCACGGTCGGGTCTGGGTGTTCGTGCCACTGTGGCTGCTGGTTGGACCGGTGCTGTTTCACCGGCACCGCGTGCGCTCTTCAGACCGCACGCTGTTCCACTCCATGTGAATCCCTCATCGCCCACGGATGCGCAGTATGCTGCGCGCCATGCCGGCCTCCGACCTCTCCACCGATCCTTCCCGTCCCCACTTTGAACGCCCCGTGGCCATTGTCAGCGCCATGGCGCAGGAGCTCTCCCTGCTCCTGTCGCACATTGACGATGCGGTGACCGACACCCATGCCGGCCGGCATTTCCATCGCGGCCATCTGCACGGCGTGCCGGTGGTGCTGGTGCTCGCCGGCATCGGCAAGGTGGCTGCGGCCACCACCACCGTGCTGCTGCATCAGCGCTACGGCATCGACCGCCTGGTGTTCACCGGCGTCGCTGGAGGCCTGGGGCAGAGCGTGCGGGTGGGCGACGTCGTGATCGCGGATGCCCTGCTGCAGCACGACATGGATGCGTCGCCGCTGTTCCCCCGCTTCGAAGTGCCGCTCACGGGAAAAAGCCACTTCGCACCCGACGCTGCCCTCAGCACAGAGCTGCATGCCGCCGCCCAAGCGGTGCTGGACGAGCCCGGCCACTTCGGCCCGGACGCCGCGGCACTGGGCGTCACCCGCCCGTCGCTGCACCGAGGCCTCATTGCCAGCGGCGACCGCTTCGTCTCCACCACCCGAGAGGCACACGCCCTGCGCGACGCCATTGCCGACGTCTTGGCCGTCGAGATGGAAGGTGCCGCCCTGGCCCAGGTCTGCCACGATTTGGCACTGCCGTTCGCCGTGTTGCGCACGATCTCTGATCGGGCCGACGACGATGCTCACGTGGACTTCATGCGCTTCATTGAAGCGGTGGCCGCCAAGGCCAGTGCGGACATCGTGGGGAGGTGGTTGCAACAGTGCTCGTCGGCGACCGGCTTGGGCAATCGCTTCACGGACAGGCCGCAATCACCTCCGCCACCGTCGAGGTGAGCCGCTCGCCATAGGGCAGGTGCAGGAACTCGTTCGGCCCGTGGGCATTGCTCTTCGGGCCCAACACGCCGCAGACCATCATCTGCGCCTTGGGAAATCCCTTCTCCAGCACGCTCATCAGCGGGATGGTGCCTCCCTGGCCGATGTAGCCCAACGGCGCGTTCCAGTGGCGGCGAGAGGCGGTGTCGAGCGCGGTTTCCAGCCACGGGGCCAGTGATGGCGCGTTCCAGCCGGTGGCGCCCTCAGCCCCTGCGCGACCATCGGGCACGAAGGTGACCTTGGCGTTGTAGGGGGGGTCCAGTTCCAGCAGACGCTTGAGCTCACGACCGGCCGCAGGCCCATCCACGGTCGGAGGCAGGCGCAGAGAGAGCTTGAACGCCGTATAGGGCCGCAGCACGTTGCCGGCGTTGGCCAGCGCCGGGATGCCCTCGACTCCCGTGACCGACAGCGTCGGACGCCAGGTGCGGTTGAGCAGGGCCTCGACAGGATCGCCCGTCATCGGCAGCACCGGACCGCCATCGGCCCCGCAGGCCCATGGCTGGTTGCGGCGCACTTCGTCGCCCAGGATGGCGGCGGCGGCGCGGGCCTGCTCGATGCGCTCGACCGGGATATCCGCGTGCAGGCTGGCGGGCAGCAGGCGACCGCTGGCACTGTCTTCCAGGCGATCCAGCATCTGTCGCATCACCCGGAAGCTGGACGGTACAAAACCACTGGCATCGCCGGAGTGAATGCCCTCGGTCAGCACCTCCACCTTGAGCGTGCCCGTCACGTTGCCGCGCAATGACGTGGTCAGCCAGAGCTGGTCGTAGTTGCCGGCGCCCGAATCCAGGCAGATCACGAGGCTCACATCACCCAGCCGCAGACCCAGCGCGTCCAGCGTGGGCAACAGGTCGCGCGAGCCGCTTTCCTCGCAGGACTCGATCAGACCCACGATGCGGGGGTGTGTGCCCCCCTGCGCCAAGATGGCCTCGATGGCGGAAATTCCGGCATAGACCGCATACCCGTCATCCGCCCCGCCCCGCCCATACAACCGCGCACCCTCGGCGTGATCCACCACCTTGGGCGACCACGGACCGAGATCCGCGCGCCAGCCGTCGAACTCGGGTTGCTTGTCGAGGTGTCCGTAGACAAGAACCGTCTGGCCCGCGTCGGCATCCGCCGTCCGGTTGGACGGCAATTCGAAGAAAAGGACCGGCGTGCGGGGCCGACCGGCATCGTCGGTCAGGCGCAGCACCTCGACCTTCAGGCCCGACACCTTGCGCGACTCGACCCAGGAGGCCGCATCGCACACCACGCGGTCGATGTACCCGTGCTCCACCCAGTCCGGATCGAACATCGGGCTCTTGGCCGGAATGGCGATGTAGTCGGTGAGCTGGGGCACGATGCGCTCGCGCCAGGCGGCGGCCGAGAAGGCGCACAGGGCCTGGACGTCCAACGCAGAACCAGAGGCCGCTCCGTCGGGCAATGGCAGGTGTTCAGGGGCATTCATGGCGAGATATCCCTCAGCAGAGAACAGGTCAGCGTCAGTGTAGGCCGCCGCCGTTCCCCACCGCACTTCCGGGTCTCGCCAAGCTGAGCGGAAACTGCCGCCGGGTGACTTACGCCCGTTCGAACTTGAACACCGCCGTGCTAGCCAGCAGGTTCGGGAAATACCGCACCACCTCACCCTCGTGCAGGCCAAAAGCCTCCAGGATGCGCAGCCCGCACTGCCCCGCCAACACCTCGAAGTCCTTGAACGTGCCCACACGAATGTTGGGCGTGTCGTACCACTGGTAGGGCAGCGCCTTGGTCACCGGCATGCGCCCGCGCAGCACGTCCACGCGGTTGGGCCAGTGCGCGAAGTTGGGGAAGCTGACGATGCCGATGCGCCCCACACGCGCGGTCTCCAGCAGCATGTCTTTGGTGTTGCGCAGGTTCTGCAGGGTATTGAGCTGGAGCACGACATCGAAGCTGTCGTCCTCGAACAGGCTCAGGCCCTCTTCGAGGTTGCGTTGCAGCACGTTGACTCCGCGCTTGACGCAGTCGAGCACTTTGGCGTCGTCCAGTTCGATGCCGTAGCCGCGACAGCCACGCTCGCGCGCCAACATGGCCAGCAGGGCACCGCCGCCGCAACCCAGGTCCAACACCCGGCTGCCCTCCGGCACCAGGCCGGCGATCACGTCCAGCGTCGCCGCTTGGCTGGACATGGTCCGAGCGGCGTGGGAATCGAGGGTCGCGCTCATGCCTGCACCTCCTGGGCCACGCGTTCGAAATAGGCCCGCACGACGCCGTGGTAACGCGGGTCTTCGAGCAGAAAGGCATCGTGCCCGTGCGGCGCGTCGATCTCGGCGTAGGTCACGTCGCGCCGGTTGTCGACCAGGCCCTTGACGATCTCGCGCGAACGGGCCGGCGAGAACCGCCAGTCGGTCGTGAAGCTCACCACCAGGAACTTCGCCTGCGCGCGCTCCAGAGCCCGCGAAAGATGACCGGCATGGTCCCGCGCAGGGTCGAAGTAGTCCAGCGCCCGCGTGATCAACAGGTAAGTGTTGGCGTCGAAGTACTCGCTGAACTTGTCGCCCTGATAGCGCAGGTAGCTCTCGATCTGGAACTCGATGTCCTGC
>CAYRBG010000046.1:0-15427 GCA_964422355.1 uncultured Sphaerotilus sp. | reverse complement strand
GATGAGGTGCTTGCCCTTGGTCTGATAGAAGTGCGCAGCGCCCTTGATGGCCAGGTTGTTGGACTCGGTGGCGCCCGAGGTCCAGACGATTTCGCGGGGGTCGGCGCCGATCAGCGCGGCGACGTGTTCACGGGCGATCTCGACCGCTTCTTCGGCGGCCCAGCCGTAGGCGTGGCTGCGCGACGCCGGGTTGCCGAACTGCTCGTACAGGTAGGGCAGCATGGCCTGCACCACACGGGGATCCACCGGGGTGGTGGCGGCGTAGTCCAGGTAGATCGGCTTGGTCATCGGCTCCATCGGGCGGCTCCTGCAAAAACGGGTTCGAGTTGCAGGAGCTATCGCAGGGAGCGTGCCAGTCCCGCTCCATCGCCAAAAGTTTGCTCTGGATCAATCACTTGCCGCCCTCTCCCTCTGAGGCGGGCACGCTGAATGCGAACCGCTCCGCCCTTCTCGTTTTTCGCGTGTGCGTTTTGTCGCAAGCGTGACGCCAAGTCCGACAACGTTTGTCGACCATAACCCCATTCCGAGTAGGGCCAGCCCAGGGGACGGTCCGACAGCAGCATGGCATCGGGAGTGCTTCTGCTGTTTCAGAACCTCCCGCATCCCTGCGACCCCTACACAGCCTCCGACCATGAACCTCTTCACCGGCGAAGCTTCCGACGAGTTCTTCGGCAGCGACCAAGTCCCCGAGTCCGTGCGCAGCCTCCTTCACCAAGCTGCCACAGCCACCGCCGACGAACGCGGCCCGCTGCTGTGGACGGCCCACTCCTGCGCGCCGCAGTGCCTGGCCGTCTACTACGCGCTGTACAAGCACCACGCGGGGCGGCGGGAGTTCGAATTGGCGGAGAAGGCCGCCCTGACGGGCCTGAAGGAAGCGGCCCAACAGGCCGGCTTGCCCGAGAGCCCCGGCGACGTCACCGCCGACATGGCCGACTTCTCCGCCCCGGGGCCAGCCCGCTTCTGGATGTTCACCTGCAAGGCCCTGGCCTTCATCGCCCTGCGCAGTGGACGGCCCGAACTGAGTCAGGCCCGGCTGGCCATCATCGAGCGCATCGATGCCAACGCCGGCATGGGCAGCGACGTGATCTCGCAGCTGCTGCGGGCCAGCAAGGACGGCGATCGCCCGCCAGCCGCATAAAGACCTCAAGAATGAAGGGCGCGCGGCAGCCCGTCCGCGCTCAGTCCCAACGGAACAGGTCGGGCCGCTCCTGGCGGTAGACCCGCAGCCAGCTCAGGGTGGCCGGCACCAGGGACTGCACCCCGAACCACAGCGCCTCGTCCTGCTGCGGACCGCTGAGCTCCAGTGCCAAACGGGCACCCCGCCAGCCGGCCCAGTCAATTTCGGCCATGTGTTCGCGCGCCGCCTCGGGCAAGGCCAGCAGGGTGTCCGCCAGCAGCACCATCTGCCGCCGGACCTCCTCCCGGGTCAGCCGCGAGCGCAGCAGCTCCTGCCGCTCCAGCGACTCGGTCAGAACCAGCACCGCCTCACCGGCGGTTTGTATCAAGGACAACATGGGGGCGGTGATCATGTCCGTGCTGTGCAGCTTCCATGCCGCCACCGCCCTACCTACACTGCGACCATGCCGCGCTCACGCACCGAAACCCGGTCCACCCCCTCGCCGTCCCCCGGTCCTGGAACACCCACCAGCCCGGTGCTCCGGGGACGCCTGACGCTGGAGACCCCGCTGGGCGCGGTTCTGAGCGACAGCCGCATCCGCCTGCTCGAAGCCATCGAGCGCTGCGGTTCGCTCAACCGGGCAGCCAAGGAGGTTCCGCTGTCGTACAAGGCGGCGTGGGACGCGCTGGACGCCATGAACAAGCTGGCGCCGGAGCCCCTCGTCGAGCGCAGCACGGGGGGCTCCGGCGGCGGCGGCACGCGGCTGACCGACTACGCCCGGCAGCTCATCGCCCTGTACCGGGCCATGGAGAGCTCGCAGCAGGACATCCTCGACCGCATCGAAGTTCCGACCACCGAACTGTCGGCGCCGGAGTTGCGCACCCTCATCCGCCGCCTGACGATGAAGACCAGCGCGCGCAACCAGTTTGCCGCGCGCGTCAGCGGTCTGGCCGACCGTGGCGGTCTGGTGGACGTGACGCTCACCCTCGGCGAGGTGGGCGGCCCCACGGACCGCGTGATCGCCACCATCACGCCGGAATCGATCCGCACCATGGACCTCAGCCTGGGCAGTGACGTCTTCGCACTGATCAAGGCACCGGCCGTGTCCGTGAGCGCCACGGCGCCGGCCCCTGAAGAGGGTCACAACGCCCTGCGCGGCTCCGTCACGGCCGTCAAGCCCGGCGAGCGCAGCACGGGCGTCACGCTCACGCTGCCCAGCGGGCTGCCCCTGCACGCCGTCGTCGAATCGGCCCGGGGCCAGGAGCTGGGCTCAGGCCAGACCGCCTGGGCGACCTTCAGCGGCGACCAGGTGGTACTGGTGACGTTCGTCTGACCGCCCTCAGAGCAGCCGCACATCGTCGGCCGCGGCCACGACCTGGACCCCATCGGCCTTGGTCCAGACGTCCAGATCCACGTCGGCCGCAAAGTGGTTCTCGTACCAGCACGACCCGAAGGGCATGAAGGGTGAACCCAAGGTCGCTTCAGCCAGCGTCTCCAGGCCCGCGCGCAAGCGCACCGACACGGGCGCCGGCACGCCGGTCGCCGTGTTGTCGTCCCCGAACACCTCGAAGGCCAGCACCAGCTTGGCCACGGTGCGTCCACCCTCGACCGTCTTGAGCAGCGTGGCGCGCAGGTTCTGATAGCGGCGACCGATGCGCTCATCCCCCAGCAGCTGCATGGCCTCGGCCAGCTTGCCCTTCTTGACCTCGGTGGCCTCGCACATCGGCACACCCAGCTCGGCCAGGCCGTGGGTCTTGGCGGGCCTGAGGGCGATGTCAAACACAGCAGGAAGCAGTTGGGGCACGGTGCACTCCAGTCGATGAAGAAGGATGGGGCTCAGACGCTCGAAGGCGCCCCCAGACGCGAGGCAAGCGCGTCGGCGGCGCGGCGGATGTCGTCGGCACGTCGACGCATGAGCGCAAGGATCTCGTTCAGCAGTTGGTCGGCGGGGGCCTCGGCCACCCCCTCTCCCACGATCCAGCAGGCCAGCGCGGCTTCATCCCGGTTGAGCGCACGGGCGGTCTCCCGCTGCCAGTCGGCACCGTAGAGCAAGCGGGCGGCCTCCCGGAATTCGTGGCGGGCCGTGTCCTCGTTCAACCCCGTGACACCGTGGCTCGCCGCAGCCAAGGCCGCGTCCGGGGCCTGCGCCCGGGTGGACGCCTTCGAAGGAGCCTGGCGGGCGGCCAGCAGCGTGCCGGCCTCCTCCTGCATGGCTTCGGCCAAGCGGGACAACTCGGGCAAGACCGAGCGGACCAGCTCCACCCCGCCCAAGGGCACCCACCAGCAGCGCAAGTCTCGGCGCCACCGGGCCTGAGGCACCCAGCGCAGCATGCGCTGCATGGCCTCGTTGTAGCCGGCACGGATCACGATGGCCTCATCCGTCACCCGGACCCAAGGGTTGTCGGGAAAGGGGCGAGCCGCCAGCTGGACACGCGCTTCGTCGTCGCTCAGCACGGCATCAACGGCGCCCGCCGCCCCCGACCATCAGGTTGAAGACTTCGCGCAGCAGGTTCAGCTCGACCGCCGCACTGCCGCGCAACGCCGGCAAGGGCTTGAAAACCCCTCCCGCCGGCTCGATGACCTCGCCCGGCGCCTCGAAGGTCTGGAAACGCAGCAGGTGCACCCGACAGGCCGGCCCATCACCGGCCTGCAACACCTCGTCGAACTCGCGCACCCACACCAAGTCGCTGTCCTTGATGGTGAACTTCTGCAGCACCGCCTGACGCACCGCCTCGCCGTCGTTGGGCACCTCCGCTTCCGCCGGCTGCGCCCCTTCGGGCAAGGGCCCGGGCCACAACAGACTGCCGTCGGGCCAACGGGCGAACACCAAGGCGGTGCTGTAGCCGTCGAAGTGGCAGAGGATGGCCCGGTGCGCGGACGGCAGAGTGTCGGACGGCATGTGCTGGCTTTCTGTGGAACGGAGGGCCGAGACGACCCTTCGCCCCGTGCCTGCACTCATCCTAGGTTTGGCGCCCCAGCCACGTCCGCCTGCGCACACTTGCCCGAGCGAATCACCCCGGTTCGATCGGGTCGCCGCACGCAACGGCGCGGATCGTGCATCGTCGGCGCATGGCCATCGTTCACCCTTCCACCCTCGTCATCGCCGAGATGATCACCCACGACTTCGTCTGGCAAGGCGCCGGCGCCACCTGCGACGAGGCACGCGAGGCCCTGCTGACGGCCTGGGCCCGCCACCGCGCCGAGGTGGTCGACCGGCTCCCGCAGTTGGCGTCCACCTTGCCTGAAGCCGGGCAAATGCCGCAGCACTTCAAGATCCGCTATCGCGAGTACGAGCGCGGGGGTGGGTATCGGGACAACGATCGGCTGGTCTGACCCGGATGTCGGTGGCCAGCGCCGTTCTGGCACGGCACTGGCTTCTCCCCCGCCGATGCAGACCCGGATCCCCACCCCTCGCCTGCTGCTGCGCCCGCCGCGTCCGTCGGACGCGCCGCAGGTGTTCGCCCGCTGGTCCGCCGACATCGAGGTGCTGCGCTACCTCGGTCAGCGGCCGCACGCCGACGTGGCCAAGACCCGCGCACAACTGATGTGGGACGAGGCCCGCTGGCTCAAGCGCAGCGCCTGGACCTGGCTGCTGATGGAAGACGGCCGGGACGACTCCCCCGTGGGACTCGTGACGCTGACCTCCCAAAACCCGGGCGGCCCACCCCACCACCTGCGGCTGGGCTACGTCCTGGCCCGCAGCCACTGGGGCCGCGGCCTGATGAACGAAGCGCTGGACGCCGTGATGGACCAGCTCTGGCCGGAAGAAGCGGCCTGCTGGCGCGTGGACGCCGTGTGCGACGTGGACAACCCCGCCTCCGCGCGCGTGCTGGAGCGCATCGGCTTTGAACGCGAAGGCATGCTGCGCCGCCACACCCTGCACCCCAATGCGGGTGATACGCCGCGGGATGTGTGGCTCTATGCGCGGGTGAGGGAGGAACGCCAGGAGCTCAATACCGCGGGCCGCTTCTGAGCACTTGACATCCATTGTGGCCGGACCAAAATTTGGCAATGAAGCCAAAAAATTCCAAATTGCCATGACCAAAGAAGCCGTCTTTCATCGCCCCGCCTACGCCGGGGCGCTGGCGCAGCAACTTCTGCATCCGGGCCCATTGGACCAGGGGCTGCGCTCGGGGGTGTTTCTCTCCGGAATCCGGCGAATCGGCAAGACGACCTTCATCCGGCAGGACTTCGTTCCGGCGCTCCTGGACCTCGGTGCACTGGTGCTGTACGTGGACCTGTGGACAGACCGCTCACACCCACCGATGGTGCTCATGCAGGAGGCGGTGCGCGCAGCAGCCTCTGAACTCGAGCAACCCGCCTCGGCGCTGCTGCAGAAACTGCGCCGGGTCAAGGGAGTGAACTTCGGCGCAGCAGGCATCAGCCTGGGCGTCCAACTGGACGGCCTTGGAACACCCGCAGGCGCCACGCTCGCCGACGTCTTCGTCGAACTCGTCCGCAAGGCCCAGGGCGATGTCGTACTGGTCATCGACGAGGTGCAACAGGCCATGGCCAGCCAGGACGGTCAGGACATGCTCTTTGCCTTGAAGGCAGCAAGAGACAAGGTCAACACCGCCACCGATCTCCCCGGCCTACTGCTGATCGTCGGGACAGGCTCGCACAAGTCGCTCGTGACCGATATGGCCACGCGGCGCTCCCAGGCGTTCGCGGGCGCTCATACAGCTTCTTTCGAGCTGCTGGGCAAAGACTACGTCGAGTGGTTTCTGAAACGGGTCGAGGCTGCTGGATGGGTAGTGCCTTCCCCACAGGCCGCCTTTGCTGGTTTCCGTGACATGGGCAGCCGCCCCGAGGAGTTGACCAAGGCCGTGCGGCAGTTCCAGGACGAAGTCGCTGCTGGCCGCGGAGCGGATGCGGATACGGCGTTCGCCACCATCTGCGCAACTTTGGCCACTGCGGCTGCCGAACTGGACATCCAATCGATCGAGGATGCCGGAGAACTGGCCACCCTGGCCTTCTCGCGCATCGCGGCCGGCCAGGTCCGCGGGCTCTATGCTGCCGATACGCTGGCGTCGTTCAGCGAGTCACTCGGCCGCGAGATCTCCGCCAACGACATGACACCGGCCATCGACAAGCTCGTCGCTGCCAACCTCATTGTTCGCAAAGGCCACGGAAACTTCGACATTGCGGACCCGTTCGTGAAGCAGGTCTGGCAGCGACATATGCAGTTGCGCCAGTCGCTTATCGAAGGGTCCGCCAAGCCGGGCGACAAGACGTAGGCCATGCAAGCAAGTCCTGGGACTCACAGCACCCTGAACGCCACAATCGCCACCAACGTCGGAATCGCCGCCGCGGCGAACAACCCGCCCGGATGCACCGCCCCATCGGCAAACTTGCCGCGCAGGATGGACATGCCCGCCGGGTTGGGCGCGTTGGCGATCACGGTCAGACCGCCGCCCGTCACCGCCCCGGACACCAGCGCCACCTTGAACGACTCGCTCAAACCCTCGACCTGTGAGCCCAGGTAGGTCAGCGCGGCGTTGTCGGTGATGGCCGTGAGCGCCGTGGCGCCGAAGTAGACGGCGTTTTCGTCCATGCGCATCAGCAGCGGCTCCAGCCACCACTGCTGCAGGCCGCCCAGCACGACCAGGCCTGCCAGGAAGAAGGCCACCAGCAGCGCCTCGCGCAGGATGAGCGGGCTCTGGTGCCGCTGATAGGCCGCCGTGAAACCCAGGAAGAACAGGAACAGGCCCATGAACACCGGAGGATGGTGGGCAAACACCACCACGCCCGCCAGGAAGATCACGTGCATGGTCGCCACGGTGACGGACAGGCGCTCCTCACCCTCACGACCAACGTGCTCGGCCATGTGCGTCAGCTCCTTGCGGAACAGCAGTGCACAGGCCAGCGCATTCACCCCCACCGCGAGCGCCGCGCGCCAGCCGATGGTGTGCAGCATGAAGGACATGTCCCAGTTCCACTTGGCAGCCACCATCAGCACCGGCGGCGCGGCAAACGGCGTGAGCGTGCCGCCGATCGACACGTTGACGAACAGCACGCCAATCGTGGCGTACTTGAGCCGGGTCGACACCTCGCGGGTGAACAGGCTGTCGCGCAGCATCAGGGCCGCCAGCGTCATGGCCGCCGGCTCGGTGATGAACGAGCCCAGCAGCGGCACCAAGGCCAGCAGCAGAAAGTACTTGGCCATGCCCCGGGGCATCGGCATCAGCCGAGTCGCGAGCGACACCCCCTCGCCCGCCAGCCGCAGGATGGGCCGCGAGCCTGCAATCACCATGATCGCGAAGACGAACATGGGCTCGGTGAAGTTGCGCTGATCCAGGTAGTGCGTGGCCTCCGCCTGCCCCGCGTGCACGAACATGAACAGCATCAGCACCAGCGACCAGAAGCCGAACACCACCTCCACCTCGCCCAGCAGGTGCCACAGGCCAGCATGACGCGGCTGGGTGTGGGCCAAGTGCTCGAAGAACTTGGTCGAGAAGGTGTGGATCAGCGCCAGCGCAAACAGCGCGGCGCCGACAATCTGCAGGGTGGTGGGGGCGTTCATCGGTCGGGCTTCGGGCACCGGGGTGCCGGCAAGGGGAACGCCCCATTATCGAAAGGACCGAATCTCCTGCGCCATCCGGGACTTCATCCCCGTCACCCCCGAACCGGGCGATTCAGCACCAGGCCGCCCGCTCGCTGGCGGGCTCGAACGTCACCTTCACGTCGGTCGGCGGTGCGTGATACGGCGCGGAGGTGACCAGAAAGTCGGCCCCTGCGCGGGCGTAGTCCAACGCGTTGTGGACCGTGACGCCACCGGCCGGCGCCAGCAGCGGGCTCAGGCCCGATGCCGCCAGCGCGGCCTTCAGCGCGGCCAACGCCTCGGGGGAGAAGCGCTCCAGTTGCAGCACGTCCGCGCCCGCCTGAGTCAATGCCATCGCCTCGGCCGCATCGCCCACCTCGACCACGAGGCGCTTTTCCGGCTGGGCCCTGCGCACCTGCCGCAACGTCTCGGCCAGACGGTCCGGCGCGATGAACAGGCGGTGCTCGGGGAACACCAGCAACGACTCCGACAGCCCCAGGCGGTGCATCACCCCGCCGCCGGCCTTGACCGCGTGGGCGGTCAAACGCCGACTGCCCGGCAGGTTCTTGCGGGTGCAGGCCACGGGCACATCGAAACCCTGGCTGCGCAGCGCGGCAAGGATCTCGGCCGTGGCTGTGGCGATGCCGCCCAAGGCTTCGACCAGCGTCTGGGCCACTTTCCAGCCTTGCAGCAGCGCCCCCGCAGTCCCTTCCGCCCGCAGCAGGACCTCGCCCGCTGTCGCGTCCCGCCCGCTCGCCACCTGCACCGATGCCCGCGCTCCGCTCAGCTCGAACAGGCGCTGCGCGGCCTCGATGCCTGCCACCCGCATCGGCCGGCGGGCGGCAAAGGTCAGGCGCCCGGGCGCGTCGGCGATGCCCAATGCCGAGGTGGTCAGGTCCCCAAAGGGCACGTCCTCGCGCAGCATCGCGCGCAGCAGATCGTCGTCCAGTTCGTCCATGTGTCTCCGTCCTGATGGACCGTCCAGGGCCCTGCCGTGAGAACAGCACGCGGCGTGCCCGACACCCCCAAAGGGATCTCAACCCATCAGCGCCGCGGACTTGACCTGTGCCCACACCGTCAAGCCCGGCACCAACCCGAGCTGGTGGGCCGAGCGCTTCATCATCCGCGACACGATGGCCGCGCCCGCCGAGCCGTCCGGCCGCGTCACCCTCACGCGCACCAGCGTCAGGCCCGGGTGCGCCTCGTCGTCGCCCAAGGCCTCGACCTCCGCCGGCCAGTGGTTCTGGATGCTGCTGTCGGTGCTGCGGCTGAGCGCCAGGCTGACGTCGCGCGCCAGCACCCGGGCCCGCACCTGGGCTCCGACGTCCAGTCCTGGGTCGCGCAGCCACAGGGCGCCGCCGTCGAAGTCCAGGCGGGCCAGTTGCCAGTGGGCATCGCGCTCGCCCACACGGGCCTCCAGCACCACACCCACGTCCTCGCCCAGGCGCAGCGGCAGGTCCAGCCGGGACAGGGTGTCCAGCAGCGGCCCCTCGACAATGACCCGTCCGCGCTCCAGCGCCACGAGGTGGTCGGCCAGGCGCATCACCTCGTCGGGGGCGTGGCTCACGTAGACGATGGGGATGTCCAGTTCGTCATGCAGGCGCTGCAGGTAGGGCAGGATCTCCTGCTTGCGCTTGAGGTCCAGCGCGGCCAGGGGCTCGTCCATCAGCAGCAGGTGCGGCCCCACGGCCAGCGCCCGCGCGATGCCCACGCGCTGGCGCTCCCCCCCCGAGAGGCGCTCCGGCTTGCGGTCCAGCAGGGCCTCGATGCCCAGCAGCGCCACCGCCTGGTCCAGGCTCACCCGCCCGGCGGTCGAGCTGCGCTTCAGCCCGAACTGCAGGTTGCCCATCACGCTCAGGTGCGGAAACAGGCTGGCCTCCTGGAACACGTAGCCGATGGGCCGACGGTGCACCGGAACCCACCGGCCGGCATCCTGCCAGACATCTCCATTCACGACGAGTCGCCCCTGCGGCGCCCGCTCCAGGCCGGCAATGCAACGCAGCAACGTGGTCTTGCCCGAACCGGAATGACCAAAAAGCGCCGTCACACCTCGCCCAGGCAACTGAAGATCCACTTCGAGAGAAAAACCCGGCCAATCGAGCCGGAAACGAGCTTCAATGCCGGTCATTTCATGCCTCCCTCTTCGAGCCTGGGCGCCACGCATACAGGACCAGCAGCACGAGGAAGGAAAAAATCAGCATCACGGCGGCAAGACGGTGGGCCTGCGCGTACTCCAGCGCTTCCACATGGTCGTAGATCTGCACCGAGGCCACTCTCGTGACACCGGGAAGGTTGCCGCCGATCATCAGTACGACACCGAATTCACCCACGGTGTGCGCAAACGTCAGGATCGAAGCCGTGAGGAATCCGGGCAGCGCCAGAGGCACCGCGACAGTGAAGAACGCGTCCAAGGGCGAAGCCCGCAGCGTGGCCGCGACCTCCAGCGGACGGTCTCCCATGGCCTCGAAGGCGGTTTGCAGCGGCTGCACCATGAAAGGCAGGGAATAGAACACCGAGGCCAGCACCAAGCCCCAGAAGGTGAAGGGCAACGGCCCGATGCCCAGGGCCTGCGTGAAATGGCCCACCGGTCCGTTTGGCCCCATGGCCAGCAGCAGATAGAAACCGAGCACAGAAGGTGGCAGCACCAGGGGCAACGCCACCACAGCCCCCACCGGCCCCTTCCACCAGGCTCGGCTGCGGGCCAGCCACCACGCGATCGGTGTCCCCACCATCAACAGGATCAGCGTCACGAGGCCCGCGAGGCGCACGGTGAGCCAGATGGCCTGCAAATCACTGTCGCTCAGCATGTTCTCTCTTCTCCCCAAGCAGCCACACCTCCGAGCACCTTACAGGGTCATCACTTCGCGGCAACCTCACCCGGCAGCACAAACCCGTATTTGGTCATCACTGCACGAGCCGCCTTGCTGCCCATGTGGTCGGAAAAGCGCTTGGCCAGCGCATTGCCTTCTGCCCGCTTGGTAACGATGAAGCCCTGTTCCAGAGGTTCATGGAGCTTGTCCGGGATCAACCTGTAGCCGCCCTTGGCCGCCAACTCAGGGCTGACGGCCAGAGCCAACGCAATGATGCCCACCTGCGCATTGCCGGTCTGCACGAACTGAGCGGTGTGTGCGATGTTCTCGCCATATACGAGCTTGGGCTCCACCTTGTCCCACAGACCTGTTGCCCGCAGGGCTTCTTCAGCACGCTTGCCGTACGGCGCGTGCTTCGGGTTGGCGATGGCGATGCGGGTGATCTTCGGATCCGTAAGGCTGTCCAGAGTCATCTTGGCGGCGTCCAAGCCGGCGCTCCACAAAACGATGCGGCCGACGGCATAGGGCTTGACGTCCGATGCGGCCATGCCGGCCTTGGCCAGTTCACGGGGAAATCCGATGTCCGCAGAAAAGAACAGGTCGTAGGGTGCCCCCTGCTGGATCTGTGTGTGGAACTTGCCAGACGACCCGTAGACGACGTCGAGCTCATCGGTCGGGCTGCCCTTCTTGAAGGTCTTCACGATCTCGTCCAGGGCGAACTTCAGATCGGCCGCCGCCGCGATGGTGACCTTCTCGGCGTATGCCGAAGCCGCCACCATCATGGACGCGGCCAGCAACAGGGAACGGATGAATGTCATGGGACGTCCTCGTGGTTCAAACTCAGAATTCGTAGCCGTAGCTGCGGATCACCTTGCGGGCAGCTTCGGTTTTCAGGTAGGCCAACAAGGCGCCTGCCGCAGGGTTGCCCTTGCCGCGTGTGAGCAGCACGGCGTCCTGCCGAAGCTTTGGATACAGGTTTGGCGGCACCAGCCAATGCGACCCCGATGCAAACCGACCGTCCTTGTAGATCTGCGACAAGGCCACGAAGCCCAGTTCAGCGTTTCCGGTGGCCGTGAACTGATGGGCCTGGGTGATGTTCTCGCCCATCACCAGACGGCTTTCGAGGGCCGTGTACACACCGAGCTTGGTCATGGCCTCCACCGCGGCAGCGCCATAGACGGCCACTTTCGGATTGGCGATGGCCAAGTGACGGAAATCCCCTTGCTTGAGCACCTCGCCCTTGTCATCCACCAGTCCCGGCGTCGCGCTCCACAGCACCAGCTTGCCGACGGCGTAGGTGAACCGACTCTCCGGAATGGCCAAGCCGTCCTTTTCCAAGCGAATCGGGGTTTCGTCATCCGCAGACACCAGCACTTCGAAGGGAGCCCCGTTCTTGATCTGCGCGTAGAACTTTCCGACCGTGCCATATGCGACGATTAACTTGTGACCGGAAGCCTTCTCGAACTCGGGAGCCATCCGCTCCATCGGGCCGGTGAAATTGGCCGCGACGGCCACACTGACCTCCTCGGCCCGCGCGACGAGCACGGTACTTGCGGCCCACACGACCGCGATCCACCTCTTCAGTCCATTCATGGCATCGGCTCCGGATGAGTGACACAGGGCAGGTTCGACCTGGGCGTCGGGCTTGCGACAAACGCGTCACTCATCGCTGTTAATTGAACTATATAACGCCTCATGCAAAACACAGGCCCGCACTCCCCGCCCCATGACATCCGGGTCCGCCCCGCGACACCAAGCGACCGGCCCCAGCTCGTCGACCTGCTCGGGGAGCTGTTCGCCCAGGAGGCCGAGTTCACGCCCAATCCCGATGCGCAGGCCCGTGGACTGGAGGCGCTGCTGGCCGACCCGGCCCACGCGCAGATCCTCGTGGCCGAGAACACCGGCACGCAGGAGGTGCTGGGCATGGTGAGCCTGCTGTTCACGGTGTCCACCGCCCTGGGCACACCGGTGGCCTGGGTGGAGGATGTGGTGGTGTCGGAAAACGCCCGAGGCCGGGGCATCGGGCAGCACTTGATGCAGGGTGCGCTGGAGCTCGCCCGCCAACGCGGCTGCCGACGGCTGACGCTGCTCACGGACCGGGCCAATCAGGGCGCCCAGCGCTTCTATGCCCGCTTCGGCTTTCAGGTGTCAACGATGGTGCCGATGCGTTGTTCGCTTTGAACATCACGCCTCGACGAGACGGCCCATCGGAAACCGTGCCGCGATCTGCGCCGACCTTGTGCTCACTCAGCGCCGACGCACCGCGATCGCCATCAACCGCATCCCTTCGTGGTGCAGCACCCCTTCGGACTGGACACGCGCCGACAGCCGGCTGACCACATCGGCCCGGGCCAAGGCGCGCAGGTGCGTCGGAAGAAAGTCCAGAAACTCGCCCGGGGCGGCGGCCTGCACAAATTCGATGGCCGCTTCCGGAGAGCCGAGCTGCACGGGGTCGGGCTGGGCACGCACATCCACCGCGTCAAAGCCCGCGGCGGCCAAGTCGCGTTCCCATTGCTCCGCGGAGGGCAGACTTTCCTGAGCCTCGATCGGCACAGGAATGCCGGCGTAAAGCGGCTGCGCCAACACCTGCCGCTGCACCTCGCGCACCGGGTGCTCGGGCTCGGCGGCGGCATCGACCAGTCCCAAACGCCCTCCCGGCGCCAGCAGGCGCAAGCAAGAGCGCATCACGGACAGCGGGTCCAACCAGCGTCGGGCCTGGTTCACCGCCAGCACGGCCGTGAAGCTGCCGTCCGGAAAACGGCTCAGGTCATCGGCCCGACCGATCTGGAAGCGCACCAAGGGATGGCTGCAGTGCTGGTGCGCCATCTGAACCCGCAAGGGCAAAGGGTCAAGGCCCAGCACCTCTCCTCCCGGAACCACGCGGTCGCCGAGGCTCTCGGTCAAGAGACCGGTGCTGCATCCCAGGTCGAGCACCCGGTCGCCCGGTCCGACACGCAAGGCGTCGGCCAAGGCCCGCCCGTCACGCAGATGGCGGTCCAGCACCCGTTGCTGTTGATACCGGGCCAGGTTCGGCCCGCGGTCCGGCTCAGTGACGGAGGTCATGAACCTCGGCCGGCGCCATCGCCGCCAGCGGCAGTCCATCCTCACTGCCGAAGCACTGGGCCCGGTCATGGCACACGGCACACGACGGCGCGCGGCAGGCATTGATCTCTTCGCGCTCACACAGCTGCTTGTAGAAGAACTTCTTCCACTTCATGTGCTGGGTGTTGCGTGAGGCCAAACCCGGAAACCACTCCTGCAGCAACTGACCCAGCTGATCGCGTGACGCGAGCTGCAGGTCCTGCCACAGGTGGTTGTCGCCCAGGCAAGCCACGGCCACGGCCTCGGCCACCTGTGCCGCCAACAGATCGTCGGCCTGAGGATTCACGTGATCGAGCAGGAGCGAGCGCACATCCTCGACCTCGTCCTCACGGCGCAGGCGCTCGGCCTGCATGTGGGCGGTGGGCACAAAGCCCAGGGGCCAGAGTCCTCCCATGGCGATGCTCCTGCTCAGCGTGACCGTCGACAGCGAAACATCAGGCGCTGGCCGGAGCGTGCGTGTAGCACTTCTTCGGGCAGATCTTCGCGCAGGCGGTGCAGCCGATGCACAGCTCCTGATGCGCGATGGTCATGACCTTCTTTTCGTATTCCTCGTCGTCGTCATCGTCGTCGCTGACGTGGATGCGCTCGCCTTCATCGGTCAGACCGACCAGCTCCAGCACGCCGCGCGGGCACACCTTGAAGCAGCGACCGCAGCCGATGCATTTGTCTTCGTCCAGCTCGGAGACGAAGTTGGGGGTCCAGGATTCCCCGCTGGGCAGGGTGACGGTGAAGGCGCTCATGACGGGCACTCCTCAGAACGATGCGATGACCCCGCGGGGGCCGGAACAAGAAGCGGAGCAACAGGGGAGGAATTCCCCAAGCCACTCCGGGCGAAATCAAAAGGTGAGTGCTTCAGGCCGCCTGAGCGTCGGCCAGGGCCTTGCGGGCGGCCATCAGGTTCACGTGGGCGTCGTGGGCCACCTGAGCCACTTCGAGGATCTTTTCCCAGTTGGTGGGCAGTTCCTCGGACAGGTCGTGTAGGTCCATCTTGGCCTGCGTGGCCTTGGCGTTGGCCTTCTTGGCTTCGGCCTTCAGGGTGTCGATGTCAGCCATAGGTCGCGACTTCCTTGTAGGTTTCGATCATCTTGATGCCCTCGTTGACCAGCTTGTTGCCGGCGTCGGCCAGCTTGGACAGGGAGGCGTAGCCGAAGCGGTGCACGTCGCGCAGGTAGCGGTTGACGACGATGAGGCGACCGGTGGTGAGCACGCAGCGGCCAAAGCCTTCGTGGCTCATCTTCATCATCGGGCTGACCATGCAGCCGGTGGCCTTCTCGATGCACAGGCCGATGGCGTTGTGGAACAGGTCCAGGCGCCACAGGGTTTCAGGATCCGGGTCGCCCATCATCGGCATGGCCTTGCGCTGCTCGGCGGTGATGATGTAGGGCTCCAGCAGCTTGAGGTCGCTCTTGCCTTCCCACGTGCCGTGGGTGTCCTGGGCACGCAGTTGCTTGACCAGCTCGCGCAGGAACGGGTCCTGGGCCAGCAGCGTGGCGTCGTCGGGAGCGGCGGCTTCAGGGGTCGCGGTGTCGGTCATGGGGAAAATCCTCCGGGGGTTTGGACGGTCGGTCTCACCGAAGCGAGACCGGGCACGGTGTCGGGTCCGGCGCGGCGCCAGGGCCGCGCGGGGTCATTCCTCGAAGTCGTGGGTGACTTCCTGGCCCTTCATCAGGGCCTTGCGCAGCCACGGCGGCGGGGTGCCCTTGAGCACGTCCTGCAGCTTGATCAGGATCTCGGCGATGGACTCGGGCTGCGGCACCTTGATCGGGTGGATCTTCATGGCCACCACGCGCGCCGCGCCGGAGCCGCCGATGGCGGCCACGTACAGGATGGCGCAGTCCTGGATGGCTTCGATCTTGG
>CAYRBG010000045.1:0-15884 GCA_964422355.1 uncultured Sphaerotilus sp. | reverse complement strand
TGTAGTCCGACTTGCCGAAGATGGCGCTGCCGGCCACGAAGGTGTCCGCGCCCGCATCGGCGATGCGGCGGATGTTGTCCACCTTGACGCCGCCGTCGATCTCCAGACGGATGTCGCGCCCGGACGCCTCGATGATCCGGCGCACCTTCTCGCACTTGCGCAGCGTGCTGTCGATGAAACTCTGGCCGCCAAAGCCGGGGTTCACGCTCATCAACAGCACCACGTCAACCTTGTCGATCACCCACTCCAGCACATCCACCGGCATGGCCGGATTGAAGACCAGCCCGGCCTGGCACCCTTCGGCCTGAATCAGCTGCAGCGTGCGGTCCACGTGGGTGGAGGCATCCGGGTGGAAGGTGATGATGTCAGCACCCGCCTTGGCAAAGGCCTGCGCCAGCGCATCCACGGGCTGCACCATCAGGTGCACGTCGATCGGGGCGGGCGTGCCGTCAGGTCTGACGGCGTGCTTCTTCAACGCCTCGCAGACCATGGGCCCGAACGTCAGGTTGGGCACGTAGTGGTTGTCCATCACGTCGAAGTGGATCCAGTCGGCGCCGGCGGCCAGGACGTTGCGGACCTCCTCGCCCAAGCGGGCGAAATCGGCGGACAGGATGCTCGGGGCAATGCGGAAGGTGGGACGGCTCATGGGGGTGCATTGTAGAAAGCGCCCGGTAAGCAGCCGCAAAGCCCGGGAACTTTGCACGCGCCTGCACGTTCCCACCCCAACTCCTATCATCCCTTCATGCCTGATTCACCCTTTGTCTGCACCGTGGTGCCGCACTACCTGCCGGAACAGTCCGACCCGGTCCGCGGTGTCTATGCCTTCTCCTACACCGTCACCGTGGTCAACCAGGGTGCGGTGCCCGCGCAACTGATCGCCCGACACTGGGTCATCAGCGACAACGCCGGGCACACGGAGGAGGTCCGCGGCCTGGGCGTCGTCGGCCACCAACCGCTGCTGCAGCCGGGTGAACGGTTCGAATACACGAGCTGGACGCAAATCGCCACGCCGTGCGGTCGCATGAAGGGTGAGTTCTTCGGCATCACCGAACAGGCCGAATGGTTCGAGACCCCGGTCCCGACCTTCGACCTCGTCCAGGCGCACGCACTCCATTGATCGAACTCCTTCGCCACCTCCTCCCCCGATGGCGGGCCCGCACCGAGTGGGACCTGACCGCCCTGTTGAACGCCGCCGGCTCGCCCGGCTCCATGCCCGAGCGACACCTGTGGCTCATCCGCCTGGCCGAATGGTTGCGCAGCCCACCACCCCGCCGTGGAGAACGATCGACCGCAGACGAAGACGGCGCTTCAGACACCGCATCGACCCCCTGGCCGGTACGGCGCCTGCGACACCTGTTGGGTGTGCTGGAACGGCACCCCGAGCATGCCGAGCAGGTTCGCACCCTGCTGCACACCGTGCTGGGCGACACCAATCTGCCGGGCCTGCTGGCCGACTTCGGCTTTGCCTCGCGCACCGGGTTCACCAGCGAACTGGGCGAGCGCCTGCGCCTGGCCCTGCTGCCCGGCACACCGGACACCCGCGACCTGGGCGAGTTGTTTCAGCTGGTCTTCTCGGGTCCGGGTGACGCCGACTGGATCGCGGCCATCGACGCCGACACACTGCACCGGCTGGGCGCGCTGCTGATCGATCCCGACATCGCACTGCGTTGGCGCCGCGCGCTGCCGGAGTCCATCCAACTGCTGGCCAGCCAGATCCGGGCCTCGGCACTGGCCCCCCAACTGCGCCAACGCATGGACCCGGACGCCGTGGCCCAGCGCCCCTTCCACCAGCTGGCCCATGCCGCCGAGCAACTGGACGACGCAGACGGCGACGACGAGACGACCCGGCTGCAGCGCATGCAATATCTGCGTGCCTTGCTGCAGGCCTGCCGACAGGCCGCCGCGACGGTACGGCGCCACATGGAGGCGTACGGCATCTCGGTCGATGTCGTGTTTCAAGCCAGACAGCTGCAGGCCCGCGCAGACCGCATCGAGCTGCTGCTGGACTGCCTGGTTTCCCCCGAACCCGCCCGAGACTGGCAGCGCCTCACGGCGCGACTGGCCGAGGTGCTGCAAGCGCGCCGGGGGGTACGCAGCCTGTTCTCGCAGCACTATTCACTGCTCGCCCGCGTCGTGGCCGAGCGCCATGCCGAAACCGGTGAGCACTACATCTCCCGCACCGGCAGCGAATACCGCGACATGCTGCTGCGGGCCTGCGGCGGAGGCCTGGTGATCGCG
This sequence comes from uncultured Sphaerotilus sp., assembly GCA_964422355.1. Lineage (GTDB taxonomy): Bacteria > Pseudomonadota > Gammaproteobacteria > Burkholderiales > Burkholderiaceae_C > Sphaerotilus. The sequence goes on along the minus strand of CAYRBG010000045.1, from coordinate 13,646 downwards.
GGCACGACGTTCGCCAAGTTCTTCATCTACGCGCTGGGCCTGTCGGCGTTCTGGGGCGGCTTCTGGGCGGGCATGAACTACGCAACCAGCTTCGTGCTGATCCAGCTCGCCCACTGGACCGTGGCCACCAAGCAGCCGGCCATGACGGCCCCGGCCATGGCCGCCAAGCTGGAGGGCGATCAGGTGTCGGACGCGGCGGTTTCGGGTTTTGTGGATGAGGTGGCACACCTCATCCGCACGCAGATCGCCGGCATTCTGGGCAATCTGGCGGTGGTGGCACCGGTGGTGTGGCTCGTGCAGGTGTTGGCCCAGGTGTTCGGCCACGGTCCCCTGGTGAGCGCACACACGGGGCACCACGCCCTCGAAGCCCTGACGGTGTGGGGGCCGACGCTGGCCTACGCGGCGTTCACCGGCGTGCTGCTGTTTGCTTCCAGCCTCGTGGCGGGCTGGGTCGAGAACTGGTTCGTGTGGCACCGCCTGGACAGTGCCATCGCCTGGAACCCGATGTTCGTGCGGGTGCTGGGCCGCGCACGTGCCCAGCGTTGGTCGCAGTGGTGGCGCACCCACATTTCCGGGCTGGCGGCCAACATCTCGCTGGGCCTGATGCTGGGGCTGGTACCGGCACTCGCCGGCTTCGTGGGCCTGCCGCTGGAAGTGCGGCACGTCACCCTGTCCACCGGGCAGATCGCGGCGGCCCTGGGCGCCATGGGTACCGCGGCCCTGCACGAGCCGCTGTTCTGGGGTGCGGTGGCCGCCGTTCCCCTGACCGGTGCCTTGAACCTTCTGGTGAGCTTCGCTCTGGCCTTCAAGGTGGCCCTGCGTTCGCGCGGCCTGCAACTGCGGGACCGCGGTCGGCTCAATGCCGCGCTGCGGCAACGCCTGCGCTGTGAGCCCATGAGCTTTCTGCGTCCGCCCCGCGAGGGGCAGGCCGCCGCGGCGACTGACCGACAATGACACGCCATGCAACCCTGTCGACCTCAAGCCGATCGAACCACCTCTCTTCCCGTTGGGCCCACTTCCCCGGCCATGGGGCTGGTGGTGGCCTTGTCCCTCCTGGCAGCGGGTTGCGGCACCGGTACTCGGCAATCCCTGCCGAGTGACACCCCGTCGGTCACGCCCCCGCCCCTGTCTGCCGAAGGCGATGTGCGGCGCACGAACAAGGGGCGCTGGGTGCGCAGCGAGTGGTCCGCCCTGCCGGGTTGGAACCAGGACACCCTGACCGCCGCCTGGCCGGCTCTGCTGCGCAGTTGCGAGCGCATGTTGGCCACGGCCGCCGGCCGTCGCACCCATGGAACAACCGCCACCGCAACGAACAACAACGCCGCCAACCTGGACACCGCCAACCCCGCCCTGGTCGCAGCGTATTGGCAGCCCACGTGTGCTGCCGCGCGACAACTCGGCAGCGCGACCGACGAAGCGCAGATCCGCACCTTCCTGACCCAGCGGCTGGAGCCCTGGCGCATCGAGTCTCCCGAGGGACGTGCGGAGGGGCTGCTCACGGGCTACTTCGAGCCCGAGATCGAGGCCAGCCGCGTCAAGACAGACCGACACACCGTGCCGGTGTACGCCCTGCCCCCCGCCTTGTCCGGCAGGGGCAACAGCAGCCCCTGGTACACCCGCCAACAGATCGAGACCCTGCCCGAAGTACAGAGCGCGCTGTCCGGTCGCGAAATTGCCTGGGTGTCGGATCCGCTCGACGCCCTGATGCTGCAGATCCAGGGCTCGGGCCGCCTCCTGCTGAGCCCGCAGGGCGCGGCCACCAAGGCGCCCCCCAACGTGATCCGCGTGGCCTACGCGGGGAACAACGGCCAACCTTACCGCTCGATCGGCGCCTGGCTGGTCGGTCAGGGCGCCATGACGCTGGAGCAGGCCAACTGGCCGGCCATCCGGCAGTGGGCCAAGGCCAACCCGCAGCGGGTCGGCGAGATGATCCAAACCAATCCGCGCTACGTCTTCTTCAAGGAAAGCCCTTTGCTGGACCCGACCGTGGGGGCCAACGGGGCGCAAGGCCTCCCGCTGACGCCGGAGCGTTCCATCGCCGTGGACCGCGAGAGCATCCCCTTCGGCACACCCGTGTGGCTGGCTTCGACGGAGCCTCAACCCTGGAGTCCAAACGGCACCCCATCTTCCCGCCCCATGCAAAGGCTGGTGATGGCCCAGGACACCGGCAGTGCCATCGTCGGCGCCGTGCGGGCGGACTTCTACTGGGGTTGGGGCCCCGGCACCGAAGAGCGGGCAGGACGCACCAAACAACCCCTGCGCCTGTGGGCCCTGTGGCCACGCTGAATCCCCATGACAAAAGGGCGCCGCAGCGCCCTTTCGCAACTTCCTCTTCCCTGGTCTTTGGTCTTTGGTCTTCGCAGTGTCCGCGAGGACGCGCAGCCTCAAGCCGCCTGCTGGTTCTCCGCTTCGGTCACTCGCCGACCCACAACGGTGATGTTCTGAGCCATCTTGCCCTTGGGGCCGTCCACCAGCTCGAACTCCACCTCGCTGCCCTGCTTCAGGGTGCGGAAACCGTCCATCACGATCGCCGAGAAGTGGGCGAACACATCTTCCTCGGTTCCGTCGGCTTCGATGAAACCGAAGCCCTTCTGGTCGCTGAACCACTTGACCACACCGCGTGCCATTGCAGAACCTCCTTGCGTAAACGACTGCGTGATGACGAGATTCTGGTGTCACCAATAACCCAGACGACTGTACTGAGGTAGGTTGCAAATTTTCTGTTTTTCACGGACAGGTGACGATTCGTACCACGCCACCGCCGCCACTCCAACAAATCCTGAAAAAAGTATTTGTTTTTCAACGCACTGCATCAAATTCAGGGGACGCAACGAACGCTCGACCAGCGAACACCCCAGGCATTTGAGCACCGCTTCCAGTTCAACCCAATGCTCAGAGAAGGCCAAGCCCCGCGCGTCACCGGACAATTTCTGGATCTTTTTAACAACACCTTCATCCAGATAGTCTTGTGCAACCCCCACCAGATCGGTCCAAGGGTGGGGAATGCACAGGTCGACGCCCACCCGGCAATCGCGTCCGAGGGCCACCAGGGTGCGGCCGGGCGCGTGGGAGATGGACAACCCCACCGGAGCCTCTGAACCGTCCGGATGGAGCACCTTGGGCGCCTGACCCGCAACGCTCTCCACACGCAGGCCCGCCCCAGGAAACCAATGCGCCAGCACCGCAAGCGCCGCCTCCCGTGCTAGTCGCCGCGCCACTTGCCGATCATCCGTGTGCGGAGTCCCCAGGCTCAACACCACTTGCCGGGCATCAGTCTCGACCCTCTCCTGAGGCCAGGCCACCACCGGCCACGAACGCGCCCGGCATTCCATGCCCTGGCGCATCATCGTCAACGCACCGCGGCCGCCGGGCAACCCCGCCAAGCGGTGGCGGCGGGCAGGGTTTCGCCCTTCATCACCAGCGTGAACGGCCCGAGCCAGGCGCCGTCCTCGACCCGCGCGCTGTACAACACCGTGCTGCGCGGCCCCAGGTACACCTTGCGGCCGATGACCACATCGTCGATCTTCATGACACGGTCTTCGAACAGGTGGGTCTGCGGACAGCACAAGGCATTGAGCTCGCTGTGGTCGCCGATGCGCACACAGTCGAACTCGGTGATGTCGGTGGTGTCGAGGTAGACGCCTTTGCCGATGCGGCAACCCAGGCCGTTCAGGGCCAGCGGCAGCCAGGGTGTTCCGCGCAGGTAGCGCAGGAAGTTGGGCACCGTGATGCCCTCGTACATGTTGGTCGCGGCCTCTGACAACCAGACGAACGGCGTCCACATCGGCACCGAGCGCTTGACATAGCGCCCCAGCGCCAACCACTTGAACACGGCGACGAACAGATAGGTCGCGGGCCCGAAAAGCATGCCCGCCAGAGCCAGGTCCCACATCACCTCGAACCACCGGCCGGTGGACGCGGCCGGCATGGCATACAGCACGACGCTGTAGCCGAAAGCGATCACCAACGCATGCGGAGCCACGATGCGGAAGCCCTCCACCAGCCCCCGGCCCAGACGGCGCAATGAGGAGGGATTGAAGGTCAGTGCCTCCGGAAAGCCTGACACCACCTCTCGCGCAGGCAGGTTGATGGGGGGCGAACCCAGCCAGGTGTCTCCACTCTTCATCGGCGTGTCCGGCACCCGCGAGAGCACCCCGATCAGCACATTTTCCGGGATCACGGTCCCATCGGGCACATAGGCGCCGTTGCCGACGAAGCTGCGGCGCGACACCTCGGTGCGCTGCACCGTCATCCAGCCGCCGTCGATCTCCTCGTCGCCCAGCATCACGGCATCGGCGATGAAGGTCTCGTCACCGAGGGTCAGCATGTCGGGCACCACACCGAGCGCCGTCGAGATCTCCGCCTCTTTGCCCACCTTGGCCCCCAGCAACCGGTACCAGAACGGCGAATAGACCGTGGCATACACCCCGTGCAGCACCTGCAGGCTGGACTCCTGGATCTGGTTGACCAGCCACTTGCCCAGGTACATGCCGCTGTGCACCGGCCAGCTGCCGGGCTTGAGCCGAGGCAGGAAGGTCCATCGGATCGCGGCCGACAGCAGCGCGGTCAACACGATCAGCACCGCACTGGCCGGCAGGGACAGCAGGAAGTACTTGAAGCCCTGGATCAGCATGCCCTCGCTCTGCAGCCACCCCATCTTGTCGGGGTTGTCGAGCAGGTCGATGAGCATGAAGGTCGGAAACACCGGCAGGAAGAACAGCGCCGCCACCAGCGCGCTGCCCCCCACAAAAAACAGCACCTCGCCGAAGCGGCGCAGCCGACCGACGCGAGGCCGCGGGCGCAACGTGTTCGGGTCAAAAGCCCCAAAGTCCTCGGCCGGAGACCCCTCCCACACCCGACGCTCCGGCACCACCTGGCCGGCGGCCAACGCCGACTGGGCCTGCAGGTGTCCCCAAGGCTCGACCCGGGTGTCGCCCTCAACCACGGCGTAGGAGCCCACATAGCCGTTCTCGGCCACATGGATCGTTCCAAGCACCAGCTCGCCGCGCTCCACCCGGGCATTCTCGAAGTTGACGGCGTTGCCGATGCTGGCCCCGTCATCGATGCGCAGCAGCTCAGGCGCCCGCAGGGTCATCGAGCCGATCTGCACCTCCTTGCCGATCTTCGCCCCCAGCAGACGCAACCACACGCCGTACAGCGACGAGCCGCTCAGGAGGTAGGTGGGCGCCCCTTCGAGCATCCGGTCGGCCAGCCACCAGCGGAAATACGTGAAGCCCCACAACGGGTAACGCCCCGGCTTCAGGCGCCCCGCCACGAGCCACTTGCCGGCCCAGGCGACGACGAACTCCAAGGCCGTGGCGATCAGGAAGGCCAGCACCGAAGCGAGCACGGCCACCGCGACGGAATCGTCGGGTTCGCCGGTGTAGAAGTGGTAGGTGAAAAACGGTGCCAGCCACTGGCCCATGCGCAACGCCACCAGCACCGGCAAGGCCAACGCCTGGGCCGCACCGCACAGCCAACGGCGCGAAGCGGGTGCGGGTTCCCAATCGGTGGCGACGGTGGCCGTCGCGGCCGACATGCCGTCCAGCACCTCGGCCAGCCGGCCGATGCGGCGGCTCTGGTAGATGTCGCGCACGGTGACCTGTGCGAACTCCGGGTGCTTGCGCAGCGCCGAAGCCAAGCGCGCCGCAAACAGCGAGTGCCCGCCCAGGTCGTCGAAAAAGTCGGCCGCCCGGCGGATCGGCTGCCCGGGAAAGAGCTGAGCCAAGGCCGCAAACAAGGCCTTCTCGCCCAGGGTGTGCGGCTCATCGCCCTCACCGGAGGGTGCCTGCACCGTCAGGGGCAGTGCCTTGAGCGCCTTGCGGTCAATCTTGCCGGAAGGCAGGCGCGGCATGGCGTCGAGCAGCTCGAAACGGCTGGGCACCATGTAAGGCGGAAGGCGCTCGGCCATGGCGCGGCGCCAGGCGACCGCATCGGGCTCGATCCCGCCTTCGGGCACCGCATAGGCCACGAGCAGGTCCACGCCGTCGTCCTGGCGCAGCAGGACGGCCGTGGTGCCGACCCCCGGCTGCTCGGCCAGCACGGCCTCGATCTCACCCAGCTCGACCCGGAAACCGCGAATCTTGATCTGGTCGTCCGCCCGCCCCAGGCACTGGATGCGGCCGTCCTCGTCGATGCGGGCCAGGTCCCCCGTGCGATACAGGCGCCCGTCCTGAGGGCGATCGGCCCAAGGGTTGGTCAGAAATTTTTCGGCCGTCAGGTCCGGCCGGCCCAGATAGCCTGTGGCCACGCCCGGGCCACAGATGCACAGCTCGCCCGTCTCCCCGCGCGGCAACAGGGTGAGCGCGCCGTTGGCGTCGGCCTCCACCGCAATGACGAACAGCCCGTAATTGGGCAGCGGCGTGCCGATCGTGACCGGCTCGCCCGCCTTCAGCTCGGCCAGGCTGGCCGACACCGTGGCCTCGGTCGGACCGTAGGTGTTGAAGATCTGCCGGCCCGGACGGGCCCAACGCTCCACCAGCGCCTGCGGACACATCTCTCCGCCGAGGTTGATGATGCGCAGGTTCGGCACATCCTGGGCGAACAGCGCCAGCAGGGTCGGCACGGCGTGCAGCACCGTCACCTGTTGATCGATCAGCGCCTGCGGCAGCTCCTCCGGGTTGGTGGCCACATCCTTGGGGGCAATCCACAGCGTCGCGCCCACGAGGTAGCTGATCCAGATCTCCTCGAAGGACATATCGAACGCCGCCGAGAAGCCCTGGTAGACCCGGTCGGACGCCCGCACCCCCAGCACCTCGTTTTCGCTGCGCAGGAAGTGGCAGATGCTGCCCTGGCTGATCATGATGCCCTTGGGCTTGCCCGTGGAGCCCGAGGTGTAGATCACGTAGGCCGGGTGTTCCGGCAGGACGCCGTCGCGCCGACGCAAGGGATGTTCGAGCACGGCGTCAGACAGCAGGTGCTCGTCGCTCCACACGGCACAGGCCAGATGCCCCGCCACGGCCTGTGTGCCAGCGGCGCTCGTCACCAGGCCCGCGGCATCGGCGTCTTCCAGACAGACGCGGATGCGTTCGACCGGCGTGTCGGCGTCAAAAGGCAGCCAACCGGCACCGGTCTTGGCGATGGCCAGCTGCATGACCAGCAGGTCCATGCCGCGCGGCAGCCACAGGCCGACGATGCGACCGGGCCCCACGCCCGCGGCCATCAGGCCGGATGCGGCGCGGTCCGCCAACGCATCCAACGCCGCGTAGGTAAGCACCCGCTCGCCATGAACCAGCGCCGGACGATCCGGCGTCCGAGCAGCAGTGGCCTCGAAGAGGTCGGCCAGGACTTCGGTGCGGATCAGGTCTGGGCGGTCAGGCCCCAGCAGGACGTGAGAAGACGCCAAAGCGGGCGCAGACAAGGAGGACACGGAGCGAGCGATTTTTCGTTATCGAGAGCGTCGGGCATTGTGGCCGAACACCCCCGCGCTTCACATCCGGAAAACCTTGCCTGGGTTCAAGATGTTGCGCGGGTCCAATGCCCGCTTGACGGCGCGCATCCATTCCAGGCCCACCGGACCGGCCTCCTGCTCCAGAAAGTCCATCTTGTGCAGGCCGATGCCGTGCTCTCCGGAGCAGGTGCCGCCCATCTCGATGGCCCGACGGACCAGGCTACGGTTCAGGGTTTCGGCGGCTTCGCGCTCCGAGTCGCTCTCCGGGTCGATCAGGTAGCCGAAGTGGAAATTGCCGTCGCCCACGTGCCCGACCAAGAAATAGGCCACATCTGAGGCCTCGGCCTCGGCCACGGACTCGAGCAGACAGTCGGCCAGGCGCGAGATCGGCACGCAGGTGTCGGTGGAGATGGCCCGACAGCCCGGGCGGGACTGCAGGGCGGCAAACAGGGCGTGGTGACGCGCGGTCCACAGGCGGGTGCGGTCCTCCGGGGCATGGGCCCACTCGAAGGCCTGGCCGTTCCAATCCTGCGCCACCTCCTGGACCCGCTCGGCCTGCTCCTGAACCCCGGCGGGAGAACCGTGGAACTCCATCAACAGCATAGGCTCCTCGCGCAGCGCCAGACCGGAATGCTTGTTGACCATGCGCACCGTCTGCGCGTCGAGCAGTTCCACCCGAGCGATGGGGATACCGAGCTGAATGATCTGGATCGTGCAGCGCACTGCAGACTCCAGGTCCGGGAACGAACAGATTGCCGCCGACACGGCCTCCGGCAGCGGGTACAGCCGCAGCGTCACCTCCGTGATCACGGCCAGCGTGCCCTCGCTGCCCACCAGCAGGCGCGTCAGGTCGTAGCCCGCAGCCGACTTGCGGGCCCGGGTGCCGGTGCGCAGCACCTCGCCCGACGCCGTCACCGCCTCCAGCGCCAGCACGTTCTCGCGCATCGTGCCGTAACGCACCGCGTTGGTCCCGGACGCCCGGGTGGCGCACATGCCGCCAAGCGTGGCGTCCGCACCGGGGTCAATGGGAAAGAACAGCCCGGTGTGCTTGATCGCCTCGTTGAGCTGCTTGCGGGTGACCCCGGCCTGGACCGTGACCGTCAGGTCGTCCGCATCCACCGACAACAAGCGGTTCATGCGGCTCACGTCCAGGCTGATGCCCCCTTGCACGGCCAGCACCTGCCCCTCCACCGACGAACCGGCACCGAACGGAATCACGGGCACGCCATGGGCATTCGCCACGCGCAGCACCTCGGCGACCTCTTCGGTGCTCTCGACTTGCACCACCGCATCCGGCGGCGACACCTGGAACGCCGATTCATCCCGCCCGTGCTGCTCCCTCACCGCCATGGCAACCGAACACCGCGGGCCGAACCGGGTCTGCAGTACCGCCAGCACCGCCTGCAGGTTCACGGAAGAGGAAAGGCTCTGGGCTTCAGGAAGACTTGGGGTCATGAGAGTGCGCCTCATTGCGCGGCGCGCTCGCGCCAAGGTCGATGAACAGATCCCACACGGCCAGGAACAGGGCGGCCGTCAGCGGGCCGATGACAAACCCGTTGAGGCCGAACACCGTCAACCCCCCCAGGGTGGAAATCAGCACCAGGTAGTCGGGCATGCGTGTGTCCTTGCCCACGAGGATCGGTCGCAGCACGTTGTCCACCATCGCGATGACGAGCACGCCGAACGCGATCAGCACACTGCCCTTGACCATGTCGCCCGTGGCGAGGAAATACAGCGCCACCGGCCCCCAGACCAGCCCCGAGCCGACGGCGGGAATCAGCGACAGGAACACCATCACCACGCCCCACAGCAGCGGGCTCTGCACCCCCAGCACCCAGAAGATCAGCCCGCCCAGCGTGCCCTGCACCACCGCCACCGACACCGTTCCCTTGACCGTGGCCCGCACCGCCGTGGCGAACTTGCCGAACAGGTGGCGCTTGTGCATCACGCTCAGCGGTACCGCCAGCGCCACACGCCGCACCAGCTCCCGGCCATCGCGCAGGAAGAAGAACAGCATGTAGAGCATCAACACCAGACCGACCACGACCTGGAAAGTGTTCTGCCCGATGCTCAGCACGCGCGCGGCAATGGCCTGCCCCCCGGCGGCCATGGACTCCCCGATGCGCTTGCGCAACTCGTTGAAGCTGTCCAGTCCAGCGCGGTCCAGCCAATCGGCGACCCACTGCGGCAGGATGGCCACGACCTGTTCGAAGGCTCGCCCGAGGTTGATCTCGCCCTTGGCCCACTTGGCATAGAGCAGCGAACCCTCATGGAAAAGCGACATGCCGACCCCGATGACCGGCAGGATCACCCCCACCAGGATGATCAGCAGCGAAGCCAGCGCCGCCAGGTTGCTGCGCCCGTTCAACCGCTCCAGGATGCGCCGATGCAGCGGCGCAAACACCAGCGCCAGCACGCCGGCCCAGAACAGCGAGGCGAAAAAGGGCCTGAGGATCCACGCAAACACCAGCGACACCGCCACCAGCAGGACCATGAAACTGCGTTGCTGGAAGCGGGAAGAACGGGGAGTCACGATCGCGCCTCCTGAAAGGGAGTGGGGACGAAGACGGTAGGACGGCTCCGGCTCAGAGGTCCAGGCTCAGCAGGTGGCCAAGCTTGTCGCGCTTGGTGTAGAGGTAGGACCCGCTCTCGGACGTGGGCTCCACCTCGTGCGCCTCACGTCCGGCCACGGTCACGCCCAACTCCTGCAGGGCCAGGATCTTGAGGGGGTTGTTGCTCATCAGGCGCACCGAGCGAACGCCCAGATCCTGCAGGATGGCCGCGGACGCGTGGAACTTGCGGTCGTCCACCGGCAGCCCCAGGGCCACATTGGCCTCCACGGTGTCGAGACCCTGATCCTGCAGCGCATAGGCCTTGAGCTTCTGAACGATGCCGATGCCCCGGCCTTCGTGGCCACGCATGTAGATCACGATGCCCCGTCCGGCCTGCGCCACCCGCTGCAGCGCCAGATCGAGCTGCGGACCACAGTCACAACGCAGCGAGCCGAAGATGTCGCCCGTCAGGCACTCGGAGTGCACCCGCAGCAACACCTCCTCGCCTTCGGCAACCTCGCCTTTCACGAGCGCCACATGCTCGACCACCGAAGCCGGGTCGGTGTAGGCGTACATCGTGAATTCGCCGTGGCGGGTGGGCAGACGGGCCGAGGCGGCACGCAGTACCCGTGCCGGCGTCTCGGAGGCAGAAGCGGTCATTCGGTATGGGTTCCTGGACTCGGCGCCGGGGCGCCGCTCACAGACCGAATTTGACCACGACCGAAGACCGGGCGTTGCGGCCGGTCCATTTCACGCTCAGCTCACGCGGCAGCGGCGAGTCGGCTGCCCGGTTTCCAGGCGTGGGTGTTGGACACCTCGATGCCGGTCATCTCGGCGTGCCAGTCCTGGGGCTGGACCACATGCCAGGTGCGGCCCAGGCGCACCGCACCGCGGGCGTCGTGCAGCACCACCACCGAACCGTCGATCAGGGGCGAGGTCAGGCGAGCAAACCCCTCGGAGCGGATCACCTCGGACACCTGGGCATCGCTCAGACCACGGAACAGGTCGCGCAGCAGGCGCGCCAGCTCGGCCGAATCGCTGACGGACGGATCCTTGGGCGCCAGATGGTGGATGGAGCCGTTGTGCATCAGCATCAGGCCATCGCGCACCACATAAGGGTGGGCCATGTCGGCGCAGATCGCCCCATAGGTGGCCTTGCGCACGTGGAGGTAGACCTCCGTGTCGTGCGGCAGGCGGCGGTTCACGTCCAGCAGCTCATGGAACTGCATGCCACGCGTCCAGCGGACCTGACCCTCGGCGGTGTAGAAGCAGCCCCAGCCGTGGGAGTTGTGCTCCCAGGCGTGCTCCAGGAAATCGGCGGTGATGCGGCGACCGGCGGGCTTGTTGATGATGAGGCACATCTTGCGGAACGGATCAAAACGGCGATCGAGTCAACGTCGGGATCCCGACATGAACGACATTACGTCGGAATAACGTCAGAACTTGAACGGGCGATGACACCGATGTGAATCATCACCAATTCCATCCGCGAAGAATGCACGTTTTGTGCCGCATACCACAGTCACCCCCTGGGCGCAGGGCCCAGGGGGATGCCCGAGCAAAACGGTCTCAGACCTGGGCGAGGGCCTGGTCGAGGTCAGCGACCAGGTCATCGATGTGCTCGATGCCCACCGACAAGCGCACCGTGTCCTCGCTGACGCCGGCCTTCACCAGCTCTTCGGGCGACAACTGGCGGTGCGTCGTGGACGCCGGGTGCGTGGCCAGCGACTTGGCGTCGCCGATGTTCACCAAGCGGGTGAACAGCTGCAAGGCATCGAGGAAACGCGCACCGGCCTCACGCCCGCCCCCGGCTTCCGACTTCAGGCCGAAGGTGAACAGGCCCGAGGCACGGCCGCCCAGGTACTTCTGCACCAGGCCATGGTCGGGGTGGTCTTCCAGACCCGCGTAGTTGACCCAGGCCACCTTGGGGTGGCTCTTCAGGTGCCGAGCCACGGCCACGGCGTTGGCGCAGATGCGATCCATGCGCAGCGCCAGGGTCTCGATGCCCTGCAGGATCAGGAAGGCGTTGAAGGGCGAGAGCGCCGCGCCCATGTTGCGCAGCGGCACGGTGCGGGCGCGACCGATGTAGGCGGCCGGACCCAGGGCCTCGGTGTAGACCACGCCGTGGTAGCTCACCTCGGGCGTGTTCAGCCGTTTGAAGCGCTCGGGATACTTGGCCCAGGGGAACTTGCCCGAGTCGACGATGGCGCCGCCGATGGTGGTGCCGTGCCCGCCCAGGTACTTGGTCAGCGAGTGCACGACGATGTCGGCGCCGTGCTCGATCGGGCGGCACAGGTAGGGACTGGGCACCGTGTTGTCGACGATCAGCGGCACGCCGTGGCGGTGGGCGATCTCGGCGATTTTTTCAAAATCGGTGATGTTGCCCTGCGGGTTGCCCAGCGACTCGACAAACACCGCCTTGGTCTTGTCGTCGATCAACGGCTCGAAGCTGGACGGGTCGCGGTAGTCGGCGAAACGGGTCTGGATGCCGTACTGCGGCAGCGTGTGGCCGAACAGGTTGTAGGTACCGCCGTACAGCGCGCTGGAGGCGACGATGTTGTCGCCCGCTTCGGCGATGGTCTGGATCGCGTAGGTGACCGCCGCCTGGCCCGACGCCAGCGCCAGTGCCGCAATGCCGCCTTCCAGGGCCGCGATGCGCTGCTCCAGCACATCGTTGGTCGGGTTCATGATCCGGGTGTAGATGTTGCCCGCCACCTTCAGGTCGAACAGGTCGGCACCGTGCTGGGCGCTGTCGAAGGCGTAGGCCGCCGTCTGGTAGATGGGCACGGCCACGGCCTTGGTGGTCGGGTCGGGCAAGTAGCCGCCGTGGACGGACAGGGTCTCGAAACGCCAGGTGGAGCGGGGGTCTTCTTGGGTCATGGGGTCCTCAGGTGTCGGGCACATGCCCTCTCCGCAGCCCCGGCAGCCGCCGGGGAAGCAGGGCATCGCGCAGATGGTTGTCGTTCTGAACCGACCGGCATCTTGCGCATTTCCGGCGCCGGCAACAAGCGCGTTTTCCGCAGATGCGGATGCACGGAACGCATGTCCCGAACACGCTTTGAGCGGGATCACATCTTGATCGGCGACAAGCCCGGGAAGCCCGTTCGGAGGCGGCTAGAGTGGACCCATGGACCTGCAAGAACTCCGCATCCGTCGCGTCGGCATCGACACTTGGCGCGAAAACGTGGCCTACCTGCACCGGGACTGCCCCGTGGTGCGCGCCTCGGGCTTCCAGGCGCTGTCCAAGGTAAAGGTCATGGCCAACGGCACCACCATCACGGCGGTACTCAACGTGGTGGACGACGAACGCATCCTCGCCGCCTGCGAACTGGGCCTGTCGGAAGACGCTTTCGCCCGCATGGGCATCGACGAGGGGCATGCAGCCCATGTGGCACCGGCCGACCAGCCGGCCTCGATCGGTGCCCTGCACCGCAAGATCAGCGGTGAGCGACTCTCGCGCGAGGATCTGCACGCCATCATCCGCGACGTGGCCGCCGCCCGCTATTCCAAGATCGAGCTGGCGGCCTTTGTCGTCGCCACCAACGGCTACGACCTCGAACGCGACGAAGTGCGCCACCTCACCGAGGCCATGATCGACGTCGGTCAGCGGCTGGACTGGCAGCGCGCCGTGCGCCGCGGCCCGGTGGTCGACAAGCACTGCATCGGCGGCATTCCCGGCAACCGCACCTCGATGCTGGTCGTGC
>CAYRBG010000044.1:1303-16035 GCA_964422355.1 uncultured Sphaerotilus sp. | reverse complement strand
AGAACGTCACCCGCACGCCGGCGGTCAAGGAGCGCCCGGCCATCGGCGACAGCCCCCGCACGGTGCCGATCGTCGAGGCGTTGTAGGCCAGCGCGTTGCCCACGTTGTTGAGCTTGACGAACAGCAGCGCGTCACCTCCCGCGGTGGCCACGCGGCGGCTCAGCGAGAGGTTGAGCATCGTCCACGCGGGCGTGGCGGCGTCGTCGCTGGGCACGCGGTTCTGGGCCCGGGCGTGGCGGACTTCGGCGCGGGTGGTCCAGCCGCCGTTGAGCCAGTTCAGGGCCAGGGTGGCGCGCACCGGGGCCAGGCGGGGCAAAGGCTCGCCGCTGTCGAGGTTGTCGCCGCGCACGCCGTCGAGCTGGGCCTCGGCTTCCACCTGGCCGAGGTCCGGCGACTGCCACAGGCGGTGCGCTCCCTCGATTTCCCAGCCGTACAGGCGGGCCCGCACGCCGCGGAAGGCGTAGCCGGGGATGGCGGCGTCGGCCTCGTCGGTGGTGTCCAGCGACGGGTCGCGCATCAGGGTGATGTAGTTGCTGTAGCGGCTCCAGAACAGGCCGGCCTTGGCGCGGCTGGGGCCGTCCTTCCACTGCAGCGCTGCGTCGAGCTGGTGGCCGCGCTCGATGCGCTGGTTCACGTCCCCTTGCTCGAAGGCGCCGGTGGCGGCGTGCACGCCGCTGGCGTAGAGCTCGTAGCTGGTCGGGGCGCGCTCGGAGCGCGACAGGCTGGCCTGGAGCTGCCAGGCCGGGCTCAGGCTCAGCACGTGGCCGAGGGACAGGTTGCGGGTGAGGTAGCGCCGCTGCATCGGGTCGCCGAAGCGGCCGGTGCCGTCGGCATCGCCGTCGGAGTCCACGCCGGTGCGTTCCAGCCGCAGTCCCAGGCTCCATTGCGCGGCGGTGGTCGGGCGCCAGTGCTCCAGGGCGAACAAGGCCGTCTTGCGTGTGCGCGTGCCGGGCACGAAGGCTTCTTCTCCCAGGGCGGAGAAGCGCGAGGTCTCGCCCTGGACCCCGATCACGCCGTCGATCGGCCCTCCCGCCACTGTCCAGGGCGCGTGAGAGGCCTCGAAGCGGTAGTCGGTGCCGCGGTTCTTGAACGTGGTGCCCACGGCGCCGTCGCCCTCGATTTCCTGGTGGTGGTAGTCGGAGTAGGACGCCTGGGCCCGCAGGGCGCGCAGCGGGCCGTCGGGGCTGCGCACCTCGCCGGCCAGGGTGTAGCGGTCGCGCTGCATGCGGATCGTCACGTCGTCTTCGGCCACCACACCGTAGGTGTTGCGGTAGGTGTCGACGCTGGCGCCGAAATGGCCGTGGTCCCACTGCAGCGCACCGCCGAACGCGCCGCCTCGCGCCAGGCTGGCCGAGTTGACGACGCGTCGGCTGCGTGTGGTGCTGCCGTCGGCCTGAGGGCGGTCGTAGGTGGGCACGCCGAGATCGTCGGTCTGGCGCCAGAAGGCATCGGCGTGGAGGGCGACGCCGGCTGCACCGGTTTCCACCAGCGCGGAGGCTCCGCGTTCGGCGGCGGCGCCCCCAAAGCGGGCCTCGAAGGCACCGGTGGTCTTGTCCACCGGGCGGCGCGGGATGCGGTTGTCGCTGGTGTTGACGACACCGCCTGCGCCGCCAGGGCCGAACAGCAGGGCGGCGGGGCCGCGCAGCACGTCCACGCGCTCCACGACCAGGGGGTCGAGCGGCACGGCGTGGTCGAAGCTCAGGCTGGAGGCGTCCAGAGAAGCCCCGGCGTTGCTGAGGATCTGCACCCGGTCGCCGTCCTGGCCGCGCAGCACCGGGCGGCTGGCGTTCGGGCCGAACTGGGTGGCCGAGATGCCGGGCGTGCCTTCGAGCGTTTCACCGAGCGTGCTGCCGCGGCCCAGCGTCAGGCGGTCGCCGCTGAGGCTGGCGGCGCGCTGGGTCAAGGGATCGAGGCGCAGCGCGGAGCCGGAGATGACGACGGTGCCCAATGAGGCGGAGGAGACGGCCGCCGCGGACGGCGAGGCGGGTGTGGGCCCTTCGGCCTGGGCCGAGGAAATCAGGCCAAGGAGGGCGGCAGCCACTGCGGTCATGCGCGGGCGATTGGCGCGGGAGATCAGGATCTGAGGCACGGTACGGATTCCATGTCCGTTCAGCCGCACCCCGGCACGCACATCGGGCGTCCCGCTGGGCAGGGGCGAACGGAGGGTTCAAGGCGCTCCGCCGGCCCTTCCCGGAAAGCGGGAGGGCGCGGACGGAAGCTCGGCGTCGGGTGGAATCAGGCCCGTGCGGGCGGAGCGCGGGCGTGGTAACGGAGGACGAGTGCGGCCTGCGGGGAGGTCCGCGGCGGATTGCAGGGCGCCGACTCGAAGGTGTCCGCCGTGGCCAGCACGACGGCCGAAGAGACCGTGCCGGGCTGGGTCAGCTGGTCCAGCAGGCGACACAGGCTGGAGCCGGTGTCGTGGTCGCCGAACAGCTCGTGCAGTCCGTGCGCTGCGGGGCGCGGCCCGCCGGCATCGCCAAAAACGGCCACCGGCGACCCGGAAGATCCTGGGTGGATGACGCTGTGCACCAGCGCTCCCCACTGCGACCAAAGCACGAGCGACAACACCGCGGCCAGCAGCCAGCGGGCGTGTTGATGCTTGTGGGGTGTTCGGTCCAGGGGGCGCACGGGCGCGATCGTAGTGCATGTCGGCCGACGCGGCGACCCACCTCAGCAGGTGTCCGGATCCCGCTGCAGGGTGATGGCCTTGAACGGACAGACGGGGGCACAGCGCCCGCAGCCCGTGCAGTCCCGGGTCGAAGTCAGTGCCGAATGTTTGGTCCAGCCCCGGGGCTCCAGCACCAGCAGGTGCAGCGGACACGACGGCACGCACCAGCCGCACCCGGTGCAGCGGTTCAGGTCGATGACGGGGATCACGCGGCGGGGGCGGGCATCGTTGACCATGGCCGAGGCATCATAGACGCCGACATGACCGAAGAACTGCCCATCCTCTGGCGCGACGAACACCTCGTGGCCGTGCACAAGCCGGCCGGCTGGCTGGTGCACCGCACGGGCCTGGACGCGGGCGAAACCCGCTTCGTGGTGCAGACCCTGCGCTCGCAGCTGCGGGGACAACACGTGTACCCGGTGCACCGGCTCGACAAGGGGACGTGCGGCGTTCTCCTGCTGGCGCTGCATCCCGGGGCGGCCCGGGCCGTCGGTCAGGCGTTTGCCGCGTACGCGGTGCGCAAGCGCTACCTCGCGGTGGTGAGGGGCTGGGCCCCTGAGGTGGCCGATGTCGACCATGCCTTGCGACCCGACGACGCCCCGCCGGAGGCCCCGGCGCAGCCGGCCCAGACCCACTTTCAGTGCCTGGCTCGGTTGGAGCGACCCGAGTCGAGCGATGGGCGGTTTCCGACCACCCGGGCCTCGCTGGTGCTGGCCGAGCCGCACACCGGTCGGCGCCACCAGATCCGCCGGCACCTCAAGCACCTGGCCCACCCCATCCTGGGCGATGCCACGCACGGCAAGGGGCCGCTCAACCGGTGGTGGGCCGAGCGCCTGGGCGTGCAGCGGCTGTGGCTGCATGCGTGGTCGCTGGCGGGGCCGCATCCGGTGACGGGCGAGCCGATCGAGATTCACAGCGGGCTGCAGTGGCAGGCGGGCGCGTTGTGGGCCCCCGAACCCGCCCACCCGGACCTGCACGCCTGGACCGGATGGTCTCGGATGACGGGCTGGACGCCGTGGACCTCGGCGCCCCCGGACGCACCTTCAGCGGCAGGCTGATTCGACGGCGCTCCGCCGTGCCGTGTCCGGGTGTTCGGACTGCTGCATCAGCGCATCGATGCAGTCGTCCAGGGCTTTTTGGTGGTGGGGGTCGTGCGTTCCCCGTCCGCGGGAGGCCGACGAGGGCGAGAGCCACGCCACCTGTTCAGCGCCGCTGGCGCGGCGCGGCTTGTGCTCTGCGCCCGACGGACGCTGAACCTTGGGCACCGGCGGTTC
Source organism: uncultured Sphaerotilus sp. (assembly GCA_964422355.1). GTDB lineage: Bacteria > Pseudomonadota > Gammaproteobacteria > Burkholderiales > Burkholderiaceae_C > Sphaerotilus. Next base: position 12,093 of record CAYRBG010000044.1, on the reverse strand, counting down.
AGCGGGCGCCGCGGTTTTTTCGGCCTTGGTCTGGACAGGCGGGGTGGCCACGGACGCGGTGGGGGCGGTCTCCGTGGGTGAAGCGGCATTGCTCCAGAAGTGCGACACCATCAGCCCGACCACCACCACGATCGCGCCGATCGACGCTCCCCAGACCGCTCGTGGCATTCTGTGGGAGGGGGCCAGCGCGGGGCCGTACGCCGACACCTTGGGCGGTGGTGGCGGGCGCCGGGCGGGCTTCAAAGACGAGCGCAAGCGTTGGACTGAAGCCGGTGCGGCAGAAGGCGAAGGATGCGAGACGACTTCGGCTGCCTTGGCGATGCCTTCGATGACTTCAGGCAACGCGGTGACCTTGGGGGCTTCATCCGGAGTGGAGCGGATCTCGACGGGCTGAACCTCTTCCACCTCGGGTTCCGGTGGGGGCAGGCCATCGAGACCCATCTCGCGCAGCCAGTCCGTCGCCGAGCGGGGCCGGGCGTCCGGGCTCATTTCCAGGGCGTGGAGGAGGCCGTCGAGAAATTCGCGGCGGTGTCCCTGTTCGACCCAGGTGCCGAGGTTCGGCAAGCGCTTGCCGTCCACCCGGTGCAGCACGTTCGGGAAGGGCTCGCCCGTGAGGCACTGCACCGCCATCGCGGCCAGGGCATAGAGATCGGTCCATGGGCCTTGGCGCAGGGCGGCCGTGGTCCATTTCTGTTCGGGGGCCAGCCAGGGCGACAGGGTGAAGGCCGGGGCCTGCTTGGGGTCGCCTTCCGGGCCGGGGGGCGACTGGCGCGGCTCGATCGCCAGGGGCAGGAGCGTGAGCGATCCTTGGGGGCGGATCAGGATCCGTTCGGGGGTCAGGCCGCCGTGCAGGTGGCGCGAGCGGTGCAGGGCGCTCAGGCCTTGGCAGGCATCGTGGACCCAGCGCTCCAGTTCGTGCGGAGACACCGGGGTGTCGAGCGCCATCCGTTGGGCCAGGGTCATGCCGTCGTGGTCGGCCAGACGCACATGCACCGAACCCTCTTCGACGACGCAGCCCTTCACGCGCATCAGGTTCGGGTGCTGGAGCCCCATCGACTCCGAGGCGGCGAGGATGAAGCGCGCGGTGCGTTGTGTCAGCTCGGTCGCCGCGTCCGGCAGGGGCTCGATGCCGGTGGACGGATCCCGCTGGGCCAGTCCGTGAGGAAAGAACTCCAGCACCAGCGCTGCGCGTCCGGTGTCGGTCTCTTGCGCACGGTAGAGCCAGCCGTCGGGATCCCGGGCGATGCAATCGAGCAGCCGAAGCGACCCCACGGCGGTGCCGGCGGCGAGCGGAGCGGTTTCGGCGTGGGCGGACATCGGTGGTCCCGGTCAGGGAGGCTGTTCAGACCACGGCATTCTTGAACCGTAACAGGGTTGTTGCAACCTCCGGGGGCGGTCAAACCAGGGGGAAGGTCGGGATTGGTGGCTCATCCCGAGAACCAGTGCACAAACGGCTGCGGGGCGGACACCGCTGCCATGCACAAATTTCCGAGGGCACGCGGCCCGGAGGGTCACTTGAACCCGTGCCGCTCCAACATGCGGTAGGCGGTGCGCTCGGACACGCCCAGCACCTCGGCGACCTTGCGCCGGTTGCCGTCGTAGCGGTCCAGCAGCAGCGCCAGATAGCGGTGCTCGATGTGGTCGAGCGTCGGTTCGTCCTTCAGCAGGGCCGTCAGATCCTCGTCGCCGGGGGCCTCCAGCTCGGTGTCGAAGCGCGGCAGGTGCTGGGGTTCGACCCGCCCATGGCGCGCGGCCAGCAGGAGGGCGCGCTCCACCACGTTGCGCAGTTCGCGCACATTGCCGGGCCAGTGGTAGTGCATGAGCTGCTGCAGCGTCGCTTCGGAGAACGGGAGCACCTGCCCGCCCCGGGCCCGGCGTGCGGCAAAGTGCTGCACCAGCAGAGGGATGTCCTCGGTGCGTTCGCGCAGCGGCGGCACCTCGATGACGAAGGCGCTGAGCCGGTAGTACAGGTCGGCGCGGAACTGGCCCTGCTTGACCAGCTTGGGCAGGTCGCGGTTGGTGGCGGCCACCACCCGCACGTCGGCCCGCAGGTCGGCGGTGCCGCCCAGGCGGCGGAAGCGGCCGGTTTCCAGCACGCGCAGCAGCTTGGCCTGCAGGGCCGGGCTGATGTCGCCGATCTCGTCGAGAAACAGGGTGCCGCCGGCGGCGGCCTCGATCAGCCCCGGCTTGCGCCGGTCCGCGCCGGTGAAGGCGCCGCGCTCGTGACCGAACAGCTCGGATTCGAACAGCGTCTCCTGCAGCGTGCAGCAGTCCACGGCGACGATGCGCTCCTGCGCCCGCGGGCTGGCGCGGTGGACGGCGTGGGCGACCAGCTCCTTGCCGACGCCGCTCTCGCCGTTGACGAGCACGGTCACTTCGCTGTCCGCCACCGCGGTGATGAGCTCCCACACCCGGCCCATGGCGGCGCTGTGGCCCAGCAGGTCGGGCGTGCGGCCGGCGGCGCTGGCGGCCTGTTCGACCGCGCGGCCGGCATGCAGACGGTGGCCGTCGAGCGCGCGGCGGATCACCAGCTCCAGCTCGTCGAGGTTGACCGGCTTGACCAGGTAGTCCACCGCCCCCGCGCGGATGGCGCGCACCGCGTGGTCGATCGACCCATAGGCCGTGAGCATCACGGTAGGCCGTTCCTGGCTGATCTCGCTGAGCGGGCCCAGGTCTTCCGCGTCGGGCAGGTTCATGTCGAGCAGCACGACGTCGGGCGCCTGCTCCTGGATGCAGCGGCGCGCCTCGGCCCAGTCGGCGGCGCTGCCCATGTCGTAGCCGGCCTTGCTCAGGGCCTTGACGAGCATGCGGTTGAGGACGACGTCGTCCTCAACGACCAGCACGCTGGGTTTCATGGGTGGGATCCTTGTGCATCGGCATCCGGCAACTCTACGTCGAAGCGGCTGCCCTCGCCGAGGCGGCTTTCGACGAGGATGTGTCCGCCCCGCTGTTCCACGATGCCCTTGCAGATCGCCAGGCCCAGGCCCGAGCCCCGCCGCCCGTCGGCCAGTCGGCTGTAGAAGGGCAGGAAGATCAGCGGCAGGCGGTCCGGCGCGATGCCCACGCCCGTGTCCTGCACGCGGATGCGGCACAGGCCGCCATCGAGCCGGAACGCCTGGACGGTCAGCTGCCCGCCCTGAGGCATGGCGCGGATGGCGTTGTGGACGAGGTTGATCAGCACCTGGCGCAGGTCGCTGTCGTCCATCAGCACCCGCAGTTCCGGGTCGGCGATGTCGATGCGGCAGTTCACCCGGGCGCGGCGCATCTCTTCGCTGAGCAGGGCCAGCACGTCGTCCACCGCATGCTGGACGTGCACGGGGTGGGGCAGCTCGCCGGCCGGCTCGCTCAGTCGCAGCAGCCGCTGCGTGATCGACACGCAGCGGTCGATCTGCTCGTCGACCAGGCGCAGGTAGTCGCTCAGCTCTTCGCGGTCGATGGGGCCGCCCTGCAGGCTGCGCTGGGCCGACTGCAGGGCCAGGCGGATGGAGGCCAAGGGGTTGTGGATCTCGTGCGCCATGCCGTTGGCCAGCAGGCCGATGGCCGACAGCCGCAGCTCCTGCGAGGCACGCACCTGGTCTTCGAGCGGACGGATCACCTCCACCACCAGCGGGGTGCCGGCGCGGTCGATCAGCGGCGCGGCGTGCACCTCGACGTCCACCGGGCGACCGTCGGCCCGCTGGAAGGCCATCACGGTGCGCAGCGGCGGCATGCAGAACGCCCGTCCCGGTTGACCGGCCGCGGCTTCGAGCGCCGGCCGGCACTCCGCCAGCGGGCACTGGACCAGGGTCGCGGGGCAGGGCTCCGTGCGACCCCGGCTGATCCGGTAGCAAGGCTGGCCGATCACGTCGGCAGCGCTGCGGCCCAGCAGGCTCAGGTAGGCGGCGTTGGCCAGGACCACGCGGTGGTCGAGGGCCAGCACCGCCATCGGATCCGGCGAGGCGTCGATCAGGGCCTGGAGGAACTCGCCCTGCGCCGCGACGGTGGACATCTGGGCCTGGACCTGATCGGCCAGGTGGTCGAAGCCCTGGGCCAGTTGCCCGAGTTCGTCGGTGCCCGGGCTGCGGCTGCGGGTCGAGAGGTCACCGGCCGCGTAGCGCTGCACGCGCTGGGCCAGCGCGGAGACGGGGCGCAGCACGTCGCGCCGCAGCACCCACCCCGTGAGCAGTCCCAGCAGGGCCAGCGCCATCAGACTGATGGGCAGCAGCCACGTGCCGGCGTGCACGCGGGCGTCCTGCTCGGAGGCCATGGGCTGGAAGTCCAGCAGCAGGACGCCGTTGACCGGATGCTGATCCGTCGGGCCATGGCACTGGCTGCAGGCCTCGCGGTTGTGCACGGGGTAGATCACGCGCAGGGCGCGCCCGCCGTTCTGTTCCCGCCATTCGAGGCGCGGCGGCGAGATGGGGCCGCAGGGGCGGGTCAGGCACAGGCCGGTCAGCGCCGCGGCTTCGCGCGAGTGCAGCCGGTGGTGGGCCGAGGCAAAACGCACTTCACCGCCGGGCTCCACCAAGGCCGCGGCCTGCAGACCCGGAAGGGTGCCGACCCGCGCCAGCAGCGTGTCCAGGCCGGGCAGATCGCGCTGCAGCATCGCGTTCTGCAGGCTGGCCTCGAACAGGGCGGCCATGCGCAGCGAGGCCTGCTCGTGCTCGTGCTGCAGGGCCCGGCGGCCCAGGCCGATCCACGCGGCCAGCAGGCCGACCGACATGGCCAACACGGCCAGCGTCAGCTTGAGCGCAAGGCGGCGGGCGAGCGAAGCGGAAGGGGTCACGGTGGGGCGGGGGAGTCCTGGATGCGTCGGTCGGAACGCCTTGCGGCGGGGCTGCGGCAGGCCGGGCACCGATCGTGCCCCTGGGGGTGCGCCACGCCGACGTACGACCGACCACAGCAGGAGCACTTCGTCGATGTTATGCCGATCAGGTGCACCGACATGGACTGGGGTCCGGGGGGCGCGGGCTCGATCGCCCGCGGGGCACAGACGTCGACGCACAGCCCGCAGCCGATGCAGGCGGCCACATCCAGGCGCAAGGCCCGCTGGCTGGGCGCGACCTCGACGAAGGAAAAAGCGGCGGTGGGGCACAGTTGCGCACAGGCCCCGCAGGCATCGCACCGCGATGTCTGCACGGTCACGGACCACAGCGCCGGACCCGGACCCAGTGCACGCAGGTGCTGGTGCGCCGATAGCCGCCGCACCGGCCCGGGATCGGGCGCTGCTTCCGTCGAGGGGGATGCCCGCAGCCCGAGAAACGACCGTCGGGCCGGGGCCTGCGGCCGGTGCGTTGGGGAAGTGGGCGTGACCGGCGCGGTGCCCGGCCCGGCGGGCGCCACCGAGGCCCGCAGCACCATGGGCGGTTGCCGTCGGTCCTCCAGTGCGTGGTTGACGACCTTCACGCGCTCATTGAGGCGGTCCTCGGGCGCCAGCACCCGGCCCCGTCGGCAGGTCCTGCAGTCGCCGATCCGGACTTCCACCCGTCGAACGCCGGCCTCGTGCCATTGCAGCAGTTGCTGTTCGTCGATGCCGTGCACGCACGGCAGCCGCTGCGAGACCGCGACCGAGCGGGGCTCGGGGGCGGCCGAGTCGCACAGCACGGCCACCAGGTCCCGACGGAAGACGGTGGGGGTGGGCGTCGCCTGAGCCGGCAGGGCCAGTGCGCTGGTGGGGCAGGCCGCGACGCACAGGCCGCAGCCGTCGCAGCGGTCGGCGTCAAAGCTCAAGCCTTCGGGGGTGGCCTGCCATGCGGTTTGCGGGCAGATCCGCACGCAACGCTCGCAACCCGCCTGGGCCGCGAGTTGATGCACACAGCGTGCATCAGTGATCTGCAGCACGTCCCAGCGCCTCGCGAAGCTGGCGGCACAGCGACAGGGTCAAACGGGCCAGGCCCGCGTACACGTGGGTGTGGGCGCGCCGACCCACCTTGTCGGCAAAGTTCGGCAGCCAGGTGAGCAGGTGTTCGTCCAGAAACCGGGCGGCCTCCGCGTCCTGACCCTGTTCAAGCAGGTGGGCGACGAAGGTCAGCTCGTGGGCCAGATGGTCGTCGGGCATGCGGCGCCAGTCGGCCACCGCCATACCGTGCCGGCGATAGCACTCGCGCACCTCGAAGGTGGGCCCCTGCATCATCAGGCGGTCTTCGTCGCGCCAGACCGATTCGTAGGGCGAGGCCTCGAAGGCGTGGGTCAGGTAGATGTCGGCGTAGTCGGCGGCCAGGAGGTCGCTGGTCCAGGCCGCCTGTGCAGGCTGGTGGGCCAGCAGGTGGGTCAGGGTCTGCAGACTGGCCGAGAGCTGGGCCAGATCCTCCTGTTCCCCCAGGCTGAACCCCAGCGGGAAACCGCTCCGGTACAGGTCGGCCCAGACCTGGGCCGGGCGCTCCTCGGCGTGCAGCCAGGCCAGGGTGCGGACGTCCTCGGCCGCCAGGGTGTGCAGAGTCTCGGCGCGGCTGTCGCGATCCGGGGTGGTCGTGGGCGCCACGTTTACACCTTGCCTTTCGGGTGGGCGACAAAGACGATGGACGGGTTCGTCAGCTCCGGATCGGCCATGTGCTGCACCTGTCGGACGACCTGGTCCTTGGGGCCGACCGCCTTGGTCGGGTGTTGTCCGGCACGCAGCTTGTCGATGGGGCCGATGTCGAGCACACGCATCATGCAGGCCTGCACGCAGTAGGGCTTGCGGCCCGCTTCGAGTTCGTCGATGCACATGTTGCACTTCTTGACGACGTTCTCGGTGGGGTCGAACTGCGGTGCACCGTACGGGCAGGACGCCTCGCACCGGCGGCAGCCGATGCACAGCGTGGTGTCGATGTCGACCACGCCGTTGTCCGCGCGTTTCCAGATGGCGCCGGTCGGGCAGGTCGGGATGCAGGCCGGCTCGGCGCAGTGGTTGCAGCTCATGTTCACCTTGTAGGCAAACACCTCGGGGAAGCTGCCGCCCTCGACGTACATGACGCGGCGGAAGCGCGGCCCCGGCGGCAGGCCGTTCTTGTCCTTGCAGGCGATCTCGCAGGCGCGGCAGCCGATGCAGTCGACGTTGTTGTGCACGAAGCCCAGCTGCATCGCGGGCTTGACCGGCTCGTAGGTGGTGGCGTCGCGGCGGGCCTGGGCGGCCGGCACGGCGGCCTTGGCGTCGGCACCGAGCTTGCGGATGACTTTCTTTTCAGCCATGTCCTGCTCCCTCAATAGTCGCGGCGGAACACGCTGGCGCGCGACGTGCCGAGTTCATCCCACCCCGGCTTGTGGGCCAGGTCGGTCTTGCGGATGCCCACCAGGATGGTGTTGTAGGCAAAGGCCCCGGCCGGGCTGGGCTCGTCCAGCGTCAGGAAGTCCGGGTTGCCCGCGCGGTCCACGCCGTTGCCGTCGCGGTCCATCCAGGCGCCTTCATAGAGCACCGCCACGCCCGGCAAGACCCGCTCTGTCACGTACACGGGCACCACACAGCGGCCGCGATCGTTGTAGACCTCCACCGTGTCGCCGGTCTGCAGCCCCAGGCGCTGTGCGTCGCGGGTGTTGATCGTCACTTCCTGACTGCAGGTCTCGCGCAGCCAGGCGACGTTGTGATAGATCGAATGGGTGCGTTCGCGCGGGTGCGGCGTGATCAGGTGGAACGGGTATTCCTTGGCCTTGGGATGGTTGAGCGACTCGAAGGGCTCGATCCACTTCGGGATCGCCGGGATCGGGTAGCCGTACTGGGTCTGGGTCCAGTCGGTGATGCCCGCCAGATAGGGACTGTAGATCTCGATCTTGCCCGACCCGGTCTCGAAGGGTTCGCCCTTCTCGATCTGGTCGCGGAACGCCACCAGCGGCTGCTTGAAGGTGAACTTGTAGACGCCATGCTTCTTGAAGTCGGCCCAGCTCATCGTCACGCCCTGGTGGTCCTGCACCTTCTTCCACCAGGCGGTCAGGTAGGCCTCGTCGACCTGGTCCGACACCTCGTTCTTGAAGTAGTCGCGGTTGGCGCGGGGGTTGTAGCGCTTGCCGAAGTCCTTCAGGGCCTTGTTGTCCGGGTCCAGCGCTTCGAGGCGATAGGCCAGCTCGGTGAAGACCTGGAAGTCGGTCTTGCTTTCGCCCAGCGGCTCGATGACCTTGGGCCGGTGGATGTAGTAGTGGCCCTTGTACCAAGGCAGGGCCACATCGTGGCGCTCGAAGTGCGTGGCGATCGGCAGCAGCACGTCGGCCCACAGGCCACTGGGGGTGATGGTCGCATCCATGCACACCACCAGCTCCAGCTTCTTGACGGCCTCGATTTCCTTGTTGATGTTGGTGAGCTGGTTGAACCAGTCCGAGCCTTGCCAGAAGATGCCCTTGATGTTGGGGATCTTGCCGTCGAGCTCGTCCTCGCGCGGCCACAGGCCGACCTCCTCGCGCTTGACGTTCGGGTAGTTCAGCACGCAGTGCGCCCAGCGGTCCGACTTGATCGACGCGTACCAGATGTTGGCGTTTTCGTCGTAGGGATACGCGGTCGATTCGGAATGCCAGGCCTTGCCCACGCCTTCGGCACAGCCGCCGAGCTTGCCGATGTTGCCGGTCATGGCCTGCAGCGCGGCCGCCATGCGGTTGTACTGCTCGCCGTAGCTGGCACGGCCCGGCGCCCAGGAGGCCTTCAAGGCTGCCGGCTTGGTCTGCGCGTAAAGGCGGGCGAGCTTGCGGATGTCTTCGGCCGGCACGCCGCAGATCGCTGCGGCCCACTCGGCCGTCTTGGGCACGCCGTCCGTCTTGCCCAGGATGTAGTCCTTGAAGTTCTCGGCGCCCGCGTGTTCTTTGGGCATGGTGCCGCGGTCCATGCCCAGCACGAACTTGTCGATGAAGGCCTGGTCCTGCAGCTTCTCGCTGAAGATGGTGTGGGCCATGCCGGCCATCATGGCCGCGTCGGTGTTGGGCTTGATCGGGATCCACCAGGCGTCGTAGACCGCCGCCGAGTCGGTGTACTGCGGGTCCACCAGCACGAACTTGCAGCCGCGCTGTTTGGCCAGCCGCATGTAGTAGAACGTGTTGCCGCCGTGGAAGGTGTAGGCTGGGTTCCAGCCCCACATGATGATGAGCTTGGAGTGCGCGAAGGCGTCGTCCTCGTTGCCGTCCTCGATGGTGCCGAAGGTGATGCGGCTGCTGAAGGTGGTGCCCTGGTAGCTGGGCACGCTCCAGGAGTTGGTGCGGCAGCCGAACATGCCCATGAAGCGGCCGAGCAGGCCTTCGATCTGGTCGCTCTTGTGCAGCACGCCGTAACTGGCGCCGGCGTAGCTCTGGTCCAGCAGCGCGGTCGGGCCGTAGTCCTTCTTCAACTGCGTCATCTTCCGGGCGACGAAGTCCAGTGCTTCGTCCCAGCTCACGCGCTTGAACTTGCCTTCACCCCGCTCGCCCACGCGCAGCATCGGGTAGAGCAGCCGCTCCGGGGCGTACAGACGCATGCGGTAGGAGCGCCCGCGCAGGCAGGCGCGCAACTGCGGCTCGGCCTCGGTGTCCTTGCCGAAGAAGCCGCCCTTCTGGTAGCGGCCGTCGTCGGTGGACAGGCGCACGATCACGTCGCCCTGCTTGTGCGCCACCAGCATGTGGCGGGATCCGCAGTTGTGGGCGCAGGAGGTGACGACGGTGGTCAGCTGGTTGTCGGTGGGGTAAGGCTCGTAGGCAAAGGCCTGCGCCTTTTCAGGCACTGCACCGGTGGCGCTGACCAGGCCGGCCGCACCGATGAGTTTGAGGAAGTCCCGCCGGCCCGTGGGGGCGGGGCTGCCCGCGCAATCCTGAAGAGGGGTGAGGTCGTTGAGGTTCATGTCGATCCTGCCGTGGGTTCAGGGCTTGGCGAGCACGTCGCTGAGGAAGCGAAGCTCGGACTCCGTGGGACGGTCTTTGGCCCAGTCGGGGACGGCTGGATCCATGCCCGGCCAGGCGTGGCGGGGATAGGGGTAGGTCGTGCGGTACCACGCGCGACCGCCGTGGCAGCCGAAACACGAGTCACCGCTCTTCGCTCCCGCGGCCTCGATGGCGTCGGCCCTGAGGTAGTTCACCTGGTGCCGCGTCGTGCGGATGTTGCTGTGGCACAGCAGGCAGTTGTTCTGGAACATGTCCTTGCTCTTGTGCCAGGGCTCGGGCAGGCCCATGACCTTCCAGTTCATCTGGCCGTGGCACTTGAGACAGGTCTTTTCGGGGACAACGGTCTTGCGCAGCGTGAAGTCGCCGCTGCGCTGGGAGGTGGCCGAACTCCAGGGGTTCTTGTCGCGCGGGTCCGAGCCGGTGTGGCAGGTCGTGCAGCGCAGGGACATCAATTCCTGAGCCATCGGCGTGACGAGGTGCCGCCGGTGAAAGGTGTCCTGGTCACCGGTGTAGGTGGAGACCTGTTGATACCAGGCCTTGGCCTGAGCCGCCGGCACACCCGCGGGCGAGGCACTTCTTGGCCGGCCCTGCAGCACTTCCGCGTGGCAGGCCAGGCATTGGGCGTTCGTGGCCTTGTCGATGGCGGGCTTGAAGTGCAGCGGGTCGTGCCGGGCACGTTGAGGATCCGGCGTGGGGTTCTGCGCCGCAGCGTTCAGCGCACACAGCGCCAGGGCCACCATCGCGAGGCGGCGCAGCATGGCGAGAGGACTCATGGTCGGCCTTGAAGCGAAAAGGTGACCGAAGCCACCGGGAAGCGGAGGCCAGCTCCGCAACCAGCGAGAGGTGGGCGCTCGCCCACCTCCCGTCAGGAGGTCAAGCGATCACTGCTTGCCTTCCATGCCGGACATGCCGCCCATGCCCTGCTGGGCCGGCTTCTTGGCCTTGGCCTTGGTCTTGCCTTCCATGCCGGACATGCCGCTCATGCCCTTCTGGCCCTGCATGCC
>CAYRBG010000044.1:0-1203 GCA_964422355.1 uncultured Sphaerotilus sp. | reverse complement strand
CCTTCTGACCTTGCATGCCCGACATCCCGGACATGCCCTTCTGGCCTTCCATGCCGGACATGCCGCTCATGCCCTTCTGACCTTGCATGCCCGACATCCCGGACATGCCCTTCTGGCCTTCCATGCCCGACATCCCGCTCATGCCTTTCTGACCCTGCATGCCGGACATGCCGCTCATGCCTTTCTGGTCTTCAGCGTGGGCGGTAGAAACGAGGGCGGCCAACACTGCTGCGACGGTGGCGACTTTGCTGAAGCGATTCATGAATGTTCTCCGTAACTGTCGATCAATCGAACTACCAATCGGAACCGCGTCGGGCGGCTCCTCTGCTCCCCACGCCTGGAGTCCGACACAGGACGACGTGGGGGATTTCCACCGTCCCCGGTCCAAGACCGAGGGCAGAGAAGACGGGCGAGCGTCGGCAGACGCTCAACGGGGAGGAGAGGGCGGCGTTGGGGCTGCGTGCAGGCCGCGCAGGTCGTAGTGCCCCGGCATGCCGGGCGCGAACATGGGCGAGTACCAGGCGCCTTGCTGAGCGATCTGTTCCACGTTGCCGGGCCAGGGCTGCGTGATCCCCTTCAGGCGGCGCTGCACGGTCGAGGCGTCCGGGGTGAAGGTGGTGATGCGCGGCGCCCGTTCCGGCCGACGGTCCGGCTGCAGACCGGCCACCTCCACCGACGGAGTGGCGGCCGTCTGCGCGCAGGCCCATGCCGACAGGCATGCCAGCGTGACGACCCCTGCCACCTTTCCCGTTCCCATCCAGCGACTCATGCTCTTGCTCTCCTCACCAGAGGTTCTGCAATCGATGTGCCCGGCATGTGGAGGGGATGCAGTCCTTGAAATTCAAGGGCTTGGCGCGATGCGCAGCGCCCCGGCCCGTCACTTTGGCAGGCCGGGGTGTCAAACTGGCAGGGTGGGGCCCAGGGTGAAGGAGGGCCGGAGGGGCGCTGGAGCCGACCCGAGTGCGTGGGTCGGTCCTGGCGGGATCAGTGGTCCGCCAGGTGGGCGGAGTTTTCGTCGGTGCGGAAGATCAGCCGGCCCTGGCGGTGGGTGCGAGGGTGGAACTTGAGCACCTGCTCTGCGACGCCGATGGGGGTGGTCTGGGCCAGCACCTCATCGATCTTGGCCCGATGCGGGCTCTTGTGGCACACCGGATCGGCCGCCGCCGCGTCGCCGGTGACGAGGAAGGCCTGGCAGCGGCAGCC
>CAYRBG010000043.1:0-16058 GCA_964422355.1 uncultured Sphaerotilus sp. | reverse complement strand
CGGCCGGCAAGAAGGGCATTTCCTGCTTCCTGGTGCCCACGGCCACGCCCGGCTACGTCGTTGCGCGGTTGGAAGAAAAGCTCGGCCAACACGCCAGCGACACCGCGCAGATCCTGTTCGAGAACTGCCGCGTGCCGCTCGACGCGCTGATGGGCGCGGAAGGCGAGGGCTACAAGATCGCACTGTCCAACCTGGAAGCGGGCCGCATCGGCATCGGCGCGCAGAGCGTGGGCATGGCCCGGGCGGCGCTGGAAGCCGCGCTGCGCTACGCCAAGGAGCGTGAATCCTTCGGCAAACCCATCATCGAGCACCAGGCCGTCAACTTCCGCCTGGCCGACATGGCCACGCGCGTGGACGCCGCGCGCCTCATGGTCTGGCGCGCCGCCGCGCTGCGCGATGCGGGCCAGCCGTGTCTGACCGAGGCCTCGATGGCCAAGCTCTTCGCCTCCGAGATCGCCGAGCAGGTGGCCTCCGACGCGATCCAGATCCACGGCGGCTACGGCTACGTCAACGACTTCCCGGTGGAGCGCATCTACCGCGACGTGCGGGTGTGCCAGATCTACGAAGGGGCCAGCGACATCCAGCGGCTGGTCATTGGTCGCGCACTGATCACCAAAGATCCCGTTTCATGACCCCCGTCAATGCAAGGAATTTTGCATACGCGCACACATAAAAATGAAAAACATGACATATCTTCCTTCATGTGAAGAAATTGACAATTCTGAAAACTGACCCAGCTCAATTTGGAACCGGCGCGAACACAATGCCCGCAGAGCATTGAGGTCCTGCTCGCCACCCCTTCTTTGTTTCTCGGACTTCCCAAAAACAATCAGGCGCCGGGAGTCACCGGCAGGGAAGAATGATGTCGATGTTTTCGGTGCCCACCGAAGAGTCATTCCCAGCACACATGGACACGGAATCCAGTCAAGCCGTGTTCCGCACCCGTGCCGTCGCCAGCGCGGGACTGATCTGTGTGGCGCTGTACGGGATCGGACTTGTTCAGCATCCCCTGCTGCTGACAGGCATCGCCGTCTATTTCGTCGCCAGTCTGCTGTGGCAGCAGTGGACACAGTCCGATGAGGTGGGGCCCGAGTGGCGCCAATGGGCTGCGCTGGTGTTCGATCAAGTGGCCATCGGTGTCCTGTTTGCCCTGGGTGGGCGCGACTGTCTGCTGTTCCTGTGGAGCGGCCCTTTGGCCAGCATTGGACACGGGGTCCGCTTCGGACGCCGGCGGGGCATGATCAGCGCCTTCCTGGGCGGAGCGTGCATGACCCTGGCAGCGCTGCTGTCCCCGGAGTGGCGCGACAGTCCGGAGCTCGCCGCCGGCTTGATCTTGATGTCGGTGCTCACGCCGGTCTACGTGGTTCAGTTGGTCAACTACGTCAAGCGAGCCCGCGATCACGCCGAAGCCCGGGCACAGGAATACGAACGCCAGAGCCGTCTCGACCTGCTTACCGGCCTGCTGAACCGGCGGGGCCTGATCAACGTGATGCGCAGCCTGCGCGACGAAGACCCCACCCAGGCCCTGGCCCTGGCTTTTGTGGACCTGGACGGCTTCAAGGCCGTCAACGACGAGCTGGGGCACGCCGTCGGGGACCAAGTGCTCAAGCAAGTGGCCCAGCGCCTGCGCAGCGCCGTTTCCGACGAGCACCCGGTGATCCGCATGGGTGGTGACGAGTTTGCCGTCCTGATCACCCACGACATGGACGACAACGCCCTGGACAGCCTGGGCACGGTGCTGTGTCGCACGGTGCGCAGCGTGCACCCGCCGGAACGCCCGGATCTGCGCGTGCACGCCAGCATCGGCATCTGGCGCTTCCGGGCCGACGAAGATTTCAACCGTGTGCTGCGCAGCGCCGACGCCCTCATGTACGAGAGCAAGCGCAAAGGCAGGGACGGATTTGAGCTCGGCGGGGCCGAAGGCCTGAATCCGACCCCGGACGTCCTGGAACAGGCGGCCTGAGGGCAGCCCGCCAGACTCGTCCCTACACTGCGCGGATGACCTTCCGCAGCGCCTCACCCCCCTCTGCTTCGAGCTGGACCGGCGCCGTTGTGACCGTGCTTCTGATCTGGCTGGCCTACGGGATGCCCTGGATCAGCGGCACCGTCACCGTGCCCTGGGACGCCAAGGCACACTTTCAGCCGCAGCTTCAGTTCCTGGCGCAAAGCCTGCACAGCGGCCAGCCCCCCTTCTGGACGCCCAACGTGTTCTCCGGCTGGCCGCAGATTGCCGACCCCCAGTCGCTGCTGTTCTCGCCGTTTCATCTGCTGCTGGCCGCATTCGACGGCAATCCATCCCTGGCGGCAGCCGACACGGTGGCACTGGGTGCGCTGCTCTGGGGAGCCATCGGTCTGATGGCACACGGGCGCGATCGGGGCTGGCATCCGGCTGGACTGGTCGTGGCGGCGCTGGTGTTCATGATGGGCGGATCGGCCTCGGCCCGCCTGCAGCACACCGGGCAGATCCTCAGTCTGAGCGTGTGGCCCTGGGCGCTCTGGGCCCTGGCGCGGGTGCTGCAAGCCCCCACATGGAAGCGTGGACTGTGGGCTGGCGTGTTCGTGGCTTGGCTCGCCATCGGGCGGGATCAGGTGGCGTTTCTGGCCCTGGTGCACCTGAGTGCATTCACGCTCTGGCGCCTTGTGTCGGACCGCGACGCGATCTCTGCGCCGTTGAGCCGTCGGCTGCGAGCACTGGCGATCAGCGTCGTCGTCACGCTCGCCCTGGCGGCCGTGCCCGTGCTGCTGACCCTGCCGCTGCTGGCCGCATCCAATCGACCCGCCATCGACTTCGTGATGTCGGCCCGTTCCTCGCTGCCCCCCGCATTCGGTTTCGTGGCGCTGATCCCGGACCTGTACGGCAGCCTGGGTCCGGCGGCCGGCTACTGGGGCCCGGCCTCCGAGGTCTGGGGCGACCCGATGCTGTGGACCGACCGCGCTTCGGGCCACGTCTACTTTGGCGCACTGACGGCGCTGCTGATCCTGGGACACGGACTGTTGGGGCAGCGACTGCTGGAGCGCCGCATCCGCTTTGACGCCCTGGCCGCCCTGGCCTTCGGAATCTACGCCGTGGGTTGGTACACCCCTGTCTACCGGCTGCTGTTCGACCACGTGCCGGGCATCGACCTGTTCCGCCGGCCCGCCGACGCCACCTTCCACCTGGGGTTCACGGTGGCCTTGCTGGCCGGCCATCTGGCCCATCGGGCCGCCACGGAGGGCCCGCCTCGGCTGAACAGGCTGGCCCGTCTGGGGGCGCTGCTGATGGTCACCGCCGTGATCGGTGGAGCGCTGCTCGTGGCCCACACCCACCACCAGCTGGATGCAGCGGCGTCGCCCCTCCTGCACGCCCTGGCCTGGATGGGGCTCGCCGCTGCGGCGCTGGGGTGGGTCGGACGCCGGTCCCGCTCTCGGCCCCTGCTGGCGACCCTGGCACTGGCCCTCCCCCTCGCGGCGGACCTGATCGTCCACCACGGCCCCAACGAGATGAACGCACTGCCGCCATCCACCTACGACGCCCTGCGCCCCGACACCTCGAACCGCCTGATCCAAGCCCTCAAGACGCAGGTGCAGGCCCACCGCACGGACACCCGCCGGGACCGCGTCGAGATGGTCGGGCTGGGCTTCGATGTCCCCAACGCCGGACTGGTGCATGGGCTGGAGCACATCCTGGGCTACAACCCGCTGCGTCTTCGCGACTACCAGGCCGCCGTCGGTGCCGAAGACGACGTGGCCGTCTGGCAGATGCGCCATTTCACGAAGGCCATGCCCGGCTACCAATCCCCCATGAGCGACCTGCTGGGCCTGCGCTGGATCGCGTCTTCCGTGCCGCTGCAGACCATCGACCCCCGGTTCGACCCGCAACGCTGGCCCGCGCCGCAGCGCCTGGCCGAAGGTTGGCTCTATGAGAACCCGAACGCCTTGCCGCGTGTCCTGAGGACCGACCGTGTGCGGGTCATGGACCCGGCCCGGCTGATCGTCGGCGGTGACTGGCCCGCCGATTGGGATCCGACCCGCACCGTGCTGCTGCCCGCGCTGCCCCCAGGGCTCCGCGAGACCGGCGCAGAGGCAGCCCCCGCAGCCTCGACGGTTCCTGCCGCCCCGTCCGGCCACGCCCGCCTCGCCCGGTACGACCACACGCGCATCGACATCGACACCGAAGCGCCCACCGCCGGCGTGGTGCTGCTCAACGAAATCTGGCACCCGTGGTGGCGGGCCGAGGTCAACGGTCAAGCCACCCCGATCCTGCGGGCCAATGGCCTGATGCGGGCGGTACAGGTGCCGGCCGGGGCGTCGCGGATCGTGTTTCGCTTCCACCCCTTCGCCGGGGCTTGGCGGGAGCTGACGCATCGGCTTCCGGCCCCGGTGTGGGTCAGCCCTCACTAGAATCCGCTCAAAGAGAGAACCCTCCCTCTCTTCTTAGCTGAGGTCTGCACGCCAGCAGTTGTGCCCTGAGGCCATGATCCGGCCGAGCCGCTGCTCCTCGGTCGGGGGCGCCGATCCGCAGTCCAGGGGTCGAACGCATCATCACTGAGCAGAGGCTGCTGTTGAGCGTTCACCACCGAGGCCATCGCCATGTCCCGATACCACGACAACTACGTCTCCAAGGTTCACCGCGGCGAGGCCGATCCGCCACCGGTCGGACGCACGTTGGGGTTCCGCATGATGTCGCTGGACCGCGAGAACGGTCGCCTGGAAGCCCGCTACGAGGGAAACACGGCCTTTCTCAATCCCGCCGGCCATGTGCAGGGCGGCATGCTCGGCGCCATGCTCGATGACGTCACCGGGATGCTGGTGACCGCCCTCATCGGCGAGGACGAGCGTTGCGCCACGCTGAACCTGAACCTGAGCTTCCTGCGTCCTGCGCTCCCCGGACCCGTGATTGGGCGCGCCCTCGTGGTCAAGGCCGGACGCGACATCTACAACGTCATCGGCGAGCTGGTGCAGAACGACAAGATGGTGGCCACCGCCACCGCCACCTGCATGGTCGTGCGCGGCGGGCGCTGAGCATCCCCATCCAAGCCCCCTCGGGAAATGTGCCCGACACCCGTCAGACGAACCGATAGGCGTCCGCCGGACTCAGCGACCACCCGCCCTGCCCGTCGATCTCCAGCACCTGCCGGTGATGGACCAACGTGGTCGAACGGTGGCTCACGCTCACGGGCGTGATCGAGCTGTCCACCAGCAGGCGGTAAAGCAGCGCTTCGTTGGCCGAGTCCAGGGCGCTGGTGGACTCGTCCAGCATCACGTAACGCGGTCGCGCCAGCAGCACACGCGCGAAGACGAGGCGCTGCTGCTCCCCCACGGACAAGAGCTTGCTCCAGTCGCGCTCGGCCTGCAGCCCTCCCACACGAGTGGCCAGATCGGGCAGGTTGACGCGGTCGAGCCACTGTAGAAGCTCTTCGTCCGAGACGTCGCG
Organism: uncultured Sphaerotilus sp.; assembly: GCA_964422355.1. Lineage (GTDB taxonomy): Bacteria > Pseudomonadota > Gammaproteobacteria > Burkholderiales > Burkholderiaceae_C > Sphaerotilus. The sequence goes on along the minus strand of CAYRBG010000043.1, from coordinate 10,645 downwards.
GTCCGTGTGGGGGTACAGCAGTTGGGAGCGCAGCGTGCCTGGCGTGAGGTAGGCGTGCTGGGGCAGGAAGATCAGGTCTTCGCTCGACGGCGTGACGATGCGCCCGTGCCCCCGGTGCCACAGCCCCGCCACGGCCCTCAGCAGCGAGCTTTTCCCCCCCCCACTGGGACCGACGATCAGCAGCCCTTGCCCCACCGGCACCTGCAGGCTCAGGCCGGCAAGCAAGGTGTGCGCGCCATCGGGGGTCTGGACGGTCACGTCTTCCAGGATCAGTTCTCGCCCGTGCTCCCGCACGATGTGGGTCTGCGTGTTCCGAACCTCCTGCTGCTCGTCGAGGCCCTGGGCGAACCCATACAGACGGTTCACCCCGGCCGCAAAGCGACTCAGGCTTTCGAAGCGCTCCACGATCAGCGTCAGCGCGCTCAGCACCGCTGAAAACGCCCCCGCGGCCTGGACCGCCCGCCCCACCTCCAACTCACCCGACAGCACATCCCCGGCAATGATCGCCGTGGGCAGCACCAGCGTCAGGAAACTGTGGGCGTACTGGAAAAGGTTGAGGCGGAACTGGATGCGCAGCAGCTCGCGGTAGTTGCGAAACAGCGCGTCGAACAGCCCCCGCAGCCCCCGCATCTCCTGCACCTCGCCGTGGTGAAAGGCTATGGCCTCCGCGTGTTCGCGCACCCGCACCAGACCGAAGCGGAAGTCCGCCTCCCTGCGCAGTTGACGGTAGTTGAGCCCCACCAGCGGACGCCCGAACACCGACAAGGTGAAGAAGGTTCCGATGAAGGCATAGACCAGCAGAAATCCCACCAGCAGCTTCGAAATGCCCCACAGCACGCCCATGAAAGCCACGAGCTGGATCGCAGCCCCCAGACCGATCATCAGGAAGTACAGCGACTGCTGGGTAAAGCTGTTGATGTCCTCGGCGATGCGCTGGTCCGGGTTGTCGACGGTCGCCGTGCCTTGCAACGTGTAATAGGCGCGGTGCTCGAGGTAACGCCCCAGCAGGTGGTCGGTGAACCAGCGCCGCCAACGCAGACCCAGCGTGTCCCGCATCCAGTAGTAATAGGCGTAGATCGGCACCGCGGCCACGAGCACGAGGCCGTAGCGCTCGATGGACGCCCAGAACCGGGGGGCATCGCGCGCAGCCAGGGCCGAGGTCATCTCGCCCGATTCCTGGTTGAACAACAGGTTGAACCCCGTCTGGCCCAGCAAAAGCACGATCAACAGAATCAGCTGGCCACGCGCCTGCCAGCGTTCGTCGCTGCGCCAATACAGGCCGGACATGGCCACGAAGCGCTGCCACCAATGCGCGTTCAGTTCCGGTCCCATGAGGTTCAGCCGATCATCCCGGACAGGTCAAGCGGCCGACGTCCTCGACACGAACCAGTGCAAGGCCGCCAGATAACCGTGGACCCCCAGGCCCGCAATCACCCCTTCGGCAATGCCGGAGATGTAGGAGTGGTGGCGGAACTCTTCCCTCCGATGCACGTTGCTGATGTGCACCTCGACCACCGGCAGCGCTACACCGGCCAGCGCATCGCGCAAGGCCACGCTGGTGTGCGTCAGGCCACCCGGATTGATGATGATGCCCACCGTGCCGTCCAGTCGCGCAGCGTGGATGCGGTCGATCAGCGCTCCCTCGTGGTTGCTCTGGAAACACTCCACGGTCACGCCCAAGCTCGCGCCTTCTTCGACCAGCTTGCGCTCCACGTCGGCCAACGTCTCGGCGCCGTAGATGTGGGGCTCGCGCGTGCCGAGCAGGTTGAGATTGGGGCCGTTGAGGACGAGGTAGGACATGGGCAGGCGGATGGGTTGGGGGCTGAAGCGATGTTACGGCTTCACACCCGCTTCGGGAGCCCCTTCACAAGTGAGACCACTCGGAACGACAACGACACAGATTCGAGACAAATTTCACGAATAATCCCCATCACCGACGCAGGAGGCCGTCCGCTCCACCGCTGCACACCCTCACCGGGGAATCGTCTTGTCCGAATTCGTCACCCTGTCCGCCGACCTGATCTGGCCCGCCGCCTTGCTGCTGGCCTGGCTGGCCGGCGAGTACGGCCACCGCCGCATCGGTCTGCCCAGGATCACCACCTACGGGCTGGTGGGGGTCGCCATGGCCACCGCGCAGACCGGCCTGTTGCCCGCCACACCATCCCAACAGGTGCTGCTGCTGGCCAACATCGCTTTTGGCCTGCTGCTGTTCGAGGCCGGGCACCGGGTGCATCTGCGCTGGCTGAGCAACAACCCCTGGATCGCCATCACCAGCTTCGCGGAAGCCACGCTGACGTTCGCGGCCATCTTCGCGCTGTCACGCTGGGCGGGCAGCAGCGACTCCACATCGCTGCTCCTGGCCGCGCTGAGCATGGCCACCTCGCCGGCCACGGTCGTGCGCGTCATCCACGAGGAACGCAGCTCAGGCCAGGTCACCGAGCGTGTGCTGCACCTGGCCGTGCTCAACTGCGTGCTGGCGGTGCTGGTGTTCAAGGTGGTGCTGGGTCTGGTGATCTTCGAGACCTCGGGCAACCTGCTGCAGGCGGTGTCTTCCAGCCTGGTGGCACTGGCAGGCTCGACAGCCCTGGGCCTGGGCCTGGGTGTGCTGCTGCCCGCCGGGCTGCAACTGCTTCAGGACAAGGACCACGACAACACCCTGGCCTTTGCACTGGCAGTGATCCTGCTCGTGTCCCTGGCCCACGAGCTGCACTTGTCGCCCGCGCTGGCCGCGCTGACTTTTGGGCTCATGGCCCGGCACCGCGGGGTGTCGCTGCACCGCTCGCGCCGCGGGTTCGGGGTGCTGGGCGAGGTGCTGACCGTGCTGCTGTTCGTGTTCGTCGGCTCCACGCTGGAGTGGCAGCGGGTGGCGGCCGGCCTGGGCCTGGGCCTGCTCATCGTGGCCGTGCGCCACATGACCCAGCTCGCCACCGTCGGCGCCCTGGCCCACGCCAGCGGTCTGGCCTGCCGCAAGGGCCTGTTGGTCGGCACGGGCCTGGCCCCATTCGCGGCGTTCGTGATCCTGATGCTGGAAGGCACGCGCGAACTCGGCCTGGGCTTGGTCGATCAGGTCACCCCTTTGGCCGCTGCCGCGGTGGTGCTGGAAATCGTCGGCCCGCTGTTCACCCGGATCGCCCTGATCGGTGCCGGAGAGGGCAAGGACCGCTGACATGCCATTGCAACCCTTCAAATCCTCCGACCCGCTGACGCTGGGCGTCGAGCTGGAGCTGCAGCTCGTCTCGCCCAGCGATCTCGATCTGGTGGGCGCGAGCCCCGACATGCTGGCCCTGCTGGCTCGCAAGCCCTTCCCGGGCACGGTCACGCCCGAGATCACCGACAGCATGATCGAGATCGCCTCGAACGTGCACACCCGGCACGACGAGCTGCTGGCCCAGCTTCGGGAGATCCGCGACACCCTGGTGGCCGCGGGCGACCGGCTCAACGTCGGCGTGTGCGGTGGCGGCACCCACCCCTTCCAGATCTGGTCGGAGCGCAAGATCTTCTCGAAGCCACGCTTCAAGCAGGTGTCGGCGCTGTACGGCTACCTGGCCAAGCAGTTCACCATCTTCGGCCAGCACGTGCACGTGGGCTGCGCCAGCGGCGACGAAGCGCTGTTCCTGCTGCATGCGCTGAGCCGCTACGTACCGCACTTCATCGCCCTGTCGGCCTCGTCGCCCTTTGTGCAGGGACACGACACGCTGTTCAACTCGGCGCGGCTGAATTCGGTGTTCGCGTTTCCGCTCAGCGGGCGCGCGCCTTTCCTGCTCAGGTGGTCGGAGTTCGAGCACGACTACTTCGCCAAGATGGAGCTCACGGGCGTGGTCCAGAGCATGAAGGACTTCTACTGGGACATCCGCCCCAAGCCCGAGTTCGGCACCATCGAACTGCGCGTGTGCGACACGCCCCTGTCGGTGGAGCGCGCCGCCGCGCTGGCCGGCTACCTGCAGGCGCTGTGCCGCTACCTGCTGGACCGAAGCGAACCCGCGCCGGCCGAAGACGACTACCTCGTCTACAACTACAACCGCTTCCAGGCATGCCGCTTCGGGCTGGACGGCACCATCGTCCACCCCAAGACCTACGAGCAGATCCCCCTGCGCGAGGACATCCTGACCACCGTGCGCCGGGTGCAGGAACATGCCGAGGCGCTGAGCGCCATGCCCGCACTCGAACACGTCTACCGCGCCGCCCACGAGGGCAGCGACGCGAGCTGGCTGCGCCGCGAATACGACCGCCGCGGCAACGTGGAGGGGCTGGTGGCCGGGGCCCTGCGTCGCTTCCGGCACAGCCCGACATCCCACGAGCGCAGTTGATGGGGTCCGCGGCGCGAGAGCGCCACGGATTCTTCATGCCCGCAGGAAGAAGACCACGGACATCACCGCCCCCGTGAGCACCACCACCGCGCGCACGATCTGCACCGGCAGGCGCCGCGCCACCCGGGCACCGAGCCAGCCCCCGACCAACGCGGCCACCGCCATGGCCAGCGCCTGAGGCCACCACACCGCCCCGGCCAGGGCAAAGGTGAGCACCGAAAACAGCGAGAGCACCAGCGAGTTGAGGTTCTTCAAGGCATTGGCCGTGTGGATCGACGGCTCACCAGACAGTGCATACAAGGCCATCAGCAGGATGCCCAGACCTCCGTTGAAATAGCCGCCATAGATGGCCACGAGCGCCAGCCCGATCGTGCGACTGCGCCCCGAAGGCCCCGTCGTCGCACCCTCCGAAGCTGGATCCGTAGGGGTGCCGGCCAAAGCCTGGGCCTTCGCCCGGCGCCGCGCCAGCCACGCCGGGCCCAAGGCGAACACGACTGTCGCCACCACCAGCAGCCAGGGCACCAAGGCCGCGAACACACGCTCCGGCGTGAGCAGCAGCAGCCCGGCGCCGAGACCGCCCCCCACGGCACACACCAGGGCTTCCTGCAGTCGCCGGGCCGCCGGCACCTGGGCCAGTTCGGCCCGGAACCCCCACGCGCTGCCCAAATACCCTGGGCTGACCGCCACCGCACTCGTCGCATTGGCCGCCAGCGGCGGCACCCCGGCAAAGATCAGGGCCGGCAAGGTCAGAAAACTGCCTCCACCCGCCAAGGCATTGAGCGCCCCTGCACCGAGGGCCGCACCGAGCAACAACACCGCATGTTCCATGCCGGGCATTGTCGGGGTCACGACAGTCTGCGTGGCTTCGACCTGACCCCGGTCTTACCCTCATGAACGGCGCTCAACGGGGTTGCGGAGCGCCCGCCGGAGATGTCGGCCTTCAATGCAGCAATGGAAGGCACGATCTATAGTGGAAACGATGTCCTGCCCTCCGCCCTTCCCCTCGCCGCTGAACCCGCCCGACCTGCTTCGGGCCTTGTTCCAGGCCGCGGTCGAAGCGGCCTTGCCTGAGCGCGTGCTGCCGGCTCACCTGCCGCCGCCGCCCGAGCCGGGGGGGCGGCTGATCGTCATCGGGGCAGGCAAGAGTTCGGCCCGCATGGCGCAGGTGGTGCGCGACCACTACGCGGCGCTGGGCGTTCCGGCAAGCGGCCATGTCGTCACCCGCTATGGCCACGCCGTGCCCTGCGAGCCGATCCAGGTGCACGAGGCGGCCCACCCGGTGCCGGACGAGGCCAGCCTGAAGGCGGCCGCGACCTTGAAGGCCGCCGTGAATGGATTGACGTCCCGCGACGTCGTCATCGCCCTGATCTCCGGCGGCGGCTCGGCCCTGCTCGTCGAGCCGGGCCCCGGCTTGACGCTGGCCGACAAGCAGGCCGTGCACCGCGCCCTGCTGGCCAGCGGCGCCTCGATCCGCGAGATGAACACGGTGCGGCGCCATCTGTCGGGCATCAAGGGAGGGCGACTGGCGGCACTCTGTCATCCGGCGCAACTGCACACCCTGCTGATTTCCGACGTGCCCGGCGACCGGCCTTGCGACATCGCCTCCGGCCCGACGGTGGGCGACCCCAGCACGGCGGCCGACGCCCTGGCCATCCTCGACCGCTACCGTCTGCCCGTGCCGCAAGCGGTGCGGCAGCACCTGCTCAGCCCAGCCGCCGACTCGGTCGCCCCGAGCGATCCCCGCCTCTCCGGCCACCGCTGCACCATCGTCGCGGCACCGCAAGCCTCGTTGCAGACGGCCGCCGAAGTCGCCCGAGCCGCCGGCGTCACGCCGTGGATCCTCGGCGACGCGCTTGAAGGCGAAGCGCGGGACATGGCCGCCACGCTCGCCGGACTGGCGCGACAGGCCGCGCTGCACGGCACGCCCTTCAAGCCGCCGTGTGTGCTGCTGTCGGGCGGTGAGAGCACGGTCACGCTGGCGCCTCGCGCCTCCGAGGACACCGAAGCCCAGGCCGGGGCCCGGGGTGGGCGCAACGTCGAATTCCTGCTCGCCCTGGCCCTGGCCCTGCGCGACGTGCCTCAAGTGTGGGCACTGGCCGCCGACACCGACGGCATCGACGGCACGGCCGAGGTGGCGGGCGCCGTCCTCCACCCCGACACCCTTGCTCGGGCCGCGCAACGGGGCCGCTCGGCCGTGAACGACCTCGACCGCCACGACGGGCATGGCTTCTTCGGTGCCCTGGGCGACGCCGTCATGACCGGCCCCACGCTGACCAATGTGAACGACTTCCGGGCCATCCTCGTGCTGCCGGGCGGCGACATCGCCGACACCGGATTCAGTACGAGCGATTCGGCCCCAACGCTGCCACCCTCATGACCCCTGCCGCGTCCACTTCACCTCCATCGACCGGGGCCACCGGGTCTGCGCCACCCATCACCGGAACCGGCGTCACCCACCCGGTGCTCGACATCGTCGGCATGACCTGCGCCTCCTGCGTGCGCCGCGTCGAAAAGCACCTGAGCGCCGTGCCGGGCGTGCAGCAGGCCAGCGTGAACCTTGCCACCGAACAGGCCACCGTAAGCAGCGAGAACCCGATCGCTTCGGCCGACCTGATCGCCGCGGTGCGCAAGGCGGGCTTCGACGTGGCCGAGCAGTCGCTGGACCTGCCCATTGAAGGCATGACCTGCGCCTCGTGCGTGCGCCGCGTCGAGCGGGCCCTGGGCAAGGTGCCGGGGGTCCTCCAGGCCACGGTCAATCTGGCCACCGAGAAGGCGGCCGTGCAGGCGCTGGCGTCCACGCCTCGACAGGCGCTGGTGGCCGCCATCGAAAAGGCCGGCTTTCAGGTGCCGACCGACGACGCGGCAGCAGCGGCCGGGGCATTCCCCCGGGCGGGAAGGGAGGGCCGCACCGGCTCAGCGGGTGCTGCCGCCCCAGCGTGGATGGACATTGCCCGCGCCGCGCTGACCGGCCGGGGCGAACCGGCCTGGGCGCCGGTCGCGCTGTCGGCCCTGCTGACCCTGCCCATGGTCGCGCCCATGCTGCTGGCACCGTTCGGCATCCACGCCATGCCGTCGGGTGGATGGCAGTGGCTGCTGGCCAGCATCGTGCAGCTGGTGCTGGGCGCACGCTTTTACCGCGCGGGCTGGAAGGCCGTGGCCAGCGGCGGAGGCGGCAACATGGACACGCTGGTGGCGCTGGGCACGTCGGCCGCCTACGGGCTGTCGGTTTATCTGCTGTGGAGCGCGTGGTGGGGGCCGGGGGCGGCGCACGGCGTCCACGACGGTGGGGGCCCTCACGAACCCCATCTCTATTTCGAAGCCAGCGCCTCGGTGATCACGCTGGTGCTGCTGGGCAAGTGGCTCGAAGGTCGGGCCAAGCGCCAGACCACCGATGCCATCCGCGCCCTGCAGTCCTTGCGGCCCACCACCGCACGCGTGCTGCGCGACGGTCTAGAGCGGGACGTGCCCATCGATCAGGTCCACGTCGGCGACGAGGTGCTGGTGCGCGCGGGCGAGCGCATCCCGGTGGATGGCGAGGTGCTCAGCGGCCGAAGCCACGTCGACGAATCGCTCATCACCGGCGAAAGCCGCCCCGTGGCCAAGGACGCGGGCGACCGCGTCACCGGCGGTGCCATCAACGGCGAAGCGCTGCTGACCGTGCGCGCCACCGCCGTGGGTGCGGAAACCACGCTGGCGCGCATCATCCGGCTGGTCGAGTCGGCGCAGGCCGGCAAGGCACCGATCCAGCGGCTGGTGGATCAGGTGGCGGCGGTGTTCGTGCCCGTGGTGCTGGCGATCGCATTGGCCACGCTGATCGGCTGGCTCACCCTGGGTCACGCCGGGTGGGAGCAGGCCATCGTCAACGCCGTGGCCGTGCTGGTCATCGCCTGCCCCTGCGCGCTGGGACTGGCCACGCCCACGGCCATCATGGTCGGCACCGGCGCCGCGGCCCGCCACGGCATCCTCATCAAGGACGCCCAGGCACTGGAGCTGGCCCACGCCACCCGCACCGTGGTGTTCGACAAGACCGGCACGCTGACCGAAGGTCGGCCGACCTTGGTCGAAGTGCATGCCGCGCCCGGCAGATCCGAAACGGAAGTCCTGGCCTGGGCCGCCGCGCTGCAGCGCAGCAGCGATCATCCTCTGGCCCAGGCCGTCATCGACCGTGCACAAGGCGCCGGGCTGCACGTGCCCGATGTCCAGGACGCGCGCACGCTGCCCGGCCGGGGCGTGGAAGGCCGTGTCGCCATGCTCACGACGACATCGACGTCCCCATCCACCGGGGTGGACGCTGGCGGAGGCCCGGCCATGGTGACCCTCCAGCTCGGCAGCGCCCGCCTGCGGGACGAGGCCGGCGTCGCAGCCGGACCTTTGGCGGACACCGCCGCAAGACTGGAAACCTCGGGGCACACCGTCTCGTGGCTGCTCGGGCCGGCCCCTTCAGCCGCAGGCACTGATGACACCGAGAGGCAGGTTCTGGGCGTGCTGGCCTTTGGGGACACCGTCAAGACCGGTGCCCAGGCGGCCATCGAGCGTCTGCACGCCCTGGGCATCCGCACCGTCATGCTCACCGGCGACAACGCCGGGGCGGCCCGACACGTGGGCGAGGCGCTGGGCATCGACGAGGTGCGTGCCCAGGTGCTGCCCGCCGACAAGGCGCAGGAAGTGCAACGCCTGCGAGCAGGCGGTCAGGTCGTGGCCATGGTGGGCGACGGCATCAACGACGCCCCGGCGCTGGCCGCGGCCGATGTGGGCATCGCCATGGCCGGCGGCACCGACGTGGCCATGGAAACCGCGGGCATCACCCTGATGCGCGGCGAGCCGCAGCGCGTTGCCGACGCCATCGACATCTCCCGGCGCACCTACGCCAAGATCCGCCAGAACCTGTTCTGGGCCTTTGCCTACAACGTGATCGGCATTCCGCTGGCGGCGCTGGGGCTGCTCAACCCGGTCATCGCCGGGATGGCGATGGCGTTTTCCAGCGTGAGCGTGGTCAGCAATGCGCTGTTGCTGCGGAGGTGGAGGCCCGCATCGTCGGAGTGACGCCGGAAGGCGGACTGATCGGTCCCCGCCTCGATCAAACGACGGCCGACACGGTCAGGCGAACACCGCCACCGCTTCCGCCAGCCGCGTGGCCTGGCCCTTGAGCGACGACGCGGCCGCGGCAGACTCTTCGACCAGCGCCGCGTTCTGCTGCGTCATGCGGTCCAGATCGGCCACGGTGTCGTTCATCTGCTCGACGCCGGTGGCCTGTTCCGAAGCCGCCAGGCGGATGTCCTGGATCACGCGAGAGACCCGGTCCACCCGAGCGACGATTTCGGTCATGGCCTGACCGGCTTCATGCACAAGCTTCTCACCGGCATCGACGCGGTCCACGCTCTCGCCGATCAGCCCCTTGATCTCCTTGGCAGCTCCGGCGCAGCGCTGCGCGAGGTTGCGCACTTCGCCGGCCACCACCGCAAAACCTCGTCCCTGCTCGCCCGCACGCGCCGCTTCGACGGCGGCATTCAAGGCCAGGATGTTGGTCTGGAAGGCGATGCCGTCGATCACACCGATGATGTCGGAGATGCGCTGGCTGGACTGGGTGATGGCCTGCATGGTGTCGACCACCTGCGCCACCACGCCCCCGCCTTGCGAAGCGGCCCGGCTGGTGTCGTTCATCAGGTCTGCAGCGGTCGCGATCGACTCGACGTTGTTCTTGCCGGTGGCGGTGATTTCCTCCATGGCCGAGGCCGTCTGCTGCAGGCTCGACGCGGTGTTCTCGGTGCGATGACTGAGGTCCAGGTTGCCTTGTGCGATCTGGCTGCTGGCCGAGCTGACTCCATTGGCCTGGCCGCTGACGTCGTCCACCAGCGAACGCAGGTTCAGACCGGCCTGGTTCACGGCGCGCAGCACCATCCCCACCGCGTCGACGCGATTGAGGTGCAGGTTCACCCCCGGCTGGCCCGCGGCCACCGACAGGGCCTGCTTTTCGATCTGGTCCATGGGGCCGGCCACCTGGGACTCCAGCCACAGGGCCATCGCGCCCGAGCCCACGGCCGTCGCGCCCACCAACAACGCCAGGGGCATGCCCGGGATTCCGGCGGCTGCGGCCGCCCCCACCGTCCATAACCCGCACAGACCCACAGGCAACATCAACCGGGTGCGCAGGCTGGCCGTCTGCAGCCACGAGCGCCAAGCCCAAAGGCCGCGATGCACGACGAGCCCTCGGTGCAGTGCCGTCGAGCCCGCTCGCCCCTCGCGCAGAGCGGCGTACAGCGTTTCGGCCAGCGCCACCTCATGGCGCTGGGGCTTGGTGCGCACCGACATGTAGCCGGTCAGTTGCCCACGGCGCATCA
>CAYRBG010000042.1:4409-16315 GCA_964422355.1 uncultured Sphaerotilus sp. | reverse complement strand
CCAGGGCGCCGGAGGATTCGCGCACGCCCAGCGTGATGGAGCCGCTGTCCTTGATCTTCTTGAGCGTGTCGGTGCTCTGGGCCTGGGCGGTGCCGACGAGGGCCAGGGCGGCCAGGGCGAGGATTTGACGTTTCATGGTGACGGTTCCTTGAAAGTGAACGGGTTCATGCGCAGGAAGGGGTCAGGGATAGAGGCCACGCTGGGCGCGGGCCTGCAGCACCCGCTTGCAGGCGGCCACGAAGGCGGCCGTGCGCAGGGCGATGCCTTGCTCGATGGAGGTGGTCCAGATGGCGTCGAAGGCTTCCGAGAGCACGCGGTCCAGACGCTGGTTGATGTCGTCCTCGGTCCAGAAGAAGCTCGACGCGTTCTGCACCCATTCGAAGTAGCTCACCGTGACGCCGCCGGCGTTGGCCAGCACGTCGGGCAGCACCACGGCACCGCGCGAGAGCAGGATGTCCTCGGCCTGCGGGGTGGTGGGGCCGTTGGCGCCTTCGACGATCAGGCGGGCCTGGATCTCGTGGGCGTTCTTCTCCGTGATCTGGTTTTCCAGTGCGGCGGGCAGCATCACGTCGCAGGGCACGCCCCAGAAGCGGTGGTCCTCGATGAGCTCCACGCCGGGGAAGTCGCGCAGGGCCTCGCCGCGCTGCAGATGCGCGGTGAGCGCCACGGGATCCAGACCGCTTTCGCAGTAGACCGTGCCGCCCAGGTCCTGCACGGCCACGATGCGCGCGCCGTGGGCATGGAACACCCGCGCAGCGGCATTGCCCACGTTGCCGAAGCCCTGGATGGCGATGCGGCTGCCTTCCATCGAGAGGTTCAGGCGGCGCATGGCCTCGCGGGCCACGACGTAGCAGCCCCGACCGGTGGCGTCGCGCCGGCCCAGGCTGCCGCCCATGCTGACGGGCTTGCCGGTGACGACACCCGTCTGCGTGGCGCCCTGGTTGATGGAGTAGGTGTCCATCATCCAGGCCATGACCTGCTCGTTGGTGCCGACGTCAGGTGCCGGAATGTCGCGGTCCGGGCCGATGAGGGCGCCGATCTCGCTGGTGTAGCGCCGGGTCAGGCGTTCCAGTTCCGGTGCCGACAGGGTGCGCGGATCGATGCGGATGCCGCCCTTGGCGCCGCCGTAGGGCAGGTTGACGGCGGCGTTCTTGATGGTCATCCAGCCCGACAGCGCCATGACCTCGGAGAGGTTGACCGCCGGGTGGTAGCGCACTCCACCCTTGCCGGGGCCCCGAGAAAGGTTGTGCTGAACGCGGTAGCCCTCGAAGTGTTCGATGCGACCGTCGTCCATGCGCACGGGCACGTCGACGATCAGGATGCGCTTGGGGCGGCGCAGCGTGTCGAGCCAGCGGGCCAGGTCGCCCAGGTGGGGCTCGACGCGGTCCAGTTGCTCCTGGAACATGCCCCAGGGGCCGGGATGCGCGGGGTCGACGTAGGAGGCCAGTTTTTCAGGGTGCCGCATGCTCAGTACTCCAGGAACATGCGCTGCAGGGCCTTGCTGTCGGCGCCCTGGGCCAGGGCCAGCATGGTCAGGATGCGGGCCTTCTGCGGGTTGAGGTCGTGGGCGGCGACCCAGTCGTACTGGTCGTCGGGCTGTTCGGCGTTGCGCAGCACGAAGCCGCCACCCACCACACGCGCCGAGCGCACGATCTGCACGCCCTGGGCGCGCAGTTCACGCAGGGCCGGCACCACTTGCGCGGAGACCGAACCGTTGCCCGTGCCGGCGTGGATCACGGCCTTGGCGCCGTTGGAGACGAAGGCGCGCGGGGCGACGTCGTTGGCGTTGCCGTAGCCGTAGGCGATGTCGACCTGGGGCAGCGACGAGATCTTCTCGATGTCGAACTCGGACTTTGCCGTGTGGCGCTTGGCCGGGGCGCGGAACCAGTAGTTCTTGCCTTCCACCACCATGCCCAGCGGGCCCCACGGGCTCTTGAAGGCCTCGGTCTTGATGTTGATGCTCTTGGTGACGTCGCGGCCGGTGTGGATCTCGTCGTTCATCACGACCAGCACGCCCTTGGCGCGGCTGTCCTTGGCGGCGGCCACCGACACGGCGTTGAGCAGGTTCAGCACGCCGTCGGCGGACAGCGCGGTGCTCGGGCGCATCGAGCCGACCAGGACGACCGGCTTGTCGGTGTGTACGGTCAGGTTCAGGAAGTAGGCGGTTTCTTCCAGCGTGTCGGTGCCGTGGGTGATGACGATGCCGTCCACGTCCGATCGCTTGACCAGGGCGGCCACGCGCTTGCCCAGGGTCAGCAGGTGCTCGTTGGTGAAGCTCTCCGAGGCGATCTGGAAGACCTGCTCACCGCGCACCTGGGCCACCTGAGCCAGTTCGGGCACACCGGCGATGAGCTTGTCCACCGGCACCTTGGCGGCCTGGTAGGTGGCGCTGTTGGCGGCCGTGGCGCCCGCGCCGGCGATGGTGCCGCCGGTGGCCAGCAGGACGACCTGGGCCCCCGGCTCGGCGTGCAGGACGCCTGCCAGGCCGAGCGTGAGCAGGGCGGCGGCCAGGCGGTGAAGGTGTTTTCGGATCATCGGTTGTCTCCTTTTGGGTGGTGGGAAATCCCTTGAAAGGGCAAAGGCGCGGCCTGCCGGTGGGCGGGCACCGGGCGAAAACAGGGTTCTGGAGCAGGGACTGGCCCTGGGGTGGGGGCTAGTCGAGCGGGCTGTCGCTGGGGGATCGGTACAGGCGCATCAGCGCCTCCGATGGCGGCTCGTTCAGGTTCAGGCCGTGGGGGGGAATGGGGCGCTGGAACCAGCGCTGGTAAATCTTCAGGGCTTCTCCGGACTGCAGCAGCTGGGTCAGGCTGCGGTCGACGACCCGCTTGAAGGCCACGTCACCGCTGCGCATCATGCAGCCGTAGACCTCGGACGACAGGGGCGTGCCGACCACCACCCAGTCTTGCGGGTGCATGGCCTTGGCGCGTTCGCCGAAGAGCAGGGCGTCGTCCAGCACGAAGGCGTCGACCTGGCCGTCCTGCAGCAGGCCGAAGGAAGCGCTGTGTTCCTTGGCCTGGCGGATGTCCAGGTTCAGGTTGTGCTTGGCCGCGTACAGGCGCAGCAGCCGGTCCGAGGTGGTGCCGGCCGTGACGACCACGCGCCGGCCGTTCAGGTCCTGGGCGCTGCGGATGCCCGAGTCGTGTCGGGTCATCACCCGTGTGCCGACCACGAAGAACGAGGTGGAGAAGGCCACTTGGCGCCCACGCTCCCGGTTGTGGGTGGTCGAGCCGCATTCCAGGTCCACGGTACCGTTCTGCACCAGGGGGACGCGGTTCTGGGACGTCACGGGCACGAGCTTGAGGGTCAGCGCCGGCAGCTTGAGCTCGGCCTTGATGGCCTCGACCACCCGCAGCATCAGGTCCTGCGAGTAGCCGACGACCTGGTGGCGCGCGTCGTAGTACGAGAACGGCACCGAAGACTCGCGGTGACCCAGGCGGATGGTGCCCGTTTCGGCGATGCGGCGCAGGGTGTCGGGCGTCTGGGCCGCGGCACTCAGGGCGGCGAATCCAAACGTGACGGCACACAGGAGCGAGCGCAGCAGGCGGGGCATGGTCTCAACGCATCAGGAGGGTTGGGGACATGCCTTTCATGATTGCACACGCCGTGCCAGTTCAGACGGGCTTTCCGGGGTCACGCAAGTGACTGATTTGACTGTGAAAGATTCACGAGGGCCGGCCGATCCGATCGGATATCCGTCTTCGTGCGGTCTCGGCCGTACGGAGATCCGTTCGGCCCTGCCGCCGCCCTTCAGGACGAGCAGCTCACCTCCATGCGCTGATCCTTGGCTGCGGGTGGCGCGGCGTACCACTCCATGCCCGGTTGCGGATCGAACGGCCGTGCCAGCACCTGCATCAGCCGCTCCTGCTCATCCGTGCGGCCGGCTTCGGTCGCCTCGATGGCCTGTTGAGCCAGATGATTGCGCAGCACGTACAGCGGGTTGACGCGGTTCATGCGCAGGGCGCGGGCGTGGTCATCCACGCTGCCGTCGGCGCGCAGGCGGGCGCGGTAGCGGTCCACCCAGTCGTCGAATCGGGTGATGACCGGGCCGTAGGACTCGCGCAGACCGTAAGCCACCCGGTTGGTCACGGCGTGCAGGGAGGACAGGGCCCGGAAGCTGCGCGTGAAGTCGCCCTTGGACGACTGGATCAGGCCCAGGAACTGGGTGACCAGGCCGCTGTCGTCGTCACGCTCGGTGTTCAGGCCCAGCTTGGCGCGCCAGCGGCGCATGATGTGCACGTGGTAGCGGTGCTGGTGGTGTTCGATCAGTTCCTGGCGCACTTCGGACGCCACCTCGGGGCGGTCGGACAGCAGCGGGGCGCAGGCGTGCAGCAGCCGCTCGCAGTTCCAGCGGGCCATGGCCGGTTGCGCCGACCAGGCGTAGCGGCCGTCGTGGTCCGAGGCGTTGGCGACGTGGTGGGCGCGGAAGCGGTCCATGAAGCCGAAGGGACCATAGTCCAGCGTCAGGCCGAGGATGGACATGTTGTCGGTGTTCATCACACCGTGGACAAAACCCAGCGTTTGCCAGTGGGCGACGAGGGCGGAGGTGCGGTCGAGCACCTCGGCCAGCCAGCGGCGCGAGCGCTCGGGGTCCGGCAGGGCGGCCAGGTGGGGAAAGTGCAGGCCGATGACGTGGTCGACCAGAGGCTGGAGCCGGGCTCGCCAAGCCATCCAGGCGTTGGCGTCGGGCTGCAGCCGATGGGCCTCATCGGTGGTGCCCAGCCCCAGCAACGCACGGGTCTGGGCTTCGGCCGCTTCGTCCTCGATCTGGGCGGGTGGTTGCGACGAGGCGCCGAACGCCAGCCATTCGAAGTGGCCGAAGCGCACGAAGCTCGGTGCGACCCGGCACAGCACGGCCGCAGGCTCGGCCCGCTCGCGCTGCACGGTCAGCGAATCGGAGACGCACAGGCTCAGCGCCTGCGTGGTCGGCACACCCAGCGCCGACATTGCGTGTGAAGCCAGCCATTCGCGCAGCGAGGAGCGCAGCACGGCGCGCCCGTCACCGCCGCGGGCAAACGCGGTCGGACCGCCGCCTTTGAGTTGCAACTGCTGAGCCTGACCGGTGATGTCGGTCAGCTCGGCGATCAGTGCGGCCCGGCCGTCACCCAGTTGGCGCACCCAGGCACCGAACTGGTGGCCGGCGTAGACCGAAGCCGTCGGGGACTGGTCCGGCCACACCGCGTTGCCGGCGAGGATGGCGAGATGAGCCGGATCGTCCTTCCAGGTCGGCATCAGGCCGAGGCGGGCGGCCACGCGGTCGTCAAATGCAAGCAGGCGGGCGTCGGGCAATCCAGCCGGAGGGGCGGGGCGGACCAGCGGGGCGCCCAGGGCCGAAAAGGCCGGGATGGGGTGGGCGGTCACGGCGCCTCGCCCGCTGCCTGCATCGAGGCCTGCAGCAGGTGAACCATGTGCCGGGCCTCGCGCTGTGCACCGTCGCGGATCTGATGGCGGCAACTGGTGCCGTTGGCGATCAGCCAGGCGTCGGGGGCAGCGGCGCGCACCGTCGGCAGCAGCGAGAGCTCGCCCATCTGCATCGACACGGCATGGTGCTCGGCCTCCAGGCCAAAGGAGCCGGCCATGCCGCAGCAGCTCGATTCGATGAACTCCACCTGCAGGCCCGGCACCCAGCCCAGCACCTTGCGCACGGCCTTCATCGCACCGAAGGCCTTCTGGTGGCAGTGACCGTGGACCAGCACCTTGACCGGCGCTGCGGTCGCGTTCGCCGAAGCGGCTGGATCGGTGCGGGTCGAGGAGCTGGTGGCCGGTGCGTCGGACGGCAGCGGACCGAAGCGGAGCTGCAGCTTCTTCGGATCGCCTTTGACGTCGGCGTCTCGGGCGAGGAATTCCTCCAGCAACAGCGCCTGCTTGGCCAGCTTGCGGGCCGGCTCACCCAGGCCGAGGGTGAGGTACTCGTCGCGCAGCATCAGCAGGCAGGACGGTTCCAGCCCCAGCACGGGGTGCCCCGCATCGAGGTGGGGCTGCAGGGCCGAGATCAGGCGGCGGGCCTGGGCCCGGGCCTCGTCGACCAGACCGCCGGACAGGGCGGTGCGTCCGCAGCACAGGGGCGCCTCGCCGGCGGGCGGTCGCACCACATGCACACGGCAGCCGGCGCGGGTCAACACGTCGACCGCCGCCTCCAGGGTCTCGGGGTGAAAGTGGTTGTGGAAGGTGTCGACCAGCAGCGCCACGTCCTTCAAGGCGGACTCGGTGGGCTGCGCCGAGGCGGGCCGGTCATCCAGGAAGCTGCGCGGTGCGATGCGAGGCAAGGAGCGCTCGGCCGAGATCCCGAGTTGTTTTTCCACCCAGCGGGCCATCGCCGAGCGGGCCGGGCGCAGGGCGGTCAGTCGATGGGTGCCGGGCCAACGGCGCAGACGGTTCAGCCACAGCGGCAGGTCGGCGAACAGGCGTTCGCGCCGCGGCATGGGCGCTTCGCGCCAGCGCTGGGCCAGCACCTCGGTGCGCAGCAGCGACATGTCGACGCCGTTGGGGCACTCGCGCTTGCAGCCTTTGCACGAGACGCACAGGTCCATGGCCGCCTGCAGCTCCGGCGTCGAGAAGGCGCCGGGGCCCAGTTCTCCATCCAGCACGGCCTTGAGCGTGGCGGCGCGGTGTTGGGTGGAATGTTCGGTGGCTCCGGTGGCGCGGAAGCTGGGGCACATCACGCCCTTGGCCTCGTTGCGCTGGCAGGTGCGGCTGCCGATGCAAACCGCGCTGGCCTTGCCGAAACCGGCACCGTGGCGGGGCAGTTGCGCATAGGCGTCGCCCGCGCCGTAGGCATCGTAGGCGGACCAGTCGAGCGCCAGCGGCAGAGCCGGGCCTTCGGCGCCGGTGGCGTTGGGCGCCGCGGCGTCACACGGCGCAGCGGTGCCGACCGGGTCGAGCCCGGGCAGGTCGCCGAAGTCCGGCACGTAGGACGCGGGGGCGGCGGGCGTGCTCACTTGAGGATCTTGCTCTGCTCGGCCTTGGAGAAGTTGCTGAAGTGCCCCTCGGCGGCCCCCTGTTTGCGCCAGGCCTTGCGCAGGCCGGGAATCTTCTGGTGCGGCGCGATCTGCGAGACCACCTTGTCGATCGCGGTCGAGCCACACTGAGGGCAGGCGGGCACGGTGTCCGAGCGCACGAGCTTCTCGAAGTTCAGGTCACAGGCGGGGCAGTGGTACTCGTAGATCGGCATGGTGGGCTCCTGCATGCGTCGGAAACGGGGGCGGCGCTGCGCGGCAGGGGTCTGTCCGGTTTGTCGCGCAGTGCCAGGTCGCCGGTGGGGAATGCAAGCCCCGCGCCAAGCCGTGGAAGGGGGCGTTGGCGGCCGCGCGCCGGTGCTCAGACGTTTCGGCCCAGCGCCCGGCTCAGGTGCACATAGTCATACAGGTCGCTGAGCATGAAATGGCGCATCTCGGGCTGGCGCAAGTGGGCCAGGGTTTTCGGGTCACCTTGCAGGTACAGGGCCGCGGACTGCCGGAACTCCTGCGGCATGGCGAGGTTGAAGGTCGAGACCTGCACCAGCAGGTGGCACACGCGCTCGAACAGCAGGCGGTAGCGCTCGTCTTCGGGGTCCTGATAGACGTCACCGAAATCGCGCGCGTAGGGCGCGAACACGGTGAGGTAGTCGTCGGCGTCCGGGTGTTGCATGGCGGGTGTCAGGCGCGGTCGGCAGCGGTTTCCAGCAGCCGGCACAGCCGGGCGACCCCGGCGGTCTGGCGCTGGCCGTGTTCGATCAAGGCCGCTTTGAGCGCCTGCGAGCGCGGTGCCGGCAGTTGCTTCTGCAGGCTCAGCGCAAACGCCGCCAGCGGCGAGTGACAGCCCTCAACGTCGAAGTGGCCGGCACCCAGCTTTGGAGCGATGGCGTCCAGCACCGATCGCATGGACCACGAGCCCGCCATCGCCGGGTGGTAAAGGTGGCTGCGTGCGGCCTGGAAGAGGTCGACGATCCGCGCCTCCAGCGCCAGCAGGTCTTCGGACAGATCGTCAAAGGCGCGGGCCAACTCGCGCAGCCGGTTGCGTTCGAACCCGGCGTTGTAGACCAGCACCGGCCCAGGGGTGGGGCAGGCCGTGAGCAGCGAGACGGCAAACGCCCGGCGGGGGTCGCCGTCCTGGGGTCGGGCCAGGAAGTGGGCGTGCTGCAGGGGGGCTTCGGCCTGGGCCTGGATCGCCAGACTCCACTGGAAGGGCAGGACCTGATACGGCCGCGTGCCCGGCCACAGCGGGATGGCAAAACCGATGGTCTCGAAGCGCAGGAAGTACCGAGGCCCGGGCGGCTCGGCCCAGGAGCGCGCGGCCCCCGGGCTGACCACCGGCCGTTGTTCGCGCACCGCCGTCCAGGCGCGCAGGTGGCGCGGCTCGGTCAGGCGGCCGGGCGGCACGTCCGACAGGCGCGAGCATCCTTCGGCGCGCAGGGTGTCGGCCAGCTCGCGGCCAACGATGTCCAGGGCGTCCTGCTCGGGCGGCAGCAAGTGTGAGTGGGCGATGTCGCGGTCGAGCGGACCGGAGGCCGGGTCGTTCGCGTGGGTGAAGGGCTGCGGTGCAGCAGGGGGCGGCGGGACGCAATGCGACAGGTGGGGGCAGCGCTCGGGCTGCCGGCAGTGTGTCCCGGCGTCGTGCGCGGGTTCGGGACTGGCCAGCGTGCGCACCATCTCCATGGGCCAGGTGCGGCCGTCACGGCCCAGCAGGGCCTCGCCCAGATCGACCTCCCGGTACACGCCGGCATACAGGCCGTGGCCGGGATAGACGAAATCGGTGTCGATGAGCAGCAGACCCACGCCCGCCACCGGCACGCCGAGCCGCTCGACCAGGCGTGCCCAGAGCACGAGCTGGTCCACATCGACCTCGTGACCGACCGTGGCGTGCCGCACCATCAGCACCTTCCACCCCCGTGGACCGGGCACCATCAGGTCGATGCGGCAGCGCAGGGCCTGGTGGGCGTCTTCCACCGGCACGCCGATGAGGGGGCGCCAGACGGGCGTGTCGGCGCTTTCGTCGTCGGGGTGGGCGTGGAGCGGGGCGCCCCGCAGGGCCTGGACGGCATCGCTTTGCAGCCGGTCCCATTCGGCGTCCGACAGCCCGGCCGGCGAGGTGCCCGGAGGGGTCAGCGTCTGCGCGCCGGGATAGGAGGCCTGCAGGGCCTCGGTCGGTGTGGCGCCGCCGACTTCGGCCGCGTCGGCGCGCTCGGCCTGGACGGGGGCCTGCAGGGCCGTCTCCGGTCGGCGCCGGCCCAGCCAGAGGCGGCGGGGGCACTGGCGCCAGTGGCGAAGGTCGTTGTCGTGCAGCATGGGGTTCGCTCAGTCCCCGGGTTCGAAGGTCAGGGACGACAGGGCCGCGGCCACGGCGTGGGCCCGCAGTTCCAGCAGGCCGTCGTCGTCCAGACCGGGGCGCGAGACGCCGCGCATGGCCTGCAGCGCCTGGCGCATCAGCGGGGCCTTGGGGTAGGTCTGGGCGCTGTGGCCGTCGTAGGCCGCGTAGTCGCAGGTGCAGACCTGCAGCAGATGTTCGAAACGTTCGGGCCGCTCCAAGGCCTGCCAGCGGGTCAGCAGCAGGGTGATGGGGCCGGCCCGCCGGTGACTGGCGCGGTGCACCCGGTCGGCATCGGCGATGACCAGGGCGGACAGATCGGCCACGTCGGGCGGCAGGGCGATGCGCTCCTCGATGTGGCGCAACAGCTGGACGCCCTCGATGTCGTTCCTGTAGTGGCTCGGCCACAGCAGGGCGGGGGTGCGCCCCTTGCCGATCTCGTGCACCAGTGCGGCAAATCGCACCGCCACGGGCGCGCGGCAACGCGCTGCCTCGGTCTGTACCTTGAGCTGGTGGGTGCCGATGTCGATCGGCGTGCTGGCGTCGCTGAGCTGGGGCACGCCAAACAGGGCGGCCACTTCGGGCAGCAGCCGCGACAGCGCCGTGCTGGCACGCAAGGACTCGATGAAGGCGGCGGGGTGGGGGCTCATCAGCCCGGCCTCCAGCCAGTCCCAGCGCTGGCAGGGAGACATGCGGTCGACCGCCAGCATCTGCACCTCGCAGCACAGCAGGGCCAGGGTTTCGGCGTCGAGCGGTGTGCCGGTGCGTCCGCAGGTCAGGGAGTGAAGGATCAGGGCCGAGTTCATGGGCGGGTCCTCGCCGGATCGGTGCTCAGGGGGCGTTGAAGGTCATCACCTGCGGATCCTCTTCGCCGAGGGTGATGACGGCCTCGGCCAGATGGCCCTCGGGGGCCCAGCGGTAGACGTGCAGCATCTCCAGGTCGCCATAGACCATCTTCTCGATGCGCACGACTCGACCCTGCTCGTCGTACAGGGCCCGGAAGAAGGTGTTGCGGTTGTGCACGCCACGGGCATCGAGCTCCTCGGTCAACTGCAGCGGCAGGCTCACGCCCCGGTAGGTCAGGAACCAGCGTTCGCGTGCGGTGCCTGTCGGGGTGGCATCGGCATTGCATGCCGGCGAGGTGATTTCACTCACGGAAAGGTCCAGTCATGACGGTGGCTCAGTTGATCGAAGCGTTGCGTGGTCTGCCACCTCAGGCCACGGTGCTGCTGGAGGATGACGGGGGGCTCTCGCCGCTCGGCGGGGTGCACTGGGAGCGCGGCTTGGGCGGTCTGCCCGACGAGGTGGTGTTGCAGCCCGACATGACGCCGGATTGACCTCCTCGGGCCGTTGCTCGGGCGGCCCACAAGCCTCCGCTTGGGCCGCGTCAGCGCGGCCCCGGCTTGCCCCAGGGCTGGCTGCCCGGCACCAAGGTGGCCTGGATGCCCGCCTTGCTCACCGCCTCCAGCGTCTTGTAGAGCGTGGCCTCGTGGTCCAGCGTGCCGCGCGGACCGTAGACGCCGACGTAGCGGGCCACGGTGTCCACGTCGCAGCGAAAGCCTGCGCCGGGGTCGTCGACATCGCGCAGGTGGCCGTCCCAGTCGACGAAGTAGCCGCGCGAGGTGGGGGTGTCGGTGCTCATGGGGAATCCTCGTGTCGTTTCAGACCGAAGCCGAGGCTTCGGTGGAGGTGTCGGGGGTGGGCGGATCGCAGCGCTCGCGGGCCGACGCGCAGCCTTCGAGCTTGGCGCCGGCCCGCACGCTGCCGGGCTGCAGACCGATCCAGGCGTCGACCGCATCGGCATCGAAGCCGACCTGCCGGCTGCCGTCGTCGGCGCGCTGCATCAGGGGCCGCCGAATCAGCAGGGGTTCGGCGAGCAGCAGGGGCAGTGCGGCTTCGGCGTCCAGGGCTTCCGGAACCACCTCGCCACTCTTGACGCGCGGCGCAGCGCGGTTGAACCACTGCGCCACCGGCAGGGCGCCCAGAAACGCCAGCAGGCGCTCGCGGGTCCAGGGGGTGGTCAGCAGGTCGTGTCGCTCCAGCGTGTGACCGGCGGCTTCGAGCAGGGCGCGCTGGCGGGCATTGCCGCCGCAGCCGGGCTTTTCGTAGAAGTGGATGTGGGTCATGTCGGGCTCCGTCGTGGGCGAGGCGCGGTCGTTCAGGCGGCGCGGGGTGTGCGGGTGGCGGCCCGCAGCAGTTGCAGGCACTCCACCGTGGCGGCCATGTCCAAGGCGCTGAAATCGTCCTGCGAGGTCAGGTGAGGGTTGGCGCCGAGGGCGAGCAGGGTGCGCACGACTTCGTCCTTGCCGGCCGACGCGGCGTACATCAGGCAGGTGGCGCCGACGGTGTTCTGGTGGTCGATGGGCACGCCGCGTGCCGCCAAGGCGCGAAGCAGACCGGGCTCCCCGTTCACGCAGGCCAGCCACAGGGCGTTGTTGCCGTCGCCGTTGATGGCGTCCAGCGGCACGCCCAGGTCCAGCAGTTCGTGGAGGAGGTGGTGTTGCCCACGCCACGCGGCGTGCATCAAGGGGGTGTTGCCGTGCGGCCCCGGCCGGCTGGGATCGGGGGTGTCAAAGCCTTCTTGAAGCAACCAGGCGGCGAGGGCCTCCGAGGTCGAGCGTGTGCGG
>CAYRBG010000042.1:0-4309 GCA_964422355.1 uncultured Sphaerotilus sp. | reverse complement strand
GCATGCGCGCGCTCGTCGCGGGCGTCGAGGATGAGGGTGTCCGGGTGCTGGGCCAGGTGGGCCGGGACTTCCTCGGCCGTCAGGCGCGTCCAGGCGCGGCTCGGGGCGTCGGTCATGGTGGATGCGTCTCCGGGGGTGTCGACGGTGGACGGGGTCACGGCGTCGGCAGGGCTTGGCGGTGTCTTTACCGGGCGGGTACAGGACTCGCTCGCTTCCGACGGCCGCTGGCGGGTGGCTCGGGCTTGCGTCAGGTGGGCATAGGGGGGCTCGGAGGCGATGCGCTCGTCGCGCAGGGCCAGGCCGACCGTGAAGTGGTACAGCGCCTGAAGTCCGGTGCCGGTCAGGCCGAGCAGCTGGTGCGTGGCATCGTCGAAGTAGCAGCCGATGCCGGTGCCGGAGAGCCCGGCCGCCTCGGCCTCCATGTAGAGCACCTGCCCGACCAGCCCGGCCTCCTGCAGCAGCTCGCGGTAGCCCCAGGGGCCTTCGGCAAGGGCGGTGTCGTATTCGCCCAGCAGGGAGAAGGCGAGGATGGCATCGGAGCCGAGGGCCTGGTGGCAATCCAGCGTGCGCAGCGTGCCGGCCAGGGCCGGGTTGGCGGCCAGTCGGATCAACGGCAAGGGACCCAGGCCGGCGGCGCGAGCGGCGGCATCGACGTCGTCGCAGGCCATCCAATCGGCCACGGGGCCCAGTTGGGCATGGAGATCCGGCAGCGCGTCATCGCGGCGCGGCAGCAGGTAGGCGCCCGGCTCCAGCCCGTCGACGCGGTGGGCGAACACGACCACGTGGACGCGGGGACAGGTGGGGCCTGCGTCCAGCGGCAGGCGACCGGGTTGCAGGGCACTGAGCAGGCCAAGCACCTGTGCCAGCGGGGCGCGCGCACGGCGGTCGAAGTGCTGGGCACTGCGGCGGCGGCGGATCAGGTCGGCGGCGCGGTCGTGGGCCCGTGCCCCCTCTTTTGCAGCGCTTCCCACCGCATCTGCGTTTGCCCCGGCAGAGGCCGCGTCGGATGGGAGCTCCTCCGACCGGTGGGGCTGGCGACTGGCCTGTGCCACCGTATCGATGACGGGCCAGCGGTACATCGGGTGGCGGTCGAGCCGGTTGGGATGGCCCCGCCAGACCACATCGGGAGGCAGTGCCGGTGCCTTGAGGCCGGGACGGGGGGGGGCGCCGGCGGGCCGCAGTTCCAGCAGCACCTCTGGTTCCTCGCGTTCGGCCGGGCCGAAGTCGCCGTCCCGATCCAGGCCGAGCAGCGCGGCCAGGGCCTCGGTGCCCAGAGCCACAGGATCCAGGCGCCATCCCAGCACGGCCGCGGCGTAGCGCAGCGCGCCGACCGCATGGCCGGCATCGATCTGGCAGTAGCGGAAGGCCCGCTCGCCGTACTTCCAGGCCTCGCGCCAGAGCACCGAGGACAGGCCCAGCCAGACGCGGGGGCCGTCGGCGTCGGACGCATCGGCAACGGGGCGTGCCGCAGTGCGGTGCTCCAGCAGGTGCTCGTAGGGGGCGTAGTGGTGAACCCCGTCCGGCACACCCGGCACGTCGCGGGCGACCAGCCAGCCCTCGGTGGGGTGCAGATTGCCGCTGGACGGGTTGCAGCGAAGAGCCCAGCGGTCGGGGCCGTACTGCTTCCAGGCGGCCAAGGCGAGCGACAGCTCGAACAGCAGGGCCAGCGACGACACCGAGAACGGCTGTGCGGCGACGGCACCGGCTTGGAAGAGCTCAGCCCAGCTCACGGTGCAGCCGTCGGCCTGCAGCGGCAGCAGCGTCAGTGGAGCGCCTTCCCAGCGCCGGAAGGGGTGGGGCTGGGCGTCCCAGTCCAGCGTGTCGGGGCCCGCGGCAAAACGCTGCAGGTGGTGTTTGGTGCGCTCGTGGTAGGCGCGCACGGCCCGCTCCGCCTCGGTCCGGTCGGGGTGACCGGTTTCGGGGGAGGTCGGGGCATCCGTGGCGGGGGCCGAGGTCATGGGGCGATGGCCAGCAGGGCGCTGGTCTGTGCGGTGATGGCGCGGCGCACGTCCGGGTCCAGGCGCTGGAGCCAGTGCTGCGGCAGCGCGCGTGCGCCGCAGCGGGCTCCGGCCAGCATGCCCACGAGCGCGCCGGTGGTGTCGGCATCGTCGCCGCGATTGACGGTGGCCACCACCGCCTCTTCAAAGTCCATGTGGTTGAAGTAGTGGAAGAACACGGTCTGCATCGTGTCGACCACGAAGGCGCTGGCGCGGCCGGGGTAGTTTTCCCAGCGGAAGACGGGGTGCTCGAGGGCCAGTTCGGCGGCCACTGCCGCGCAGTGGTCGTGCTGTCCCAGCAGCACGGCCCGCAGCATGCGCGCCAGTGCGAGGGTGGCGCTGTCCGACCAGGCGTGGTGGTGGGTGATGCGGGCCTGCGCCAGCGACCAGTCCTGCAGGGCCTGTTCATCGGGAGCGGCCAGCGTGGCCAGCACCACCGGCAGGTTGCGCATGGCCGCGCCGTTGCCGGCATCGCCCTCGGTGAGCGGGCCCTCCAGCGTGCCGTGGGTGAGGTAGCGCTGGATGCCGCGGCGGCAGGTGTTGCCGCAATCCACGGGCTTGCCGCGCCACCACTTCACGAAGTGGTCGGCCACGCGCCGGGCGTTGAACCCCTCGCCCAGGCGTTGGCTCTCGATCAGCGCGTCGCCGAGCGCGAGCGACATGGTGGTGTCGTCGGTCACCTGACCCGGGGCCAGCTTGAGCCAGCCGCCGCCGGTGATTTCGCGGTGAATGCCGTGGGCGCGGGCGATTTCTCGGGCGGTCATGAACTCGACGGTGGCGCCCAGGGCGTCGCCCAGCGCCAGGCCCAGGTAGGCGCCCAGCGCCCGGTCGTACAGCACCGACAGCGTGGGCGGGCGGACCGCGGTCGAGGCGCTGGGGGCCTCGCGGGGAAGTGCAGTGAGGATGTCGTCAACCATAGGACGCCTCCACATCGTGGTCGCCGCCGATGACCAGCACCTCGCCTTCTCCGCTGAGGGTGCGTTGCGGCAGCAGGCCGGGAAAGAACAGCACCTTGGCCAGCGGCACACGCACGGCAAAGATCCAGTCGCCGAAGCAGTCGGCCGTCTCGCGGCTGAGCGAGAAGCTGACGAGGTTGTTGAGTCGCACCACCAGATGCCGGCCCCGGCGCGGCAGGGCGGGGCGCAGTTCGCCGTCGACGATCTGCTCCTCGGCCTGGTTGCTGCCGCGCCAGAGGTCCACGTGCGGCCCGGTCCCCAGGGGCTGGAAGCGGTTCAGCGCCCACTGGCAGAACTCGTAAATGAGGTCCAGCTGCTGGAAGATGCAGTTGTTGTGGAAACGGCTGCTGCCCTTTTCCTCCAGGTAGCGCATCCAGGAGGTCGACGGATAGCGGCGCAGCGGGCCGTGGTGAAAGGTGGGCACGAGCCCGAAGCGGCTTTCCACCCAGCCCTTG
Source organism: uncultured Sphaerotilus sp. (assembly GCA_964422355.1). Taxonomy (GTDB): domain Bacteria; phylum Pseudomonadota; class Gammaproteobacteria; order Burkholderiales; family Burkholderiaceae_C; genus Sphaerotilus. Next base: position 901 of record CAYRBG010000042.1, on the reverse strand, counting down.
AGGACGGCACCGGCGGCGCTGTTGGCGTCCTGGCCCCAGCCCAGCAGGAGCTTGAGGTAGTTGGCCTGCCAGCGGCGCTTCTCGGCCGGGTCGCCGCGTGCACCGGGGCGCACCAGCCCGAAGGCCAGCACCATGTAATGGGTGAACATCTCGCCGGCCTCGTTCAGGTCGCTGCTGCGGTCCAGCAGCGCAAAAAGGCCCGAATGGGCCTCTCTGGTGCCGGCGATGTGCAGCGGCACGGGGTGCCGCTGGTAGTCCACGCTGGCCAGGACCGGCGTGGGCACGCCGACCAGGTTGGTCGTGTACCAGTGCCGGGGGTGGACATGGCCGTCCTCCTGCGCCAGGGTGGGGTCCGGCTTCACACCGGGCGGTTCTCGTAGATGTTGCGCACCGGGCCCATCAGCTTGAGGCCCTCTTCGAAGGTGATCTTCGGGAAGTCGGCCTTGAAGCCCACGGCCTTGCTGGCGATGGCGTCGGTCTTGCCGGCGGTGTCGAGCTTCTTGAGCTCGGTCTTTTCCAGGTACAGCAGTTCCAGCACCTCGTTGTAGACCGTGGCCTCGTCGATGGGCAGGATGTAGAAGGTCACGCCGTTGAGTTCGACGGTGTACTTCTTGGAGATGTCGATGTTGTCGACATAGAGGATGTAGACGCCTTCGGGCGACAGTTGCTTGGCCAGCACTTCGGTCAGCAGGCCGACGTATTCGAAGCTCAGCAGAAAGCCGGTCAGGAAGGAGATGTAGGGCTTGCCCGCTTCGGCCACGGCGATGACCTGGTCGGAGGAGATTTCGGGCGGACGGGCCTCGTCGGCCATCTTGGGCGCGAACTTCAGCGCGATGTCACCGCGGAAGGCGAAACGACCGGGCGTCTTGGTCGGGCCCTTGAGCACGCTGTTGAGCAGGCG
>CAYRBG010000041.1:0-16478 GCA_964422355.1 uncultured Sphaerotilus sp. | reverse complement strand
GGCCTTGATGATCTGCACCCAGGTGGTGGCCGTCATGCCGCCGAACAGCACGTAGACCATCATCAGCGAGCCCACGATCACCACGGCCATCCAGTATTCGAGGCCGAACAGCAGCTTGATCAGCTGGCCGGCACCCACCATCTGGGCGATCAGGTAGAAGGCGACCACGACCAGCGTGCCCGAGGCCGCGAAGGCGCGGATCGGACCTTGCTGGAAGCGATAACCGGCCACGTCGGCGAAGGTGAACTTGCCGAGGTTGCGCAGCTTTTCAGCCATCAGGAAGGTGATGATGGGCCAGCCCACCAGAAAGCCGATCGCGTAGATCAGGCCGTCGAAACCGCTGACCATCACGGCTGCGGAAATACCCAGGAACGAGGCGGCCGACATGTAGTCGCCGGCAATGGCCAGACCGTTCTGGAAACCGGTGATGCCGCCACCGCCGGTGTAGAAGTCGGCGGCCGACTTGGTCTTGGACGCGGCCCACTTGGTGATGAACATCGTGCCTACCACGAACACGCCGAACATGATGATGGCGGTCCAGTTGGTGGCTTGCTTTTCAGCTTGGCCGAGGTCGGCACCGGCAGCGAAAGCCGCGCCGGCCAGACCCATCAGCGCCAGGGCCGACAGGCCCTTGACGAATGCGGAAGTGCGCTTCACTTGACTTCCTCCTTCAGGATTTGCTCGTTGAGCGCATCAAATTCGCCATTGGCACGGCGAACATAAAAGCCGGTGATCAGGATGGTGAACACGATCACGCCGAAACCGATGGGGATGCCGATGGAGGTCACACCGGTACCCAGCGGCGTGGCCAGGAAGCTCTTGTTGAAGGCAATCAGCGAGATGAAGCCGTAGTACACCACCAGCATGATGATGGTGAGGATCCACCCAAAGGTGTTGCGCTTGCTCTTGAGCTCGTTGTATTTCGGATTCTTGGCAATCCGTGCGATCACTGGGTCGGTCATGTGCTGCTCCGCTCCGTATTAACTCCATTGGGGTTCGACGTGGCAAACCCGAGGGGATCGTCAGGGCCCAAAAAAAGGGCTCAGCAATGAGCCCTCGTCGTGATCCCGACTTGTGACAGAGAGTAGGTAGTAGGCCTGACCGATTGCTTACCCAAAGCTGTCGAATCCATCGGGGTTTGTACCAACCGCAATAACCCTAAGCCATGTCAAGGCAGTCGGCTCTCAAAGCTGCAGCTCGAGCTTCACCCCCCAGACGGTGTACCCCGGTTGATGCACCGTGGTGGTCGAATATGTGCGCTGGCCGGTGGACGAATCGGTCCAGGTCGTGCGGCTGAGCGTCTGGTAGTCGGTGGGGATCAGGTGATTGGCGCTCAAACGCAGTTTGGCCCCTGGGCGCAAGGTCCAGAGGGCGTAGGCATCCAGCACGCGTTTGCCGTCGAGGTGATCGCGCTGTGTGTTGGACTGAGCGATCGAATAGGCCGACGTGAGGTTCAATGACGCACCGGTAGTCAAAGGCAGTGACCGCCAGCGGTAGTCGGCGCCGAAGTTGGCGGTCCAGTCGGGCTGCTGGACGAGCCGATTGTCCGGCCCGTTGACGCTGTCCACACGCGAGCGGAACACGCTCACGTTGGCCCGAAGCTCCAGAGGCAGCGGGGTGGCGGCCAACTCGGCAGCCTGGAACTTGGCTTCCAGCTCAATGCCGCTGGTGTGGGCACTGCCGATGTTCTCCGGGGTGGACACCCAACGCGGCACGGCCGCCCACGGCACCGATTCCTGCGACACCACGCCGCGCATCAGGTTGGTGATGCGGCGGTGGAACACCCCCGCGCTGAGCACCCCGCCCTTGGGCAGGTAGTGCTCCATCGCCAGGTCGATGCCGGTGGCCAGTTCCGGCTTGAGGTCGGGATTGCCGACGTAATCCGGGCTAGAAGGCACATTGGTCCCCGTGCCGTCCGTGCCGACCGGGTAGCGGCTGGAGATGGCCTGTCGCGCCGACAGGTTGTTCAGCGACGGAGGCAGGTAGCTGCGGGTCAGGCTGGCACGGAACTGGTCCTTGCTGCGCTCCTCCGGGCGGTACACGAGGTGCAGGACCGGGGTGGTGACACTGGTGTGGTTGTCCGCCGCAACATCGGACGAGCGGCTTTGCGTCCGGATGCCTTCCCAGCGCAGGCCCAGATTGAAGGCCCACTGCGGATTCAGGCTCCATTCGTCCTGGATCCACAAGGCCGTACGCTGTACCTTGGCCTGCAGGTTGTCGCCGAAACCGGTGCTGACGCTGCTGGTGCTGCCGTCCGCAAAGCGCTGGGTGATGGCGCGGTCGTCATTGCGCTGATTGACCTCCAGCTCCCACCCGGCCGACCACTCGTGGCTGGAGGTGCCTTCGCCCAGCACGAGGTTCGACACCTTGCCCGCGGTGTTCCAGCCGTGGTCGCGCGTGTTCGGACGGTCCAGCTCCTCGCGCAAGAAGGCGCCGCTGCTGTCCCACTCCCTGCGCAGCGTCTGTCCCTTGTAGATGGACGAGTGCGTGCCCAAACGCACTTCTGCTTTGGTGCCTTCGGTGAGCGTGCCTTGCCAGCGCCCCTGGAGCCGACCCATGTGATAGTCGGCGTCACCGTCGCTGAAGGCTCGGCTGTAGGTAGCGGCACTGCCGTCCGACCCTGTGCGCTCGCGGTCCTGCTCGGTGCGGGCACGGTAGTGCGAGGTGACGATGAACGGCTGCAGCGACAGCGTCTGTCCGGGCGCCAGGCGCCACTGCAGACGCCCCCCCAGATGCAAGCGATCGGACTGCAGGTGACGGCGAACGGTGTCACGCTGCCGGAAGGTCGGCGTCAGGGCGCCGGTGGCAAGGTCCTCCACCTCGGTGAGTGTGTCAGTGAGGGTGCGGTCGCGGGTGTCGGAATGGTTCAGGTGGGCGGAGATGTTCCACGCCAGAGGACCATCCGATTCCGACTGGTTCCAGCCCAGGCTGGGCTGCCAGTGGTCGCTCTCCAGCCCGAGGCCCAGCTGCAACTGGCGCTGAGACTGGCGCAGCGGCTCGCGCAGGATGATGTTGATGGTGCCGGCGACGGCACGGGTGCCGGTCTCGGCCGTGGGCGCGCGCAGGATCTCGATGCGCTCGATCTGCTCGGGCACCAGGGTCTCGATCGAGAACCCTTTGGGCGGCCGCTCGCCGTCCACCAGGATCTGGGTGTAACCGCCGCCCAGGCCACGCATGCGGATCTCGCCGCCTCGGCCGGGCGCCCCGCTGAGTGTCACGCCCGGCAGGCGCTTGAGCACATCGCCCAGGTTGCTGTCGCCCATGCGCTCGATCTCTTCGCGGCCGACGATGGTCTTGGCGGCGGTGGACTGGCGGCGCTGTTCGGTGTCGGAAGGCCGGCGGGAGCGGATCTCCACGCGCTCCAGGGTCTGAAGGGGGGACCGGGTTCCCACGGGTGCAGTCCCTGTCGAGCCCACTCCCACTGCATCGGACTCCTGGGCCTGAACGGTGCCCGCGCCCACAGCCGCCAAGGTCAGGCAGGCGAGCGTCAAGGAGGACAAGAAGAAACGCGGCGCACGGCCGAAGGCGGAGGGGTGGCGGCGGAGGTCCATGGGCGGATTTTCCGTCCTGTGCATGAATGTGGATTTGTGCATCCGCCCCCGAGTCGAGGATGGTGTGGCGCACGGGGCGGTTTCGTGCAGGAGTACCGCTAGACTGCCGGGCCATGACCACCACCGCGCACATGGAAAGACAGGATCTGGCCGGACGACGCATCGTCCTGGGTTTGAGCGGGGGCATCGCCTGCTACAAGAGCGCCGAGCTGGTGCGTTTGCTCGTCAAAGCCGGTGCCGACGTGCACGTGGTGATGACCGAAGGCGCGCGCCGCTTCATCACGCCGGAGACGATGCAGGCGCTGTCGGGCCACCCGGTGCGCTCCGACATCTGGGACGCGGCCGAGCCCAACGGCATGCCCCACATCAACCTCACGCGCTGGGAAGACCGCGTGGCCGATGCCGTGCTGGTCGCCCCGGCGTCGGCCGATTTCATCGCCCGGCTGGCGCATGGGCGCGCCGACGATTTGTTGAGCCTGACCTGCCTGGCCCGCCCGCTCGGGGTGGGTGACCGGCCTTGCCCGCTGGTGCTGGCGCCGGCCATGAACCGCGAGATGTGGACCCACCCCGCCACCCGGCGCAACCTGGCCCAGGTGCGCGCCGACGGCGCACTCGTGTTGGGCGTGGACCACGGCACCCAGGCCTGCGGCGAGGTCGGTGACGGGCGCATGCTGGAGCCGGCCGACATCCTGGAGGAGTTCATCGCCGCCTTGATGCCCAAGCCCCTGGCCGGTCGTCGGGTGCTGATCACGGCAGGACCCACCTTCGAGTCCATCGACCCGGTGCGCGGCATCACCAACCGCTCCAGCGGCAAGATGGGTTTTGCGCTGGCGCGGGCCGCGCACGAGGCCGGAGCCCGGGTCACGCTCGTGGCAGGCCCGGTCCACCTGCCCACCCCGCGAGGCGTGGAGCGCATCGATGTCTGGACCGCGCTGCAAATGGGTGAGCGCGCCAAGTCGCTTGCACCGGTGTCTGACCTGTTCATCGCCACTGCTGCCGTGGCCGACTGGCGCCCGGCCCAGCTCAGCGCCCAAAAAATCAAGAAGGACGGCAAGAAGCAGGCCCCGACCTTCGAGCTGGTCGAGAACCCGGACATCCTGGCTTCCGTCGCCGCCCAGGCCTTGAAGGACGGTCACCCCTACTGCGTCGGTTTTGCCGCAGAGAGCGAGAAGCTCGAAGAACACGCCCGCAGCAAGCTGGTGCGCAAGCGGGTGCCGCTCATCGTCGGCAACCTGGGCCCCGCCACCTTCGGGCGCGACGACAACAGCCTGCTGCTGGTGGATGCTCAGGGCAGCCACCCGCTGCCGCCGCACGGTCAGATGACCGACAAGCTGACGCTGGCGCGCCTGCTGGTGGCGGAATTGGCACACCGGCTGGAGCGTGCCGAGAAGGACGCACGAGCCCAACCCTCCCCCACGGTTTCGCCCCCACCGCGCAAGTCGACAGCGCCCCGCGCCACCCCCAAGAAGGGAGATGGACGATGAAGCCGGCGGCCCACCCGAGCGCGCTGCGCGTTCAGCGGATCCTGCACGACGCGGGGTTGAAGGTACAGGTCGTCGAGTTTGAACAGCCCACACGCACCTGCGCGGAAGCGGCCACGGCCGTCGGCTGCAGCGTGGCCGAAATCGCCAAATCGGTGGTGTTCCGGGCCAAGGTCAGTGGGCAGGCCGTGGTGGTGGTGGCCAGCGGCGACAACCGCGTCTGTGAGCAGAAGGTCTCCCGCCTGGTCGGTGAGAAGCTTGGGCGGGCGGACGCGAATTTCGTGCGCGCTTCGACCGGTTATGCGATCGGCGGCGTGTCCCCCTTGGGTCATGCGCAGCCGGTGCATCTGATCCTGGATGCGGACCTGCTTCGTTTCGACACGGTGTGGGCGGCGGCCGGCACGCCCAATTCGGTCTTTCCGCTGTCGCCCTCGCAGCTGGAACAAGTGACCGGCGTGACTTCGTGGTCCGACGTCCGCCTGGACACCTGACCGATTTCCCTTCTTTGCATCGCCGACATGACCCTGCCGTCGTCCACCCCCGCCGTCGAGCTGAAAATCCTCGACGACCGTCTGAACTCGTGGGGCCTGCCCCGCTACCAGTCCGCCCAGGCCGCAGCCATCGATCTGATGGCCTGTCTGGATGAAGAACTGATGGTGCCTGCCGGTACGCCTGCCGTGCTGGTGCCGGCCGGCTTCGCCATTCACATGAACGACCCGCACATGATGGCGGTGATCGCTCCGCGCTCCGGCCTCGGGCACAAGAAGGGGCTGGTGCTGGGCAACGGCCTGGGAGTCATCGATGCCGACTACACCGGGCCGCTGATGGTCAGTGTGTGGAACCGCAACCCGCTGGGCTCCGAGCCCATCCGAATTCAGCCGGGCGAGCGCATCGCACAGCTGATGTTCGTGCCGGTGCTGCGACCGCTGTTCGAGGTGGTCGACGAGTTTTCCGACCGCTCAGAGCGTGGCGAGGGCGGCTTTGGCTCCACGGGACGCTGAAACCCGCACCCGTGAGCGTTGAAGCTGAGCGCAGGCTTGGGCCGGCGCTCAGTGCAGCGTGGTTCCCGGCGGCGCAGGATTGACCAGCGACAGACCGCTGTCGGCGACGCTGCGGCGTTGCTTTTCCTCTTCGGTCGCCTCCCGCACATCCTGCACCTGCAAGGCCAGCACCAACGCCATGCCAGCCAGCGCGTGGTTGCCGTCCAGCACCACATGGCTGTCGTACACCTCGGTGACGGTGTAGATGGTGTCGGCGGGCATGTCCGGCGTCTGACTGCCTTCGGGCAGACCTTCGAACTGCATGCCGGGCTGGACCTCGTCCGGGAAAAGGGCGCGGGGCTCAAAGCACACCAGTTCGGCGTCATAGTCGCCAAAGGCGTTTTCGGGCTCGAGGTGCAGGGTGGTCTGGTATCCGACCTCCTGACCCGTCAGCACTTCTTCGACCTTGGTCAGCAGATCGTCTCCACCGACAAAAAATTCCATTGGCTCGTTCAGGTCGTCGATCAGTTGGCCGTGGGCGTCTTCCAGGCGCCAAGTGAGCGTGACCACGCAAGGGGCTTGTATCTGCATGGCCCGATCATCGCACGTCGTCACGGCACCTCGCACTGCGGTGAGCGGCACGTGAAACGGTCCCGGCTTGAGGGGACGCAGAGGTCGGCACCCTGGGATGGGCACAATCGCGGGCATGGCTACTTCCCCCCGTCGCGGCGCGTCCAGGCCGACCTCATCCCCACATCTCCATCCCGACACCAGCGTGGCCGCGCTGGACGAACCGCTGGCCCTGCTGGGCGGCCTGAGCGCGCAGGCGTTCATGGCCAAGCACTGGGAGCGCAAACCGTTGCTCGTCCGACAGGCCGTGCCGGGCGCGGTGCCTCCGGTGACACGCACAGAGCTGTTCGACCTCGCGTCGCGCGACGATGTGGAGTCTCGCCTCGTGATGCGCAGTGGCCCCACCGGTCCCGACCAGGACTGGTCGCTCCAGCGAGGGCCGCTGGCGCGCAAGAAGCTCCCTGCGGTCAAGCAGCCGGGGTGGACGGTGCTGGTGCAGGGCCTGAACCTTCATGTGCCCGCCGCCCACGAACTGATGATGCGCTTCCGCTGGGTCCCGCAGGCACGCCTGGATGACCTGATGATCTCCTGGGCCAGCGAGGGCGGCGGCGTTGGCCCGCACTTCGACTCCTACGACGTGTTTCTGATTCAAGTGCACGGCAAACGCCGCTGGCGCATCGGGCGCATGCCGGGAGCCAAGCTCCGCACCGGCCTGCCGGTCAAGATCATCGAGAACTTCGAGTACGAGCAGGAGTGGGTGCTGGAACCGGGCGACATGCTGTACCTGCCGCCCGGCTGGGCCCACGACGGCGACGCGGTGGACGGCGAATGCATGACGTGCTCGGTGGGCTTTCGCTCGCCGCACCGCAGTGAGCTGGCGCGCGAGACCCTGCTGCGCATTGCCGATGCGGTCGAAGATCCTGCAGATGAGGGGGTCAAGCCGGTGGTTTACCGCGACCCCAAGCAACCTGCGACCGTGACGCCGGGCCGGGTGCCGGCCGAGTTGATCGAGTTCGGCCGGGAGGCGCTGCACCGCGCGCTGAGCGACCCCGATGCACTCGCACGAGCGCTGGGCGAGTACCTGAGTGAACCGAAAGCCACCGTGAGTTTCGAGATCGGCGACCCCCTTCCCGACGGGTGCGGTGTCGAGATCGACCCGCGCAGCTGCATGCTCTACGACGACCGGCACATCTTCATGAATGGAGAGTCCTGGCGGGCGGCGGGAAAGGACGCCACCACGCTCCGACGTTTGGCGGACAGCCGCCGCCTGACCGCCAAAGAGGTGGCTGGATCAAGCGAGGTATTGCGAGAGCTGCTGGATCAGTGGGTAGAAGACGGCTGGCTGCGCCCGACGGTCGATCCGGCATGATCTGAGTAGGTGGAATCCCGGTGTCAGCTATGTATAATGTGAGTCTGAGTCTCGAACTGTTCGAGCAACTGAGGCTCTGGTGGGACACTTTCGACCATCGGCGTGCAAGATCGACGAGCAGTCGCAGGGCCCTCAATCACCCTATTTGTTTGAGTCATTGACTGAGGATACGCATGAAAAAGTCGCTCCTGATGGTTTCTCTGGTTGCTGCTGTCGCTCTGGCCGCTTGCGGCAAGAAGGCTGAAGAAGTCGCCGCTCCCGCCGCTGCTGTGGTTGGCGCTGCCGCTTCCGCTGCTACCGCTGCCACCGAAGCCGCTTCCGCTGCTGTCGACGCCGCTGCCTCCGCTGGTGGCGCGGCTGTGGACGCCGCCTCTGCTGTGGCTGGCGCTGCTTCCGCTGCTGTGGACGCTGCTGCTTCCGCTGCCAAGTAAGCACAAGACGGATTCATCCGCCGCCAAGTGCGGGGGATGAGTCAACACAAAAAGCCGCCCTCGGGCGGCTTTGTTGTTTCCGCCCCCTACACACCCCAGCTCCCCTCAAACCAATCCGACGGACAAAAAAAACCCACTCACAGAGTGAGTGGGCTGAGGACGATGCAGGCTCATCGCCGAGCGGGTCAGATCCTGAGTTTGCGTCCAGTCTTGTCGATATTTTGAGAAGCGACCGTGACGCACTGCACTCAAGCCGGGCCCTGTAGTCCGCGTGACAGCGTCATAGGTACTCTATCGGACCCCTCCCCCAGCAACATCCCCACGATGGTTGAACCAATGTGTGCAATCACTAACTAATTCACACCCGAGTTCAGCGAATGATCAGCACCGGGATTCGGCAACCCGCCAAAACCGACGAGGTCACGGAGCCCAGGACCACCCCGCCCAGCCGCGAGTGCCCGTGGGAGCCCATGACGATCAGATCAAACTTCTCGTCCATGGCCGTCTTGGCAATCACCTCCGCGACACGTCCCGTCTTGCTGAGGTAGGTGGCCTTGACTCCCTGCTTGGAGAGGAAGTCGCGGATGTTGTGGAACACCGCCTCCCCCTCATCGGCATAGTAGCCCTGCACCACCTCGCGATCGAGCATCGCGGCCGCGCGCGCAGGAATGGGGGGCACGACGGTCAGCACCGTGTACTCGTGCGCCGGCCCCAACCAATCGTCGTGGGCAGCCCAGTATGCGACCATCTTTCTCGTGTACTCGCTGCCGTCAACGGCGACCAGGATCTTCATGGATGCAACTCCTCGCAGAGGGGAAGGTTCAGAGGCTCGCATGATGGCACGCCATCCCGCCGCCCAGTTCCGACAGGATCAAGCCGGACTCAGGCATCTCGGCCATGGCACTGCTTGTACTTGCGTCCACTGCCGCAAGGACAGGGCTCGTTGCGCCCCACCTTCGGCTGCTCGCGACGCACCGTCGGCACCTTCAAACGTTCGCGGCGACCGATATCGGCCAAGTCCACCACATTGACGACCAGATCCTCCAAGGCCGCATCCAAGGACTTGAGAGGATGCTCTGCATCCAGAGCCTTGGTGAACGCCTGCTCGTCCTCGTCCTGGTCCGGCAAATGTCGGCGGACGCACGCGAGCAGGTCGGGCACCCCGGACACCGGCAGATCTTCCAGCCCGGGAAACTGCGCGAGCGCGTGCTCGAATCCCACCACCCAGGGCGCCAGCGTCGCGGCAATCGCGTCCTTGCCCGCCAGAGGGTTGCCTTCATCATCGACCGCCTCCATGACGATGGGATCGAACCAGCCTTGCTCGACCAGCGAACGGTTGAGCGCATCCAGTCGGCGCTGGGCCAGATTCATCAGGCGCTCATGCTTGGCCGAGTGCCAGCCGACGGTGTCAGCCGTCAGCACCTGACCGCCGTCCTGCCCGTCCACCAGATTCCAATCGCAGGCCGGGGGCAACCAAGTCTGGATGTCGATGGCCTCGGGCTGCACCAACACCCCGCACAGGTAGCCGTCGAGCATGACGACATCCAGCGCCTCCAGCGGTTGAGGCACGGCAGCCAGCAGGTCATCGAGTTCGGCGATTTCAGCGTCAGTCAGGTCGGTGGCGGGATTCATGATCGTTCGTCCATACACAGCAAATTCCAGGGTCCATTGTGCCGGCGCTAGGATGTGCGGATGGGAAATCGACTCACACAAATCAGCACCCGCACCGGCGACGACGGCACCACCGGTCTCGGCGACGGTCAACGCGTGCCCAAGAACCACCTGCGCATCGCCGCGATGGGCGACGTGGACGAGCTGAACTCGCACATCGGGGTGCTGTTGTGCGAACCTCTGCCGGCCGAAGTGCGCAGCCTGCTGGTGACGGTGCAGCACGAGCTGTTCAATCTTGGGGGGGAACTGTCCATCCCCGGCTACACGCTGCTGAAGTCCGAGGCGCTGGCTGCACTGGATGAGGCATTGGAGCGACACAACGGACAGCTACCTCGCCTGGCAGAATTCATTCTTCCCGCCGGGACGCGCAGCGCCTCCCTGGCCCACGTGGCACGGGCCGTGGCCCGACGTGCAGAGCGGTCGGTGGTCGCACTGGAGGCGGAATCACCCGTCAACGCCGCTCCTCGCCAGTATCTGAACCGGCTGTCGGACCTGATGTTCGTGCTGGCCCGAGTCCTCAACCGAGCCAACCTGGATGGACTGGGGGGCGACGATGTGTACTGGAACAGTGCGCGCCTGAGCCAGTCCACCGCCAGCTCCGCAGACTGAACCCGTCAGCTCACACGCATGGACACCAAGTCGACGGTGACCACCTGGCGCGCCAGTGCCCCGAGGGTGGCCTGAGCGAACTCGGATCGCCACGCGACGTCCTCAAAGCCGAACGGGCCGGCCGCCTCGGCCACCGCCAACAGCTTGTCGATCGTCAGCACCTTGCCGCTGGCCCGCAGGGGCTCGCATTGCAGACGAACGAACTCATCGTCGAGCCACTGCCGAGCTACATCCGGAGCCAGCACGTCGCCAGCGCTCACCGGAATCTCGATCGAACGACCGGCATCGAATTGAACCAGGACCTCGTTGCGCATCCGCTTCACCTGAAAGTTGGAACCGTTCGGAACACCGCCTGGGCCATGGCGGCGAGATGCAGCGAGTGTCACCCGCTGCACGAAACGCCGACCATGGGTAGTTTCACCAGCGCCCGCAGGGCGCTGGCCTGCGTCAAGCCTTCTTCCGACGGGCCTGCACCGCCTCGCTGAGCACCTCCAGCACCTGCATGGAGTCGTCCCAACCCAGGCAGGCATCGGTGATGCTCTGGCCATAGCAGAGCTTGGCCGGATCGTCCTTGCCCGGCGTGAACTTCTGGGCCCCCTCCAGCAGGTGGCTCTCAACCATGACGCCAAAGACCTGGTGGCTGCCTCCCGACACTTGTGCGGCAATGTCACGCGCCACATCGAGCTGGCGTTGGTGCTGCTTGCTCGAATTGGCATGGCTGCAGTCCACCATCAGCGACGGATGCAGCTTGGACGCTTCGAGGTCCTTGCAGGCCACAGTCACGCTCTCGGCGTCGTAGTTGGGTGCCTTGCCGCCGCGCAGAATGACGTGACAGTCCTTGTTGCCCTTGGTCTCGACGATGGAGACCTGACCGTTCTTGTGCACCGACAGGAAGTGATGCGGACGCGCGGCCGCCTGAATGGCATCGGTGGCGATCTTGATGTTGCCGTCCGTGCCGTTCTTGAAGCCGATGGGCGCGGACAGTCCAGAAGCCAGTTCACGGTGCACCTGGCTTTCCGTGGTTCGCGCACCGATGGCGCCCCAGGAGATCAGGTCACCGATGTACTGCGGCGAAATCACATCCAGGAACTCGCTGGCCGCGGGCACGCCCAGGCGATTGATCTCCAGCAGCAGTTGGCGGGCGATGCGCAGACCTTCGTCGATGCGGAAGCTTTCGTCGAGGTAGGGGTCGTTGATCAGTCCCTTCCAACCCACCGTCGTGCGCGGCTTTTCGAAGTAGACGCGCATCACGACTTCCAGGGTGTCGGCATAGCGCTCGCGCACTTCCTTGAGCTGACGCGCGTAGTGGATCGCCGCTGCCGGATCGTGGATCGAGCAGGGACCGATGATCACCAGCAGACGATCGTCCTTGCCGTTCATGATGCGATGGATGTGGCGGCGCGTATCGGCCACCAGCGTTTCCACAGACGTGCCCCGGATCGGGAAGAAGCGGATCAGGTGCTCGGGCGGCGGCAGCGGCGTGATGTCGCGGATGCGCTCATCGTCGGTCTGCGAGGTGCGATCGATGATCGAGGACCGGCCTTCCGGCTGGACGAGACTCTTGGCATTCATGGGCACGGACTCCAAAGCAGGGTTGAACTCGGGTAACTCGGAACAGGCGCTCAAAAAAAAACCGCCGGGTGACCGGCGGTTTGTTGAGGGCGTCGCTCGCTTGAACTTGCGCTTATGCCTCTCCTCCGCCGGCGCGGTGCGAGAACCAAAAGTACGCAAAGAAAAAGCGGACGTTTGCCATGGATTGAACTCTACCACGGTTGAGAAGCCGACGAGGGGCCTCCACCGAATCAGGAGGCTGTCCCCCCGACGGTGAGACCATCAATGCGCAGAGTCGGCTGCCCCACGCCCACAGGCACGCTCTGGCCTTCCTTGCCGCAGGTGCCCACGCCGCTGTCGAGCTGCAGGTCGTTGCCGATCATGGACACGCGCGTCATGGCGTCGGGCCCGTTGCCGATCAGCGTCGCGCCCTTGACGGGGTACTGGATCTGACCGTTCTCGACCCAATAGGCCTCGCTGGCCGAAAACACGAACTTGCCGCTGGTGATGTCCACCTGCCCGCCGCCGAAGTTCACGGCGTACAGACCACGATCGATCGACGCGATGATCTCTTCAGGCGTGCGGTCTCCGGCCAACATGTAGGTGTTCGTCATGCGCGGCATGGGCACGTGGGCGTAGCTTTCGCGCCGGCCGTTGCCGGTGGCCGCCACCTTCATCAGGCGGGCGTTCATCGAGTCCTGCAGGTAGCCCTTGAGGATGCCGTCCTCGATCAGGACGTTGCACTGGCTGGCGTGACCTTCGTCGTCCACATTGAGCGAGCCGCGGCGGTCCGGCAAGGTGCCGTCGTCCAGCACGGTCACGCCCTTGGCGGCCACACGCTCACCGATGCGCCCAGAGAAGGTGCTCGATCCCTTGCGGTTGAAGTCGCCCTCCAATCCGTGGCCCACGGCCTCGTGCAGCAGCACACCCGGCCAGCCGGGGCCCAGCACCACGGTCATCTCGCCCGCTGGCGCAGGACGGCTGTCCAGGTTCGTCAATGCGGTTCCGACAGCCTGGGACACATACTTTTCAATCAGGGCATCATCAAAATAGGCAAAACCAAAGCGGCCGCCACCGCCAGACGAACCCACTTCTCTGCGCCCGGCCTGCTCGGCGATCACCGTCACAGACAGTCGCACCAGCGGGCGAACATCGGCCGCCAATGTGCCGTCCGCACGAACGACCATCACCACGTCGTACTCGGCCGCCAGACCGGCCATCACCTGCACCACGCGCGGATCCTTGGCCCGGGCCAGCTTTTCGACCTTCTCCAGCAGCGCGACCTTTTCAGTGCTGTCGAGCGTGGCGATCGGATCCAGATTGCCGTAAAGCTGCCGGCCCCCAGCCACCTGCGTCGGCGCATCCACCTTGACGCGCCGGCTCTGACCGGCCGCTGCGATGCTTCGCACGGTTCTCGCCGCGTCCAGCAACGCGGCCTCGGAAATGTCATCCGAGTAGGCAAAGGCCGTCTTCTCACCCGCCACGGAACGCACACCGACACCCTGATCGATGCTGAAGCTGCCGCTCTTGACGATGCCCTCCTCCAGGCTCCAACCCTCACTGCGCGTGTACTGGAAGTACAGGTCAGCGTCGTCGATGCGGTGGGCCGCGATCAGGTTGAGCGCCTGCGTCAGGTGCGAGGGCGTGAGACCGTAGGGTTCCAGCAGCAAGTGGCGCGCCGTCTCAAGGCGCTCGAGGGTGGGTTCGCGCGAAATCATGAAGCCATTCTAGAGAGAGACCTGAGCCCCTGCCGCCCGCACGTCGGCATGACAATGTGCATCTGTCGACGACTGCCCCGACTTGCGGCGCCGACCGCCTCCGCCGGACGTCCCCTGATGCAACCGATCGCCCCTCCACGCTGGATTGCCCACCTCGACATGGATGCGTTTTATGCGAGCGTCGAGCTGCTGCGCCATCCCGAACTGCGCGGACAACCGGTCGTGATCGGCGGACGGCGGGTCGCCACCACCGTGCCCCCCCCGTCGTCCGGTGAACGATGGGCGCGACTGCGCGACTATGCCGGCCGGGGCGTCGTGACCACCGCCACCTACGAGGCGCGGGCCAGCGGCGTCCGTTCCGGCATGGGCTTGATGAAAGCGGCGGCGCTGGCCCCCAACGCGTGGCTGCTGCCCGCGGACTTCGACGAGTACCGCCGCTGGTCGCGCGCCTTCAAGGCCGCCGTGGCCGAGCTCGCTCCCACCATCGAGGACCGGGGCATCGATGAGATCTACATCGACTTGACCGAGCTGGTGGCACGGCAGGAGACCATCGGCCACGACCCGCTGAGCGGCGTGAAAGCGCTGGCCATCGACCTCAAGAACAACGTTCGGGAGCGCACCGGCCTGAGCTGCTCGATCGGCGTGGCACCCAACAAGCTGTTGGCCAAGGTCTGCAGCGACTTGGACAAACCCGATGGATTGACCGTCCTGACGCAAGAGGACATCGCCGCACGCATCTGGCCCCTGCCCTTGCGTCGACTCAATGGCGTGGGCCCCAAGGGCGGCATGCGCCTCGAAAACCTGGGCATTCACACCCTTGGCGACCTGGCCCGCGCCCCGCTGGCGAGCCTGATCGAGCAGTTCGGCACGGCCCGCGGGACTTGGCTGCACCGCAGTGCTTGGGGACACGACGACCGCCCGGTCGTCACGCACAGCGAACCCGTCTCTGTCAGCCGGGAAACCACGTTTGAGCAGGACCTTCACCCACGCACAGACAGAGAACAGCTGACCATCATCCTCGAACGCCTGTGCGAACAGGTGTCCAGTGACTTGGCACGCAAAGGCTATCGGGCGCGCACCCTCGGGATCAAGCTCCGGTTCGACGATTTCCGCACCGTGACGCGGGACCAAACCTTGCCGGCGGCGACCTCAGAAGTCGCAGACATCCTCGCTGGAGCGCGGATGTGCTTGAAACGGGTGAACTTCAGCCGTCGCATGCGGCTGCTTGGCGTTCGGGCCACATCCCTGGAACCCGTGCGAAGTCGGTCGGTTGCCCATGCCTTGTCTCCCACTCCAGATTCCATGAAAAAAAGAACGCGAGACATGTCGCCGGGCCGCTCTAAAGCCGAACGCGGTGGAGGCGATCCTCACACCCTGCCCCTGTTCGGCGACGAGCCCACTGACGAGGAAGGCGCCGGGGCGGCGCTCGGTTGACGCCACATCCAGAGGGCGACCAAAGCACAGGCCACCGCAGGCACGCCCTGCCACCTGGGCATCATCCACGCCGCGGCCGCACAGCTGACCGCCATCATGGCCGTCGCCCACTGCTTGGCCTTCAGGGGAATGACCCCATGGGCACGCCAGTTCACGATCACCGGACCCATGGTCGGATGAGCCAGCATGCGCCGCTCGCAAGGCTCACACCCACGAGCAAAACACGCCGCAGCCAGCAGCACGAATGGCGTCGTCGGCAGCAGGGGCAAGAAGACGCCCACCAGACCCAGCACCAGAGCGAGAACGCCGGCACACAGCCAAATCGCACGCAACACCGAAGACGTCATTCCGATCTCCCCAACAGGCCTTCCATGATGCAGACAAAAAAAATCCCGCACCGGATCAGGCCCGGAACGGGAGGAATGGTGCCGACTGTCCGAGTCGAACGGACGACCTACGGTTTACAAGACCGTTGCTCTACCAGCTGAGCTAAGTCGGCAAGTCCGGAAAATCCGGGAGACGGAGATTGTATGCGCCCTCGGTGCAGCTTGTCACTTCACCCGCTTCAGTGCGGGTCGACCGCCCGTCGACGGCGGGGGTGGATCGTCCGAGTCAGGCGTCAACACCCCTCCCGCCACATGCAGCGGCGCGGGGGTCGGCGATGCAGAGGCACCTTCACCATCGGACGTGGTGGCCAAACGCAGACCTCCGCCCAGCGCGGTTGCACCATGCTCGCCGTTCCTGGCCACCGATTCGCCATCGGCACCTCCAGTCGCTTCGGTCGGCATCGGAAACGCCATGCCCTGCCCGTTTTCACGGGCATAGATGGCGATGACGTGATCGACAGGCACGCGAATGTCGCGCGCCACACCCCCAAACCGGGCTTTGAACTCGATCACGTCGTTACCGATGCGCAACCCGCCTGTGGCCTCGAAGCCCACATTCAGGACAATCTCGCCGTTCTTCACGTACTCCGTCGGGACGCGCACACTGGCATCGACACACACTGCGATGTAAGGCGTGAAACCGTTGTCGGTGCACCAGTCGTGCAGCGCACGAATGAGATACGGGCGTGTCGATGAACCCTGGGGCTCGGAAGTGGACGTGGGACCC
>CAYRBG010000040.1:0-16651 GCA_964422355.1 uncultured Sphaerotilus sp. | reverse complement strand
GTCCGTGTCCGTGTCCGTGTCCGTGTCCGTGTCCGTGTCCGTGTCCGTGTCCGTGGTCGTGTCCGTGGTCGTGGTCGTGGTCGTGGTCGTGGTCGTGGTCGTGGTCGTGTCGATGGTTGCCCATGAGATGCAGTTCCCTTCCAAACCCGGCGAAGAACACCCGTGATGCCCGATCCGCCCGCTTCAGCGATCCATTTTGATGATGACACCCATTGATGCAGAACCCCCACCTCGATCGACATGACTGACCGTGAAAAGAGTGAATGGCGGGACTCAAGTTGGCGGGCCCGCTGTCGATAGGCCATGAAGGGAGGGGCCGGTGTGCCGCTCCGGTCACGATGCAGCCGCCCTGGACTCCGTGACGAACGCAGATCGGACGCCCCTCAAGGCAGCGTTCGACGCTGCCGATTCGCCCCGCGCAAGGCCATACGAGCGTCTCGGTCGACCGTCGGCGCCCCCCTCTCCCGCGTCTTGTTGTTTCCTTCTTCCCCACCGGCGCCCGCACCTCACGTTGGCGCCCTGCCTGGAACCGCGGCCATGATGTATTCCTCCAGCGTCGAACTCTCCTGCCCTCCTGAGCGCGCCGTCCCCCTGCTGAAACAGGCCCTCGAACATGACGGGCTGGAACTCTGGCGGGAGTGGGACATGACCCTGTTCCGCCGCACCTCCGACGGCCGGGATCCGGACCAGTTGCTGAGCCTGAGGTCGGCCGAGGTCCGCCGCGCCGTGCGCGACCACGACCCCGAGTTCGCCCGACAGGTGAGCTGCCGCCTGCGCATCCGCGCCAGCGGCCGAGGACGCTCGGTGGTTGAATTCAACGAACCGGTGTCCTTGACACTGGGCACCCGCAACGCGGCCATCATCCAGGCCCTGGGCCACACCAGCGCCGCCCTGCACGCGGGCATCGAACAGGTGCAGCGGGAACTGGCCGGCGTTCCCGCCTGATCCCCACGCGCCGGACCGCCACTCACCCACCTGGTGGCGGCGTTCACGCCGACCCGGTGCACCACGGGGCTCGCTCCGTGCATGGCAGACTGCAGG
Source organism: uncultured Sphaerotilus sp. (assembly GCA_964422355.1). GTDB lineage: Bacteria > Pseudomonadota > Gammaproteobacteria > Burkholderiales > Burkholderiaceae_C > Sphaerotilus. The sequence continues at coordinate 15,610 of CAYRBG010000040.1, read as the reverse complement.
GATGGGCGCCTTCGGATACCATATGGGGTATACAGGAGTCTGCGCCATGCCCCGCCTCGTCCACGCCCCCTCTTCCGCCCTGCTCCCGCTGACCGCCTGCAGTCTGCTCAGCCTGCTGCTGAGCACCCCTGCACAGGCCGCGCCCCCTGCCGACACGACCGCCGTGCCGACCCTGACCGTGCAGGCGGGACAGAGCGCAAGGGCGCTCGAAATCGACGGCGTGCTTCAACCCATCCGGCAATCGGTCGTGGCGGCCCAGGTCAGCGGCAACATTCTGGAGTTGAAGGTCCGGGCTGGTGATCGGGTGAAGGCGGGTCAGACCCTGGTTCGCATTGACGAACGCAGCGCCGCCGCAGGACTGGCCCAAAGCGACGCCGGCGTGGCCGAAGCGCAAGCCCGACTCCAACAGGCCAAGCTCAACCACACCCGCAACGTGGATCTGCGCAAGCAGGGCTACATCAGCCAGGCCGCACTCGACCAGGCGATCAACGACCTCAAGGCGGCAGAGGCCGGCGTGGCCCAGGCCCAGGCCGGTCGCCAATCGGCGGCCCTGAACCGGGGGTTCACGAACGTCACCGCCCCCTTCGACGCCGTCGTGCTCAGCACCCAGGCCGACTACGGGGATCTCGCGGCGCCGGGCCGGGCCATCGCCACCGTCTACGCCCCAGGCATGCTGCGCGCGGTCGTGCAGGTGCCCTCGTCGCAGGCCGCACTGGCCAAGGCTTCGCCGCGGATCGAGATCCAGATGCCCGACCAGCGCTGGATCGCACCCGTCAAGCGGGTGGACCTGCCCACGGCAGACGCGGTGTCGCAGACCGTCGAATGGCGCCTGGACCTGAGCCCGTCCGACGCGGCAACGTGGTTGCCCGGGCAGAACATTCGCGTGCGCTTCAGCGGCGCCGATGCCTCGGCCGCCGCCACAACCAAGGGCGGCGCCTTCTCGGTTCCGAGCGCTGCGGTCCTCAAGCGCGGTGAGCTCACGGCGGTCTACGTGGCCCGCGACGACCACTTCGCCCTGCGCGCCGTGCGCACCGGCCTGAGCCAAGGCGACCGGATCGAGGTGCTCACCGGCCTGAAGCCGGGCGACCGCATCGCCGCCGACGCCGTGCGCGCCGGCCTGGACCGCGCCCGTCCCGCCCGCTGATGCGGCCCGCCCCTGACGTTTCGAGCGAGTCCGCCCATGAGCGCCCCGACCCCCCACACCTCCGCCGACGCACCACGCCTGGGCATCTCCGGCCGCATGGCCGCGCTGTTCCAGGACAACGCCATCACGCCCCTGTTGGCGATCGTGGCGCTGCTGCTGGGCCTGTTCGCCGTGCTCGTCACGCCGCGCGAGGAAGAGCCGCAGATCAACGTCACCATGGCCAACGTGCTGATCCCCTTTCCCGGGGCCAGCGCGGCGGACGTGCAGAACATGGTCGCCCGCCCGGCCGAGCAGGTGCTCAGCCAGATCGCCGACATCGAGCACACCTACTCGGTGGCGCGCCCCGGCGTGGCCGTGCTGACGGTGCAGTACAAGGTCGGCGTGCCGCGCACCGAGGCCCTGGTGCGTCTGTATGACGTGCTCAACGCCAACCAGGATTGGCTGCCGCAGGGCCTGGGCACGCTGGCCCCCATCGTCAAGCCCAAGGGCATCGACGACGTGCCCGTGCTGGGCGTGACGCTGTGGAGCAAGGACGGCACCCCTGGGGTGGACCTGGAGCGTGTCGCGCACTCGGTCGAAGCCGAACTCAAGCGCGTGCCGGGCAGCCGCGAAGTAGAGACCATCGGCGGTCCCGGCCAGGCCGTGCAGGTGCTGCTGGAACCCACGAAGCTGCGCGAGCGCGGCGTGGATGTGCTGTCGCTGAAGCAGACGCTGGCCGCCGCCAACCTCGCCATGCCCGCAGGCAGCGTGATCCACCGCGAGAGCGCCTCGCCGCAGATGATCACCGTCGAGACGGGCGAATTCCTGCGCTCGGCCGACGATGTGGGCGACCTCGTGGTCGGCACCCACAACGGCAAGCCGGTGTACCTGCGTGAAGTGGCGCGCATCGAAGCCGGTGCCGCACAGCCGACGCGCTACGTCTGGTTCACGCCCGGCTCGGCGCCTGCGGCGGAAGCGGCGGCCAGCTCGGCATCCGCCACCCCCGGCACGGTCCACCCGGCCGTCACCCTGACCGTCACCAAGAAGCCGGGCCAGAACGCGGTCGACGTGGCTCAAGCCGCCCGCCAGCGGCTGGCGGAGCTGCGCAACACCGTCATCCCCGAAGGCGTGGAGATGACCATCACACGCGACTACGGTGAAACGGCGGCCGAAAAAGCCAACAAGCTGATCCAGAAGCTGGCCTTTGCCACCGGCTCGGTGATCCTGCTGGTGGGCCTGGCCCTGGGCCGCCGCGAGGCCGTCATCGTCGGCACCGCCGTGATCCTCACCCTCACCGCCACGCTGTTCGCCTCATGGGCCTGGGGCTTCACGCTCAACCGCGTGTCGCTGTTCGCACTCATCTTCTCCATCGGCATCCTGGTGGACGACGCCATCGTGGTCGTCGAGAACATCCACCGGCACCAAGCCCTGGAACCCCACAAGCCCCTGCTGCAGATCATTCCGGCGGCGGTGGATGAGGTGGGTGGACCGACCATCCTGGCCACGCTGACCGTGATCGCCGCCCTGCTGCCCATGGCTTTCGTGAGCGGCCTGATGGGCCCGTACATGGGCCCGATCCCGATCAACTCCAGCCTGGGCATGGCCATCTCGCTGGCCATTGCCTTCTCGGTCACGCCCTGGCTGGCGGTCAAGCTGATGAAGTCCCACGACGCGCACGGCGGACACGGTGCTTCGGCCCATGCCGGCCCAAGCGGTCTGGCGGCCAAGCTGCCCGGCTTCTTCACCCGCGTGCTCTCCCCCTTCCTGGAAAGCGCCTCCAAGCGCTGGATGCTGCTGGCCGGCATCCTCGCGGCGCTCATGCTCAGCGTGGGCATGGCCGCCATCCAGTGGGTGGTGCTGAAGATGCTGCCCTTCGACAACAAGTCGGAGTATCAGATCGTGGTCGAGATGCCGGCCGGCACCCCGCTGGAAAACACCGCCGCCGCCTTGCAGGACATGAGCGCGTGGCTGGCCAAGCAGCCCGAGGTGCGCGACATGCAGGGCTACGCCGGCACGGCCAGCCCCATCACCTTCAACGGTCTGGTGCGCCAGTACTACTTGCGCGCCGACGCTGAGCAGGGCGACCTGCAGGTGAACCTGGTCGACAAGCACCATCGCAGCGAAAAGAGCCACGCCATCGCCCAGCGCCACCGCCCCGACCTGGAAAAGATCGCGGCCGTCCACGGTGCACGCATCAAGGTCGTGGAAGTGCCCCCCGGTCCGCCGGTGATGAGCCCGCTGGTCGCCGAGGTCTACGGCCCGGACGAGACCGGGCGCCAACAGTTGGCGGCCAACCTCACCCAGGCGTTCCGCGACACGAAGGACATTGTCGGCATCGACTCGACGCTGCGCGTGGATGCCCCCCGCACCTTCCTGCGTGTGCAGCGCCAGCGCGCCGAATCGCTGGGCATTCCCGTGTCGGCCGTGGCGCAGACCGTCTATGGTGCCCTGTCCGGCATGGACGCCGCCTGGCTCCACGACGGGCAGAGCAAGTACCCCGTGCCGGTGCGGCTGCAATTGCCCCGCGAGTCGCAGATCGGCCTGGACGCCCTGCTGGCCCTGCCGCTGCGCGCCGGCAACGGCCAGCTCGTGCCGCTGTCCGAGCTGGTCCGCGTCGAGAAGGCCGTGATCGACAAGCCGCTGTTCACCAAGGATCTGCATCACGTCAGCTACGTGTTCGGCGACATGGCAGGCAAGCTGGACTCGCCGCTGTACGGCCTGTTCGCCATCCGTCCGCAGCTTGAAAAAGCCGCCCTGCCCGGCACGGGCCAGATCGAGGAATACTGGATCAAGCAGCCCAGCGACCCCTATCGCCAGTACGCCATCAAGTGGGACGGCGAGTGGCAGATCACCTACGAGACCTTCCGCGACATGGGCGCCGCCTACGGCGTGGGCCTGATCCTGATCTACCTGCTGGTGGTCGCGCAGTTCAAGAGCTACCTGACGCCGCTGATCATCATGGCGCCCATCCCGCTGACCATCATCGGCGTGATGCCCGGACATGCCCTGCTGGGCTCGCAGTTCACGGCCACCTCGATGATCGGGATGATCGCGCTGGCGGGCATCATCGTGCGCAACTCGATCCTGCTCGTGGACTTCATCGAGCTGCAGGTGTCGCAGGGCATGCCCTTCAAGGAAGCGGTGATGAACTCGGCCGCCGTGCGCGCCCAGCCGATCGCGCTGACCGCACTGGCCGCCATGATCGGCGCCTTCTTCATCCTCGACGACCCGATCTTCAACGGCCTGGCCATCTCGCTGATCTTCGGCATCCTGGTCTCGACCATGCTGACGCTGGTGGTGATCCCGGTGCTGTACTACGCGATGTACCGCAAGCAGCACGAACTGCCGCCACCGCTGCGCGCCTGATCCGTCACCGCCAAGTCCGCTGCCCCCCCGGCCCGCCCTTTCTGAACCCATTCATCCCTGGAGTATCCCGATGACCGTCGACCGCCTCATCCGCATCTTTGCCGGCAGTTTCATCCTCATCTCGCTCGCCCTGGGCGTCGAGGGCAGCCCGCTGTTCGTCAGCAAGTGGTTCCTGGCCTTCACGGCCTTTGTGGGCGTGAACCTGTTCCAGTTCGGCTTCACCAACATCTGTCCGCTGGGCACCATCCTGCGCAAACTCGGTGTGCCCGACGGCGAAGGTGCAAACTGCTGCCGCTGAACGGCCCCAAGACTTACACCCTGGCGTATCTCTTTCTTTCCTGGAGTGTGGACAATGGCGGGCACCGATACTTACGCATCGAACAACAAGGCTCCCTGCACCATGGCCCAGCTTCAGGACGAAAGCTCGCGCACCGACATCCTCAACCGCCTCAAGCGTGCCGAGGGGCAGTTGCGCGGCATCCAACGCATGATTGAAGGCGGCGAGTCCTGCATGGACATCGCCAGTCAGATGGCCGCTGTGCGCAAGGCGCTCGACAGCGCCTATGTGCGCATGACGGTGTGCTTCATGCAGCAGGAACTGTGTCAACGCCTGGGCGTCACCGACGAGCAGGCGCCGCAGCTCAGCGCGATGCTGGAAGACGTGCAGGCGCTGCTGGGCAAGGTGCGCTGAGGAACGCACGTTGGCTTATGGCTGCTGCGGGCGGGCCCGGAGCGTTCCCAGTAGGGATGAGTCAGTCCGAGAGGGAAACGTTGCCACGCAACCTGGTGCGAAGGTCCTGATACCCCCCTTTCATGACGGTCTCGAGCACCTGCCTCTTGTCGAGGGCCGGCTTTTCCACCCAGAACCACGACAGAAGCGCGGCAGCCACCGTCAATGGCAGGGACACCAGCGTAAGCTGCGTCGGCGTGAGGCCTGATGCCACCGCCATCACCAGCTGCTGGATCAGGAATGCGTAGATGTAGATGCCGTACGAACAATCAGGCAAACGGTTCACTTGGCGGATGAACCCGGACGGAACGAACGCCGCGTACAAGACCAGATAAGGCAGTGTCAGGCGGTAGACAACGCCAAATGCCACGTCGGAATACTGCGCCGCCGCCGCCATGGCGCCGCACATCAAAACCACCGCCGCAGCGCTCACCGGCACCCGGTCCCTCAGTACGTAGAGGGCCGATCCAGCAAAGAACATCATGCCCAGCCTCACGAACGGCGCATGGTCCATCGTGGGATCCAATACTGTGGCCTTGACAGTGAATACCGTCAGGGCCGCCGCACACATCAAGATGGCGGCGCCAAAATACCTGGGCCCCGATCCTCGCCGGGCGAGTCGATCGGTGACGACCCACAACAGAGCGATCACCAGATACATCCGGATCTCGTACCTCAAGGTCCACAGCGATCCGTTGACCGAACCTTCAAACGGATTGCGCTCAAACGCCCCAGGCAGCCGCCCCTCTCCGCCCAGGAACATCACGCCATTCCGGAGAACATACCGAAGCGTCTGTTCATGGAAGAAAAAGTCCGGCAGCCCCTGCGTCGTGAAGATGCCCCCCCCGAATCCGATCGCGCAGACGGTCATCACAAGGGCGACCCACAAGGCCGGATAGATGCGTGCCATCCTCGCTGCCGCATAGGAAACGACATCCTGACTCTTCATCATGCTGGCAGAGATCAGATACCCGCTCACCACGAAGAATATGTCCACAGACAGCGCCCCCGGCGACAGGGGAACCTTGTTCAACCAAGGCTCGGAATAGAGGTCACCTGTCGCCAACGGATAGCTGTGACTCACCAGCACCAGGCTGGCAGCCACAAGTCGGATCAGATTGAGATTGTTGTCGCGCCCTTTTGCATAGTCGGACAACATCAGTAGGTCACGCATTTTCAATACTCCCTAGACCTTTTTAATCATCGCCTTCCAATCTGAGCTACGGCCGACAAACTTACTGCGATCGCAGCAACATCTTTAGGCGCCCGCGAGCAAAATCCAGGTTCAGATTCTCCGAGACCAATGGTACCGTACAGTTGCCACGCCCGCAGACAAACAGGAGACAGAAAATGATAAAAGGAAGGGCCACTCCCTGCAATGAAGGAGAACCCCAGGAACACCCAATCCGCATCAGGCGCTTTTTTCGCCCAAAATAGAAAAAGGCCGCCATAGGCGGCCCATACACTTCTTGACAAATCGAATTCGATTTATACGGGTTCGGCAGACACAGTCGCTAGATCAAGGACTGGTGTAATATGCACCAAAATAGGATACACCTGATGCAGGATAGATCTTAAGCATATCCTGGACCTGAGGAGTTATAACCCACCCCTCCTTGCTGGGCTTACTTGTAAGGCGAAGGCCATCAGATCCGTACTTTGGATTACCCACGTTCTGGAAACTGGGCAACTCGACAACATTACCTCCGGCAGAAAGTCCAGTCACCGTGTCAATTTGCGATGCAGTGAAGTAGCTCTGGCTTGCCCACTGCAGGCTTGCACCTCCCCCTACGTTCCAGTACATATTTGGATAGAGATTATTGACATTGTATGCGGGCGAAACGAAGTGATCGGTCGCGTGGATTGCGGGCACTCCCGACTGCAAGCTGACAACGACATTGTCATACACAATATTTCCACTTGATCGACCCGCAGGATTCGAAATCCACGAAAGACAATTTCCAGAGGTATCTGAATTCGCACACACGGTCGCCAGACTACCCAGAATCATTTCGCCGCGCCACACGCCCGTTCGCGACGCACGACTCAGGTCGGCAGCATTCCCACGGAGGGTATTTGCATATATTTTATTACCCTTGCCAACAAAGAGACTTATGCCTGCCCCAGCATTGGCCCACGCCACATTGAATGCAACGGTATTGTAATCACAAAAGTGGTCGACTTGTATTCCGTTTCCATCTGCTTGGGTGCTGTCGCGCTGGGAGTACGCGTAGTTGTAGAAAATCTCGTTATAGGCGCACGTCGACGGCGAGTTGTTTTCAGCACTGAACACATGAATACCGGAAGTGCCGCCGTACGCTAATCCATTATTAGAAACAGCATTACGCTCGATTCGCCAATAGGAGCCCGTAACATCTATGCCATGCCCACCGTTGTCATGCACATAGTTACCTGAAACCCGGGACCGGTTGGACGAGTCTGCGGAAACAGTTGCCGCAGTGATTCCATGATGTGCATTGGAATAGACCTCACTGCTCTCAACCACATTTCTGGCGCCTGCTTGGGTCACGCTCACGCCCACATGTGAATCATGAACTTTCAAATCCTTCAACTTGATATCACTGCTTTGACCATGAACCACTACTGCCGCCCAGGGCTGTTCGTATGCAGGGCGAGAAACATCAAATCCTGCGATCGTCACATACTTCGATGAAGTAGTAACCTCGATGCCTCTTGTGAAAACCGGTCTGTCCGATGTGGAGAATGCCTTGATCGTGATGGGCAAGACCGACGTGCCCGAAATGCCCGACACGGTGAGGGAATTGCCCATGCCGTCGTCGCCATATGTTCCCGGGTAGATGACCACTTCATCGCCAGGCCGGAGCTGAGACCAGTTGATCAGCGAGGGGCTGGCAAAGTTCTTTCCGTTTCCCACCGTGTAGGTGGTCGCACCAGCAACCCCTGTCACAGACATGCCCACGATGACGGACAAGGCCATCGTCCATCCATGCGTTGTCGAAAATCTCATCGTTTCCCTCACAGTTAAATGTTTCAAAATGCTCGATTTTTTCACTTTGAGCACATCGAACTGTAAGAAGGCGCAGGGGCCATGTCTAGAGGCCTGCACAACCAAAGATGTTGGCTCACCATCAAAACAACGCCTGCCCCCTGAAGCCAAGTCGCGAAACCTACCCGCCGGACCAATACGCTGCCGACTTCATCAAAGCGTCCCGTAGTGAAGCCGGATCACCTCACGATCTGCACCTGATCCACAAACGCCGAGCGATCCTCACCCGCACCCGAAGTCATCCCGCGAATTTCCAGCGTCACGCTGCCCGTCGCCATCACCGACAACGGCACGTCGAAGCTGCTCCAACTGCCGGAGGCCGGCGTCAACACGCTGCCCTGCTGCACCCCGTTGATGAACACGGCCAGCGTCTGCGCACCGGTGTTGTGGTTCACGCGCTGGGTTGCCCGCAGGCGCAGCACGTCGCCCGGCTGCACGGACACGGTCTGGCGCAGAATCCCTGTGAGCTGCAGCACACCCACCTGATTGCCGTTCACCGGAGCAGGTGCTCCGGAGGTGAACGCGGAACCCACCGTACTCACGGCGGCTGCGCTGACAAACGTCCACCCTGGTGCCGCCGGCGCGTACTTGAAGCTGCCTACAGCCAGCACCGGGTACTCGAAGCTGCCGTTGGGCAGGTCATACGGCAGAGCCTGCACGATCTCGATGGCGTCGATGAGTGCGGTGCGATCCACCAGGAAGCCCGAGTACATGCCGCGCAGCTCCACCGTGTAGTTCGCCACCGACGACACCGACACCGGCACACTGAAGGTGGTCCAGCTGCCCGAGGCCGGCGTCAACATCGCCCCCTGCTGCGCGCCGTTGACGTACACACCGATGCCCTGCAGGCCGGTGCGGTAGTTGACGCGCTGCGTCGCCCTGAAGCGCAAGGTGTCACCGGGGCGCAACTGCATGGACTGTGAGGCCCGCCCGGAATTCTGCAGACCGAGCACCTGCACGCCGTCCACGGGCGCAGGCGCGCTCTTCGTGAAGGTGCTGTTGGTGGCGGACACGAACGCCGAGCCGGAGGTCGTCCATCCCGGAATGGAGCCGGTCTGGTAGGACCCCACCGCGAGAACGGGGCTCTCGAAGCTGGCGTTCTGCACCGCGCTCAAGATCGTCCAGTTGAAGCTGGTCGACGCACTGGCCCCCGCCGCATCCGTCACCTTGGCAACGACCGTGAGGGTGCCCGCCGTGGTCGGCTTGCCGCTGAACACACAGGTCGAGGCATTGAGCGTCAGGCCGGCCGGCACGCTGGTCGCCGAGCAGGTCAGTGCCCCACCTTCCGGATCCCATACCGGCAATGCCAGCATGACCGACGTGCCCGCGCGATGGGTTTGTGCCGCCAAGGACTGCATGACGGGGGGCTGGTTCGCCGCCGTCACCGTCCAGGTGAACGACGTGGAAGCCGACGCGCCTTGCGGGTCCTTCACCGTCACCTGCACGGCCGAAGTGCCGGCGGTGGTCGGGGTTCCGGTGATCTGTCCGGTCGACGACAGGCTGAGCCCCGTGGGCAGGCCGGTGGCCGACCACGTCAGTGCACCGCCATCCGGATCGGAGGCCTTCAGGTTCACACTCACCGAAGTTCCGACGGTCGTGCTTTGCGCCGCCACGGCCTGGATCACCGGTGCCTGGTTGGCCGGCGTGATGGTCCAGATGAAACTGGTGCTGGCCGTTGCTCCGCCGGCATCCGCGGCCGTGATCTGCACGGTGTAAGTGCCCGCGGTCGTCGGTGTGCCGCTGATGAGGCCTGTCGTGGGACTCAGGGTCAGGCCCGCGGGCAGGCCAGAGGCGCTGTAGGTCAGCGACGAGCCTTCCGGGTCGCTGCCCAGGATCTGCAGCGACCCGGTGGTTCCGGCCTGCGTGGCCTGTGCCGCCGGCTGAGCAATCACCGGAGGCAGGTTGGTGGCGCCCACCAACCGGTTGCTCACCGTCCAGGTGATGGTGGACGTGGACGAGGTCTTGCCGTTGGTGACCGTCACCGTGGTGCTGTAGCTGCCGGGCGTGCTGATCTGCCCGAAGATGCGGCCGTTGCCGGAATACATGCTCAAGCCGCTCGGCAGGCTCTTGGCCGTGTAGGTCAGCGGCAAACCTTGCGGATCCGTGGCCGAGACCCGCAGGTTCACCCGGTCGCCGGTGTAGAAGGTCTGTGCCGGAACGGCCGTGATGCTGGGCGCCCCCACCGACGAGGACGCGGCAAACACCGCGGTATAGCTCGCATCGGTGGTCGGACTCCAGGTCAGGGACGGGTCGGTGGAGGTGCTGTCGCCTTGCCAGCCGACGAAGACGTAACCGGGCTTGGGCACGGCCTTGAGGGTGACGGGCACCTCGGGGTAATACTTGCCCACCCAGGTGGAAGACGCGCTCGTGAGGAACCGGCTCAGCTTGACCGTGTTGACCTGCACCGTTCCCATGGCCGGATCGTTGACCGCCAGCGTGACCGCCTTGCGCGCCGACAACCCGAAGTACGTCCGCGTGTGTTGATCGTGGTTGTCCGGCCTCGCGTCCAGGAAGCCCTTGAGGGTGACGAGGTAGCCTTCCCAGTTGGATTGCGACAGCCCCGTCCAGGACTGGCTGGCCCACTGATCGGCCACATAGGGCCGCATCTCTGCCGACATCACGTCCAACCGCGCCTTGGCATAGGCGGGCGTCAGGGTCGTGTTCATCTGATCGGCCAGGGTGTTGATGTAGAGCTTGCGGAACTCGGGGTTCTGCAGCAGCGCCAGCACCAGCTCCGTGCCCTGCATCTTGTTGCGCCAGACGCTGTACATGTCGGTGGTCGGCGTGCTGTTGGACAGCAGACCAAAGGCCTGATCCATGTCGTGCGCCTGCCAGTTCCACAGCCCGTCGATGGCCGGTGTGCGCCAGGTGTGAACGTTGTTGTTGGGCCAGTCGAGGTTGACCACGTACATGTGCAGCGCCATGTCGTGGGCGTAACTCTCCATGTTCATCATCGTCTTGGCCTTCTCATAGTTGGCCGTGGTGGCCATCGAGTTGCCGGTGACGAACTGGTGCAGCGTCTTGTAGTTGGCGAGCGCCGCGTCGCCGCCGTTCTTGATGTCCTGCGTGTTGTAGAGCGGGTCGGCAATGAAATCGACGAAGTCCTTGTCGATGCCGAGGTTGGCCTCGACCAGTGTTTCATCCTCCCGCTCGCGCAGGTCCATCATGGCGTAGTACTTGCCATTGAGGAACATCGCCACCGTCGTGCTGGAACCGTACAGGTTGCCGGAGATGTCGCTCAGGCTCTGCGTGAACTGGTCGCGCAGGTGAGTGATGGGCCAGTCGTTGCCGCCATTGCGCAAGCGGAAGCGTCGAACGGTGGTGACGAGCGGTTTTTCCGGCCAGGGTGCGTACTTGACCGACTTGGTGCCGAAGGCGTCACGAAACTTGACGTTCATCGACAACTGCGGCCAGTGGGTCGACCCCTCCTGACCGCCCACGCTGGACTCCGCTTCGCCCCTGAAGGCCAAGGCCCGGTTGGTGTCAAACATCTCGACCACCGAATGACCCGACCATGCCTTGTCGGCTGCGTTGTAGCGCGCTGCATCCTCCGGCGGCAGGGTCACCAGCACCGTGCGCTGACCGGCATAGCGGGTCGCGATGGCGGCATCGATGATGTACTGCTGGGTGGTGATCAGACTGGGCAGGCGACCCGCCGCAAACGCCGCCGCACGCAGGGACGCGCTGGAGGACACCGTCACCGGCCCGGCATACAGCGTGGAGCCGGCGGTCGGCTCGCTGCCGTCCAGGGTGTAGCGGATCTCGGCGCCGGCCGGCCCGGTCATCGTCACGGTCTGCGCCGCGGCATAGAAGCCGCTGGAAACCGACAGCGTGGGCGCCGACAACAAGGCCGCGTCGAAGGCCCCCGCATTGGCCGCGCCGGGCGTCGGCGCGGCGCAATGCCCGAACGGCGAGGTGATGTCACCGCTGGGCATGCGGCACCACGACGAGTCCGCGCGCATCAGGGGCGGCGTTGCGCTGTCCATCAGCTGACCCGCCGCCGTCCCGTTGGGGGCATACAGCGTCAGCGGATCGGCGCCGTTGTCGAGATTGAAACTGGCATGGAAAGGCGCCCCCACCACCGCCCGGTCCTTGCCCGACAACCAGACCCGCAGGTGCTGCCCAGGCTGGATCACCGCGCCGGTCGGAAACACCCAGCGGAAGGGGCTCTTGGTCTTGTTGGACAGGCCGTAGCCGGCCAGATCGACCGTCTGTGTGCCCGAGTTGTAAAGCTCGACCCAGTCCTCGAAGTCGCCGTCTTCGTCGGCGGTTCCCTTCCAGTTGGAGGTGTTCACCTCGTTGATGAAGACGGCACCGACCGTGGCGGCCAACGTCGAGCGGCGAGCGCCCTGCACCGCTTCCGTGCCCGAAGCCGATTCACCGCCGCCGCCACACGCCGAAAGCAGCAAGGTCAGCACGCCGAGCAGCCAAGGCCCGAGGTTCGAAGAAGCGCGCGCAAACGGCGTGGACATGGGCATCCCTCACGATTCAAAGTCGTCAATGGGAGCGCAGTCTATTGAAACAATGCGTTACAACCCAGTCCCCAACCCACAGTTGCGGGCCAAGCCCACCCGATCCGGCAATACCCCATCAACCCGGCAAGGCCCCACGCCGGCACACACGACGATGGAAATCACGGCACGCCGGCCCGAACCTCGGCATCATCCACGCCCATGGCCACCCACCCCACCCCTCTGAAATTTCTCTCCCCCGTCTGGTTCTCCTGCGTGATGGGCCTGTCCGGCCTGTCCTTGGCCTGGCATCGCGCAGCGCCGCTGATGGGGGAGGCCGCGACCAACCTGGCCCAAGCGGCGGGCGCACTGGCCGGACTGGTGTTCGTGGCCCTGCTGGCCGCCAGCGGGGTCCGTCAGGCCCGACATCCGCAGGCGCTGTCCGAGGATCTCAAGCACGCGGTGCGGCATGTGTTCCTGGCCACGCTGCCCGTGGCGGGCCTGTTGCTCGCGACCGTGCTCACCGTGCTGCTGGGTGAAGATGAGCGGGCCCACGGCCTGGACCTCCTGGGCCTGCGCGGCCTGACCGACACGCTGTGGTGGGTCTCCAGCCTGGGCCAGCTGGCCGTGACCGTCTGGGTGACGCGCCGCTGGCTGAACCCGGTCAAGGGCCAGGGACTGGCCTGGGCCACGGTGACTCCGGCCCTGCTGATTCCCGTGGTCGGCAATGTGCTGGCCCCCCTGGCCGGCGTGCCGCTCGGTCACGCCGCGTGGTCGGCGGCTCAGTTCGGCATCGGTGTCGTTTTCTGGCCGGTGCTGCTGACGCTGCTGGTGGTGCGCATCGCTGTGCAGGGCCTGTGGCCGGAACGGATGCTGCCGGCGACCTTCATCCTGATCGCACCTCCGGCCGTGATCGGCCTGTCGGGGCTGCAGTTGGGCATGCCCATCGAAATCGGCTGGATGTGCTGGGGAGCGGCACTGTTCTGCGGCCTGTGGGCGGCGGGTGTGGTCAAGCGCATGCTGGCCCAGCCCTTCGGCATGGCGCACTGGGGTCTGTCGTTCCCGCTGGCGGCGCTGACCAGCCTCACGCTGCGGCTCGGCGGCCTTCAGGGCCCGCTGGCCACGCTCGGCCCCGTGCTGCTGGCCCTGACGACACTGGTGATCGTGTGGCTCACGCTTGGAACGATCCGCGGTCTGCGTGACGGCTCGCTGCTGGCGCCGGAGCCGGTGGCGTCGATCCAGGTGGCGCAGCCGACGCCTTGAGCGCGGCAGGCCGGGACTCAGTCCTCCCAGGGCGGAAGGTCCATCCCTGCTGAGGCGACACCCTGCGGCGCTTCGGCGGGCGATTCAGCCTTCACCGGGGCGGCGGCCGTGGCCACTCGTGGCTCGCTCGCCGAGGCCGAAAATCCCGGGGCCTGCTCCCCGCCCAGCGCGAGGAGGAGATCCGGAATGAGCTGTCCCAGCTCACCGGTGGCGATGGCCGCATCGGCATCGAACTCGTCTTCATCGCTGCTGCCACGGCCTTCGTAGACGCCGTCCAGGAAGGCGATCTTCTTGAGCTGCAAGGTCTCGGTGAGCAGGAAGCTCACGCGGTCGGCCCAGGTGAGCGCAAGCCGGGTCGGCACCTTGCCTTGGGTGAGGATGTGCTGGCGCACCTCCTCGATGTCCAGACCATGGCGGGCGTAGCGCACCACCGACTTCATCTCGTCGGTGCCCTTGAGCTCCAGGTCGCGGTCCACGGTGAAACCGGCCGGCGGCTCACCGCTCACCAGCCACTCCGACATCGCCGCCTGGGGCGACACCGCCGTGTGGATGGGCGTGAGCGCAAAGCCCGGCAGGGCTTCGACCAACGCCGACACCACGTCGTCGGCGCGCGAGGGGCTGGAGGCGTCCACCACCATCAGCTTTTCGCGCGGGTCAATCCACACCTGCAGCCGGCCGATCTTGGTGAAGGCCATGGGCAGCAGCTCCAGCGTGGCCTGCTCCTTGAGTTCCTTGGCTTCCTTGCGGCCGGGCTTGCGGCCGCTGGTGGCCTCGATGTGGGCGCAGATCTCTTCCACCCGGCGCTTGACCACCGAGCCGGGCAACACCTTCTGCTCGACCTTCATCTCCAGCAGCCACTGGCCGCCGATGGATTCGACCAGGATGCCGTGCTCGTCGCCACGCGGCGGCACCCAGCCGACCGACGCGGGCTGCGACGGTCCGCAAGGCACGAAACGACGGCCGTCCAGGGCGGCCTCGACCGACTCCAGCGAGCCGGACCATTCGGGGGCGATGCGAAACAGGATCAGGTTCTTGAACATGGCGCGGCCGTGACCGTGACGAAAGGGCCCGCATTGTCCACGCTCTGGCACACTGCCTCGCCATGTCCGCCGCGCCGATTCCGTCAGAAATGTCCGCCCCCGCCGCTTCGTCCTCGCCGGCCCCGAGCTCGGCACCGGCCCGTGTCGTGGCCTGCCTGTGCGCCGGCTGGTGCACGACCTGCCAGGCCTACGGAGCCACCTTCGCCGACGTGGCCCGCGCCCACCCCGGCCTGCGCTTTGCCTGGATCGACATCGAGGACCACGCCGACGCCCTGGGTGACGCTGCGCTGGAGATCGAGAACTTCCCGACCGTGATGCTGCTGAGCGACGGCCGCCCCGAATTCTTCGGCACCATCCTGCCGCACGCTTCGACGCTGCAGCGCATGGTCGAGGCCGCCGAGCGCGGCGCCCTCGCTCCAGCGGGGGTGGATGACACGGCTCAAGCCCTGGCTCCCGGGGTGTGGGCGCTGGCGCACGCACTGCCATAATCGCCGGGCTTTATTCGTCCACCTTTTCCTCCTACACGGAAACGACACCATGTCCGACACCGCAGGCGCCGCCGACGCGCAACCCGTCTTCAACATCCAGCGCGTCTACCTGAAGGACCTG
>CAYRBG010000039.1:0-16708 GCA_964422355.1 uncultured Sphaerotilus sp. | reverse complement strand
GCCTGGGCTCCCATGCCGCGCTCCCAGTGGTAGGCGTCGGATTGGGCGCCACCGGGAAACCGCAGCACGGTGGGCTGCAGGGCCTGGAGGGCCGGCAGCATCTCGGGGCGCAGTTGTCCGTCGGGGGCCAGCAGGTCGTCGCCGCGGTCCACCCACTGGATGTTGTGCCCCAGCAGGCCCGGCTTGCCGGGGCGGGTCGGGGCGTCCAGCGGCACCTGGACGGAGAAGGCGTCAGGCTCGGTCGGCTCTGCGGCCCGGGCATCGGTGATCCAGCCGGTCAGGGCCTGGCGCTCGGGGCCCAGTTGCATCCACGTCAGGGTGGTGCCGGCCAGGGTCAGACCGCCGCCGAGCAACAGCGTGCGGCGGCGTCGGGACGGAGCGTCCCGACCGGCGCGCCGGTCGAGCGCCTCCCGGCGCAGGGCATCGCGCGCGCCGGCGCTGCGGGGGGAACGGGCTGAGGACATGTCGAAGCTCCCGTCCGGGCCGCTCAGGCGCGCATGATGCGCAGGGCGCGGTGCATCAGGTCGTGGCTGGAGCGCGCCTTCTCGTTGAGCTGGGGGGCGTTCGAGCGCTTGAGCTGCGCTCCCAGCCGGTACAGCACCCAGCGCAGCCCGAAGCCGCCCACGGTGATCAGGTCGTACAGCCACAGGCCCCGGCCGCCGCGCATCTGGCGGTAGAACTGGCGCGGCCCCTTGAGGGCCGACAGCAGGACGTTGCTCTCCTGCTGCTGCTTCATGCTCTCGCCCTGGTAGTGGATGATGGACACGCGCGGCGTGTAGACCACGCGCCCGCCGCCGGTCTTGAGGCGGTGGCACAGCTCCATGTCCTCGCCGTACATGAAGTAGTCGGGGTTGAACAGCTTGCCGCCCAGCTCGTGGGTGCGCATGACCATCAGGGCGCCGCACAGCCAGTCCACGTCGGTGTCCGTGGACACGTCGCGGTCGAGGAACAGCGGCATGGCGCGCATCGAGCGCGGCAGCAGCTGGTCCAGGAAGAAGTAGTGGTTGAACAGGTTGGCCAGGCGCGGGAAGGCGCCGCCGGTCCAGCGCTGCAGCGTGCCGTCGCCGTTGAGCAGGCGGCAGCCCAGCACGGCGATGGACGGGTCGCTGTCCATGATGCCGACCAGCTTGCGCAGGGCACCGTCCAGCACCTGGGTGTCGGGGTTGAGCAGCACCACGTGGCGGCCCTTGCACATCGGCAGGGCCTGGTTGTTGGCCTTGCCGAAACCGAGGTTGTCGGCATTGGCCACCAGCTCCACCTGCGGGAACTCGGCGCGCACCATCTCCACGCTGCCGTCGCGCGAATCGTTGTCCACGACGATGACCTGCACCTGCTCCGGCGCCAGACCGCCCGCGTCGTAGACCGACTGCAGGCACTGGCGCAGCAGGTCGCGCACGTTCCAGTTGACGATGATGAGGCTGGCTTCGATGGAGGTGGGGTGGGCGGCGACGTTCATGCGCGGACCTCTTCGGTGGTGTCGGCTCGATGACGGGGGGCCGGCGATTCGGGGGTGTTGTCGGGGGTGTCGGGGGCTTCGGCGGGCGCGGATGCGCTGCGCAGGATCCGGGACGGTGCCGCGGCCACGACCGAGCCGGCGGGCACGTCGCGCGTGACCGTGCAGCTCGGGCCGAGCTGGGCGCGGTCACCGACGTGCACGGGGCCGAGCACCAGCGAGCGGATGGCGCACATCACGTGGTCACCGATGACCGGAAGGTCGGGACCGCCGCCGATGTCCTTCTGCTCGATGCCGCCGCCCATGCCGCCGTCCCCGAAGTGGGTGAAGTGGTGACCGATGCGTCCACACAGCACGATGGGGGCGTGCCCGAGAAAACACGAGTGACCGATGGCCGTGGTCGGAGGGATCTCGATGCGCGTGACGTACGTCGCGGCCAGAAAAATGAGCCACGAGGTGTTGCGCCAGCCGCGCAGGTACAGGTGGCGACCGATGCGGTACCAGAGCAGCGCCTGTCGCGACGGCAACAGGCTCCAGTACAGGACGCGGCCGAGCGACCGCTGTCCGCCCATGGTGTCGACCACGCGCTCGAAATCCGAGCGGATGAGCCGACGGGTTTCGGCCCAGCTGACGGGGGCTTCATCGGCGGGGGAGACCGCAAAGACGCGGCCCGGGTGGGGTGAGCTCAGGGCTTCGGTCATCATTCACCCCTTGGCGCCGCCGTCGACCTGGGCACCGCCGACGATGACCCGCGGTTTGGCCCACATCACCAGCGAGTGCGCCGGCACGTTGTCGGTGACCAGCGCACCGGGGCCGATGTTGACGCCGTCGCCGATGTTCACCGGGCCCAGCACCCGTGCGCCGAAGGCCACCGCGACATCGTCGCCGGCCACCGGATAGCCGGGGCCGCCGCCGATGTCTTCGGTGCCGAACCCGCCCCCGAAGCCCCCGTCACCACGGATGGTCACGCGCGCGCCGATGCGACCGAACACGTACACCCCTGTGGCGTGTGCGATGAGGGCCGAAGGACCCAGCGAGGTCTCCGGTGGAATCTCCGCCCGCGTCAGGTACATGGCCATCAGCGACACCATGCGTGCGCCGTTCTTCCAGCCGCGCAGCAGCATCCAGCGGGAGATGCGGTGCCAGAACAGCACCTGGAATCCCGGCAGCAGAAAGAAGTAGACCTTGTGCACGAACGAATCGGTCTGCTCCAGGTGCTCGCACAGGCGCTGCATGTCCGAAGCGATGAGCGATCGGGTCCGGGCCCAGGTCATGGGGGGATCGGAAGAAAGGGTGTCGGAAGGGTGTGATCCGGTGGTCGATGGGCAGGCGGTCAGGCTCATGGCGTGTCCTCGGCGATCGGAGGCTGGGAGAGTCGGAAGGGAAACCCGGGCTGGGGTGGAGGCGGCACAGCGGCCCGGCGGACGATGTCGAGCCAGCCCCGCAGGCTGGTCTCGAAGTAGGCTTCGGCCTGACCACAGCCGGTGTCGGGCAGCATCATCGAGCGGTAGGTGTTGAGACCTTCGATGGCTCGGCGGTAGTCGACGTCGGCCAGCTGGCTGGCGTAGAGGTCCAGCAGTTCGCGCTTGCGGGGGGCCAGGTCGGAGATGTCGGCGACGCGGTTGGCGGGCAGCGGTGCCCACACTTCATAGCCGCGCACGACCAGGTTCTTTTTCCAGGCGCCGCAAAAGCCGATGGCGGCCGCCAGCAGGCGGCTCGTCTGCCAGTGGTCTTCCAGCAGGTCGGTGACGAAGGGCACGTACAGCAGATCGGGCTGCCAGCGTTCCAGGTGTTGCGTCAGCTCGTGGACCGCGTCGGCGGCCGGGGTGATGTGGCCGTCCGGCGCGTGGAGAAAACCCACTTCGCGCACACCGGCGGCGGCCCCCCACTGAAGGGCCTCCCGGTGCCGTGTGGCCACCAGGTCCTGCTGCAGGCGGGTTCGCTCCGGCGCCGACAGGGCGGGGTCGACCACGCGTCGGCTGCCGCGCTCGCCGTCGCTGACGTGCACGACGCGCACGTCAGCCCCGTGGGCGACATGGCGCAGGACGGCGCCGCCGCAGCCGATGGCTTCGTCGTCGGGGTGCGGGCTGATCACCACGACGCGGCTTTCGGTCCAGTCGTCGATGCGGCGCGGCCAGCGGTCGTGGCCGGACAGCAGCAGGGCCACGGCGGCGGAATTGCGTGCGTGGGGCTGCAGCCAGCGGCGCAGCGAGGCGCGCAGCATGTCAACCCAGGCCATGGCGGGCCTCCCGGCGGCGATGGAAGACCTGGCGTTCCTGGGCTTCGAGATAAAAGCGTTCCTGGGCGTCGGCGAGCTGGTCCCAGGTGTAGCGGCGCGCGAAATCGCGCGAGGCCAGGCCGCGGGTGAGGAGTTCCTCGTCGGGGGCGGCCAGCACCTCGCGCAGGGTGGCGGTCAGCCGCTCGACCTCGAAGGGAGGGGTCACCCGCCAGCTCGCGGGCGATGCCACTTCTGTCATCGGGGCGGCGTCCCACAGCACGGCCGGGCGGGCGGCGGCGTTGGCTTCGGCCAGGGTCATGCCGAAGGTCTCGAACCGCGAGGGCATCACCAGGGCCCGGCACTGCTTCAGCAGCTCCGCCCGTTGCCGGGCGTCGTATTTGCCGAGGATGCGCACCCATCCCCCGAGCTGGAACCTGTCGATCAGGGCCTTGAGCAGTTCAGGCTCCTGGACGGTGCCGGCCAGCGTCAGCGGCTCGCGCTCGTGTTCGGGAATGCGGGCGTAGGACTCCAGCAGCAGGTCCACACCCTTGGTGTGGATCTCCAGCCGGCCGAGGTACAGCAGGCCACGGCCCGGTGTCGGATCCAGCGTGAACAGCTCGTCGTCCACGCCGTTGCCGATCACCTGGATGTGGGCATGGGGGTGGCGCGACAGCATGCGTCTGCGCATCGACTCGCTGAGCACGACCAGCGACGGGTACAGCCGCACCCCGTATTCCTCGCCCCAATGGAAGGGCAACTTCAGCCACTCGGTGTACTTGCGGGCGTAGAACCACTGCACCGATCCCACCATCGTCGTGTTGCGGCGGCGGAACAAGGGGGTCAGCGTGGCCGAGCCTGGCGGCATGAAGTCTTCGACCAGCACGTCGTAGTCGAAGCGCCGGACGGCCGCAGGCAGGCTGGCCAGGAAGGTCAGGTGGTGCGACGAGCCGTGGTTGCGGATCTTGCGGCCCAGCCGCAGGTAGCGGATGCCCTCGCGTTCCTTCTCCGGCGTGCTGCCGGCGAAGGTGGGCGTGAGGATGGTGACCTCGTGGCGCCGCGCCAGACGGCGGCAGATTTCGAAGGTCCGCACCGGACCGCCACCGGCCAGCGGGTTGTCGAGGTCGTCAGGATCGAGGTGAAGGATGCGCATGGTGAGGTCGCTCAATCGACGAAGCGGGTCTTGATCCGCTGCATCCAAGGGAAGATCTGATGCATGTGGCGGGGTTGCAGCACACCCAGCAGGAAGGCCAGGGCGGGATAGGTGCAGACGGTGGCCAGCAGGGTCCACAAGGCGCCCTGCGACAGGGTCAGCTCCAGCACGGCCAGCGCGCCGGCGGCGGCCACGGTGGTGCGCAGCAGGTAGGAGCTCAGTCCCGGTGCGGGGTGGTGGCGCATCAGCCAGCGCAGGCGCCATCCCACACGGACCAGCAGCGCCCCCGGCACGGCGACGGCCGCACCCAGCGGACCCCACCAGGGGATGCCGATCAGCAGCAGGACGGCCAGTGTCACCACGGCCACGATCAGCGTGTGCAGATCGGCGTTCTGCGCATGCGCGGCCATCATGGTGGAAGACAGCATCTGGTCCAGCGTCATCAGCACGGCACCGAAGATCAGCCAGCGCAGCAAGGTGCCGGCGTCGTGCAGGTGCGGGGCGTAGAGCAGGTCGATCAGCGGCTGGGCGAGCGCAGCCACCACCAGCGCGATGCCCAGACCCACGGCCAGACAGACCCGCAGGCTGCGGGCCAGCACCTCGGCGAAGTGCTGGCGATCGCTCTGGTAGAGGCGGGCCAGCGAGGGCAGGATGACCATGGCCGCCACGGTGGGCAGCATCAGCGCTGCTTCATACAGCCGCGAGGCGGCGGCATAGAGGCCCGCGTCTTCCAGACTGCCCAGGCGCGAGAGCACGATCAGGTCGATGCGCCCGGCCACGGCCGCCAGCACACCGATGCCCAGGAACACCGGGATGTCCGACCGGTTGGTGCGTTGCAGCGCCGGGTCGACGGTCGAGAGGGTCGGGCGGGGCAGGTCGGCGCGGTAGAAGTAGATCAGGGCGGTGAGGATGCGGCCCGCGAGGAAGACCCCGAACAAGGCCGACAGGTCGCCCCCGAACAGCACGACGCCGACCGAGGCGATGGTACGCACCAGGGCCTCCAGGGCCTGCACGCGGGCCACGGTGCTCATGCGCTCCAGGCCGATCAGGGACACCTCGGCCACCAGAATCCACCCCGAAGGCAGCACGCTCGCGGCCAGCAGCCAGAACGGCAGGTGCATGAACTCCGGGTAGTTGAGCTGCCCCGTCAGTCCGCAGAGCAGCGCGAGCGCCGCAGCCACCGGCAGGGCCACGGTCAAGGCGGTGCTGATCTCCACGGCCAGCCGTTCCGGGGCGGTGGCGATGCGGCGCGTCAGCGGGGTCGACAAGCCGAGCAGCGGCAGCGTCTGCAGCAGGTAGAACACGTTCATCAGCAGCGAAAAGCCGCCGAGCTCTGCCCCGGCCAGACGGTGGGCCAGCACCCAGAACAGACCGTAGTTCAGCGCCGCCATCAGCAGACGGGCACCGAAGGACGACGACATGGCCCGCATCAGCGACATGCGGCCTCCGTGGCGCGGGCCGTCACCCTGGGGGCCTGGGGCGATGCGGCCATCAGCTTGAGGGCCTGCAGCAGACCCCCGGAGATCCACAGCATGAAGATGCGGATGTCGATGTAGTAGTTGTCCGAGGCCAGGTACAGGATGTGGGCGGCCATGGCGGCACCCAGGCCTGCGCCCAGGGCCAGCAGGGCCGGATGCTTCCACTGCGTCAGCGGCCAGGCCTGCTTCATCATCGCCAGCAGCACCACCAGCCAGGCGACGGCGCCGGGAATGCCCAGTTCAGCCGCGGTGAGCAGGTAGCTGTTGTGCACCACCAGCTGCAGCAGCATCTTGTGATAGTCCGGCGACACGTCGGCCCAGGACGAGGGGATGTGGCTGGGTGCGGACCAGTTGTAGCCGCCCAGGCCGACGCCGAACAGCCAGTTCTGGTCGATGATCTTGAACGCCTGATCGTTGAGCAGGATGCGCGACTCCAGCGAGCGGGCGTCCGGTTCGGTCAGGCGCAGGAAGACCTGCGGATACACGATGGCCACAGCCAGCAGGGCCGCCACCACCAGCAGCGCCGCGATCACGTAGTGCCGGCGGGTGAGCAGGTTCAGGCGGGTGTACATCCAGGCCAGAACGATCACGCCCAGACCCATGGCGGCCCAGCCACCGCGCGACAGCGAGGCCAGCAGCATGGACGTGCCCACCACCAGCACGAACAGCGACCACCACCACACGGCCTTGGCGATGTGCCTGCGCCCCATCAGCACCATCGCCAGGGCCGGCAGGATGAGCCACAGCACATAGTCGGCCATGGTGTTGGGGTGATCGAACAGGCCAAAAGGTCGGAACGCGCTGGTGTCGCCATAACCCACGTTCATCGACGCCATGCTGAAGACCTTGAGGCCGGGCACGGGAATCGGACCACGAATGATCATCTGCGCGAAGGAGAAACCGGCCTGGGCCAGGAAGGTGAACACCAGGCCGCGCAGGGCCAGACGCAGGTCCTGCACGTCGGTGATGCTGTGCGACACCACATAAAAACCCAGCACGCACAGCGTGTAGGCGACGGCGCTGGCGATCGCCAGGTCGCCGGCGGGCGAGTAGAAGGCGGCGATCCAGTTCCAGACGAGGAAACCCAGGGCCAGCAGGTCGAGCCTGGTGACCGGCAGGCCGCGCCGCTCCACCAGCAGGCGCTCGCCCATCCACAGCACGGTCCAGAGGATCAGGATGGCCTGCGCCACCGAGACGTACAGGCCTGGGGAGTAGAACTGTTCCAGCGGCGGGACGATCGCCTTGGTGATGTCCAGCGAACAGCACATGAACAGCAGGAACAGCATCAGGCGCCGGATCGAACCCAGCTTGGCGAACAGCACCTGCACCCGCAGCACGATCAGTGCGCCGATGGCCAGCGTGATCGAGGTCCAGGCGCCCTCGACCAGCAGGTAGGACAGCAGGCCGCAGCAGACCACGATGAACGTGGTCGACAGCAGCGTCCAGACGGAAGGCGGAGTCAGGGATTTCACGGCGGGGTTCGTCTCGGCGGGCTGGGGCGGTTCAGAGCCAGTTGCGGTAGGCCCAGGCCGGCACGTATTGCGGTCGGCGGTTGAGCACGGCCCCCAGCAGCCGGCCGGCCGGCAGGCGGGCGGTGTCCAGCGCACCGCGGACCACTTCGCGTCGTGTGGACTGGGCATCGACGACCAGCAGCACGCCGTCGGCCTGCGAACCCAGGCAACCGATCCGCGGCAGCGTGCCGGCATCGATCACGGTCCAGTGGTAGCGCTCGCGCAGCTTGGCGAACAGCTCCTGCACCGAGGACTCGTGGTACAGCAGGCTGCCGTCAAGGTTCTGGCCGTGGCCAAGGATGTGCAGGCGCGGGTCGTTGCGGCCGACGACTGCGCTGGCGTGCGCCTGGGGCTCGCGCAGCAGGTCGAAGAAGCCGGCGCGACCATGGGCGCGGCTGCCGGCGTGACCGGCCGGGGCTTCGGCGTTGGCGTCGATCAGCAGCACGCGGCCGCGCTGCTGTTGCAGCAGGCGCTTGGCCAGGGCACGGGCGATGACGCTCTTGCCTTCGTTTTCGCGGGCACTGGAGACGAGCAGGATGCGCCCGCGGCCGTTGCCGGGCAGGTGATCCCGCACCCGCAGGGCCAGACGGTGCATCAGCAGGCCACGGTCGTTTGCCCGCACGGTGCGCAGCGGGGTGATCTCGGCGGCGTCTTCCCGAGCACCGTCGGCCGTCTGCAGGGCGCGGCGGCGGCGATGCAGTTCGCGGGCTTCGCGGTGCAGGTCCTCGGCGTCGTCGGGCAGCAGGCTCACGCCCTCGGAGCTGGCGCGTTCCAGCGCCAGGGACTGGGCGTGGGCCGACGGCGTGGCCGAGGTCAGCGGGCCGCCGGCGGCGTCGCTGGCGTCCAGCTGATGGGCCACCGGCGTGTCGGCCGACAGCACCGGCACGGCGGCCAGCACTTCCAGGCCCAGGGACTTGGCGAGCTCTTCGGGCGTTTCCATGCGGTGGTCGCTGAGCTGTCGCATGGCGGCAAACGCCATGCCCAGCAGCAGTCCACCCAGCGGCGCCAGCAGGAAGGCCAGTTGGCGCTTGGTGTTGTCGGGCACGCGCGGGCGGGCGGCGGTCTGGGTGATCACGCGGCTGTCGGCCTCGGGCGGATTGACCTTCAGGAACAGGTCGATCTGGTCCAGGCGGCGGCGCAGTTCGACGAAGCGGTCCTGCGCCAGGCTGCGTTGGCGCTCCAGCCGTGCCAGCTCGGCGTCGGCCACGGCGTTGGCGCGCACTTCGCCGCGCATGCGCTGCTGCAGGTTGGTGATCGACTGGCTCAGGGCCTTCACGTTCTGCGCTTCTTCGGTGTAGATCTGGCGCAGGTCATCGAGCTTTTGCTGCAGGTCGGCGTTTTGCGACTTCATCGCGGCGACGACGTTGGATCCGCTCGGCGCATCGGTGCGTCCGATGACCGACTGGCGCGAGGTGTGGTCTCCGTTGGCGGCCAGGAAGGACTGCAGGGCCTGTTCAGACTGCTGCAGATCGCGGCGCGCTTCTTCGGCCTTCGATTCGAGCAGCTTGAAGGTGGCGGCGCCGAGGTCGCGGTTCTGTTTCGTCGCCAGCGCGGTGTACTCCTGCAGCATGGCGGCGAGTGCCTTGGGCACCAGCTCCGGATCGGCGGCCGAGAAGGTCAGCTCCACCACGTTGGAGGTGGTGTCCGCGCTCTTGGAGCGCAGCGCTTCGACCTTGAAGCTCTTGATGAACAGGGTGATCAGGCCCTGGCTGACTTCATCGGGCGATGCGCTCGCCTCAGCGTCGGCGGACTTGAACAGCTTGACCTTGGGCAGGTGGTCGGAGATCACCGCCAGCGGAGGCCGGGCGAGTTGCTCGGGACGGATCTTCAGCTCGCGGATGACGCGCTCGGCGTTGTCCCGCGACAGCAGCAGCTCCATCTCCGTCTCGATCTTGCGGTTGGCGGGATCGGGGCTGACCGCTTCGCGCGTCGGCGCGGCCAGACCGGTGAGGAAGGTCGGGGTGTTCTGCTGCTCGGTCTTGATCCACAGCTTGGCCGAACCGTTGTAGGTCGAGGGCTGCACTGCGGCGCCGGCCCAGACCAGGGCCGTCACCAGCAGGGTGCAGCCGGCAATGACCCGGCCGTGCTTGAACAGCAGGTGCAGCGCATCGCGCGACGTGAAACCGCCGCCGACCGCATCCTGCGTGGGCGCAAACAGGGCGCCGGCCTCAGTTGGAGAAGTAGCGACGGAGGTCATAGGTCATGTTGAAGTGAATGGGGATGAGCTTGTAGACATACTGGTCGAGCGCCTGGGCCACGGTGGCCACACCGGTGCGCGGCAGCACGACGATGTCCGAGGCCTCGAGCACGATGTCCTGCGTGCCGGAGCCGGTCAGGTCGCGGCGCAGGTCGCGCCGGATCAGCAGCGGCTCGCGGCCCTGGGTCTTGCGCAGCACCATGGTGTTGGCCAGGGCGGCCGTCGGCAGCTGGCCGCCGCCCTCCATCAGGGCCTGGACCAGGGTCAGACCGGGACGCCAGGCGACGACGCCCGGTCGCTGCACCTCGCCGCCGATGAAGACCTGCAGCGGAGCCGAGGTCTTGAGCGACAGCGTCGGGCGCAGATCGTCCAGCCCGGAGCGGACGTAGCGGACCTGGCCGTTGGGGCCGGCGGCCAGACGCACCGTTGCGGTGTTGAAGGTGCGCATCACCACGGTCAGGTCGGGCTTCTTGAGGATGCGGGCGTAGCGGCGGGTGAGTTCATCCTGAAGGGTTTCGGGCGTCAGGCCCTGGGCCTTGAGTGCGCCGATCATCTGCAACGCGATCTTTCCGTCCGGTCGCACCTGCACGCGGTCGTTGAACTGCGGCAGGAATGCGAACTTCACCTCGAACTCGTCGCCGGTCTGGATCAGGTACTCGCGTTCGCCCGATTCGCCGGCCAGATCGCGGTAGCGGGCCAGGATTTCGCTCTGCAGCTGATCCACGGTGCGGCCTTGGGCGCGGATGCCGCCGATCTGCGCCACCGACACATGACCGTCGGGGCGCACCCGCAGGGTCTGGGTCAGATTGGGGCGGTCGGCAAACTGCAGGTCCAGCTCATCGCCGGGCTGCAGCAGGTAGACCGGGGCGTCTTGGGGGGACTGCGGCCGCAGGCCGGAGCGCAGGCGCAGGTTGGTGTCGTCCAGCGTGGGCTCGGCCACGGACACGTCACCCGCGCCCGAGGTCGGCGCGGTCTGGCACCCGGCCAGGACCACGGCTGCGGTCAGCAGCGCCGCCCAGGGTGCGGGTGATTTTTTCGAGGTTCGGTTCAGGGGCATCTTCGGTCCACTTACTTCGTGAGCGGGGTGCGTTGCAGGTGGCTGCGCGTCATGCCGGCGCCCAGCAGCGAGCTGTCCTTGAGGTCGGTGACGTGCGACGACGGGTTCCAACCCGGCTGACGGCGCACGTGGCGGCGCAGCACGCTTTCATAGCGGTGCAGCACCGGCTCCCAACGGAAGCGCTCGCGGTAGCGCTCCCGGCTGGCGCGCGACATGGCGGCCAGCTTGCGAGGCTGATCGAGCAGCATGTCGAAGGCGGCAGCGGCCTCTTCGGCGCTTTCAAAGTAGGCGGCGTCAGAACCGGCCACCCAGCGGTTGAATCGGTTGCGGTGGGCCAGCACCGGGTTGCCCGCGCCCAGGGCCTCGACCAGCGAGGGGTTGGTGCCGCCCACCCGGTGACCGTGCACGTACATGCGGCTGTGAAAGCGCAGCGCGGAGACGATGGCGGGGTCGTACACCGGACCCAGGAAGCGCACTTCGGCGCTGGCTGCGTCCATCACGGCGCGGTGATACGGATGGGTATCGGGGGTGTAGCGCCCCAGAACGGCCAGCGTGCAGCCGCGCGGCTCGGCCGAGAAGCCCGAGACGATTTCCAGCAGCGAGTTTTCGATCTCGGGTCGGGCGATCACGGTGGCGTACTGGCCGGGCACCAGACCCAGCCGCTCCACGGGCTCCACCGGGGCGTCCAGAACCTCGTTGGCTCCGTAGGGGATGACCGTGATGCGGTCCGGGTCCGTCAGCCGGGCCAGGTGGTCGGCGATGGAGGGGTGGTCGGCGATGAGGTGATCGCCCAGCTTCACGCCGGCCCACTCGTTGGCATAGAGCCAGGCTTTGGCCGGGCCGCTCCACTTGTCGCGCTGCCACTCGATCCCGTCCATGTTGATCACGTTGGGGATGCCGGCCAGACGCAGCCGGGTGCAGAAGACCGCGGTGTTGTAGCCCAGGGTCAGGGCCACGTCCGGGCGCAGGCGAACGGTGTCCACGATGCTGCGCCAGTCGAAGCGGATGGTGGAGGCGGCCGTTTCCTTGCCGCAGGGGATGTGGATGCGGTGCACGCCTTCCCACAGGTCCTCGTACATCGGGCCGGTGGTGTCTTCCTGGCAGTAGACCGTGACTTTCCAGCCCTGGGCGACCAGGTACAGCGCCAGGCGCTCGGCGAAGGTCTCGAAGCCGCCGTGCGAGGCGGGAATGCCACGGATGCCGAGGATGGCCAGGTGCGGACGATGAGCGGATGTGGGGCGGGGTTGCATGACGGTGCGGCAGCCGGCGTGTTGTTTCGTGTCGGCATCGTCCCCGACGGGACCGGCGGGTGTCTCCCCCGCGACTGCACCCGCGGCGCCCCGTGCTTCAAGGTTTTGGGCCGGGATCTCGCGCAAAACCGAGAAATCGCGCGGAATGTGAACAGCGTGGTTCTGAAGGGAATTTGAGCGGACCGGGTATCAAGTCGCCGTCAAACCTGTCAAGATTCGCCCCTTTGCGTTCACGGCGACCGAGCGATCCGATGTCGGTCGCACTTTTTGTGCTGAACAACCCGATGAGTACCAAGTCCGAAGACCGCACCCCGCAAGACAAGATCGATCCCAACGGTCTGCGTTATCGCAACAAGACGCCCGGCTCGCCTTTTGCCGCCCAGGGTGCTTTTGCTTCCGGGACGATGTCGTGCTTCCTGTGTGGCAAGCACCGTCCGCGCAACATGCTCAAGAGCCGCCGCCTGCTCGGCCGCAACGAAGCCGTGTGCGCGCCCAACTGTGCCGCGGTGGATGAAGCGCTGAGCAAGGGCGCTTGATCGTCCCCGCGGTCCATTGCCCCCAGGGAGGGCACCGGCCATGAGGGCCCTCGTGGTGGAAGACCACACTCTGTTCCGTCAGGGGCTGGCGCTGCTGCTGACCCAGCGTTTCGAGGGTGTCGAAGTGCTGCAGGCGGAGTCCCTCGCTGCGGCCCTGCCGTTCCTGGCCGGATCTGCCGCCCTGGATCTGGTTCTGCTGGATCTGGACCTGGAGGACGGGCAGGGCAGCGCGGTCGTGAGGATCGTCAGGGACCGGGGATATCTGGGTCCTCTGGCTGTTCTGGCCGATGACTTGGGGTCGCAAGAGGTGGCCGAGGTCGTGCGGTGTGGCGCCTCGGGGTACATCCACAAGACTTCCCGCACCGAGGTGGTGGAGGCCGCGATCCGCACCCTCTTGCGTGGGCAGATGTATCTGCCTAGCCAGACGGCACTCCCCAGTGGAGACTTGGACGGTGCGTCGTCCGAGAGGGTACGTCGCAGGGCACAGATCATTGCCGACCTGGATTTGTCGGAGCGGCAGGTCCAGGTCTTGGCGCTGCTCGCCCAGGGGTGCACCAACAAGGATATCGCCCGTCGACTCGATCTGCTGGAGTCGACGGTCAAGACGCACTCGCTCGCGCTGTTCCGCAAGCTGGGCGTGAGCAAGCGGGCCGACGCCGTGCTGGCTGCGGCCCGCTTGGGGCTGACGTTCGAGGACTGAGCAAAGCCGCTCCGGCCGCACGAACGTGCAGCCGCTCGGATCACTTCGTGTAGTACCCGACGCCGACCAGGTACTTGCCGGCCTTCTGCACCAGCGTGTGCTTGTCTTCGACCTTGTTGGTCGCCGGATTGCGCCAGACGTAGTCCACCTGACCGCTGCCCTTGGTCCGGACGACCTTGATCATGTTCTGGATCAGCGGTGTGCCGGCGGCGTCGCGCAGGTCCAGGGCATCCATGCCGGTCAGGCTGGGCGAGCCGCCGTTGGCGTAGAACTTCCCGTCATCGAGACCGACGGCAAACACATAGAGGTCGTCCCGCATGAAGCCGCCATCGGGCCTGTTGAACTGGGTGAAGGCGGCTCGGCTGTTCTTCTGCACCTGAACGACGGCCTTGGACAGCAGATTCTTCGCCTGTTCGACCGTGGCGCGCGGGGTGTAGTAGCCGACCGCGACCACGTACTTGTCCACCTTGCGGAAGTAGGTGGTCTTGTTCTCGACCCGGTTGTCGGCGCGGTTCAGCCACTTGTATTCGACCGTGCCTTCGCCCTTGGCTGCAGCACCGTCGAGGATTTCCTGAATCAGCGGCTTGCCCTCGGCGTCGCGCAGGTCGCGCACGTTCATGCCGACCAGCCCGGCCGGCTCACCGCCGTGGGCGTACATGTGTCCGTCGGTGTCGATGGCAAACACATACAGCGAACCCCGCACGAAGCCGCCCGCGCGATCGTTGAACACGGCAAACGACTTTTCCGGACCGTGCGTGCGCAGGTACTCGGCCGCTTCGCCGAGCAGGTCCTGAGCGGCTCGGGCTCTTTCTCGCTCAGAGGTGGCGGTGGTCGCCTGGGTCGCCTTTTCGGCGGCAAGGACGGGAACGCCGCCGCCGAGACCGGCGGCCAGAATCAGTGCAAGCGCACCGGTGCGAACGAGCGAGCGTTGAGAATTCACGATGACCTCCATCAGGCGAAACGCGGCAAAGATGTTGCTGAGACCGTGGCGTCGAAAGACCTCCGGGATGGCGCCACAGTAAAGCGCAGTTGAGCCCGTAACTTGCGCAACATCAAGGTGAACAGCGGAATTGCCAGCCTGGAACATTCGGTGTTCCAAGCTGAATCGGTGCTGTTGTTGAAGTGAGCGCGCTGAAGTGGCCCGGCGCGCTCCTGTCGCGGGGAAGGCGTGTGCCGCTGCGTCAGGTCGAGGGAGGCGATGCGGGCCGTCGGTCCAGCAGCATGGCATCCCCATAGCTGAAGAACCGGTAGCCGTGCGCCACCGCGTGCCGATACAGCGCCTGGACTTGCGCCTGCCCCGCCAGCGCACTCACCAGCATCAGCAGCGTGCTGCGCGGCAGGTGGAAATTGGTGATCAGCCGGTCTACCACCTGGAACTCGAAGCCGGGGGTGATGAAGATCTCGGTTTCGCGTGCGCCGACCACCGGCAGGCGGCGGCCGCTGTCGTCCGGACGGGCGTCGGGGTGGGCGGCTGCCGATTCGAGCGCCCGCAACGTCGTCGTCCCCACCGAAACCACACGCCCACCCGCGGCCCGCGTGCGGGCGATGGCCTCGACCGTGGCGGCAGGCACCTCGAACCACTCGCTGTGCATGCGGTGCTCGCTGATGCGGTCGACCCGCACCGGCTGGAAGGTGCCGGCACCGACATGCAGCGTCACCGAGGCCCGGTGGACACCGATCTCGTCCAGGCGCTGCAGCAAGGCTTCGTCGAAGTGCAGCGCGGCCGTGGGGGCCGCCACGGCCCCGGGATGGCGGGCGAAGACGGTCTGGTAGCGCCGGGCGTCTTCGGCCGTGTCGTCGTGGGTGATGTAGGGCGGCAGCGGCACATGGCCGATGCGCTCCAGGATCGGGAAGACCTCCGACGGGAAGCGCAAGTGGAACAACCCGTTCTCCGGGCCGCAGCGCCCCAGCACCTCGGCGCGCACGGTGTCGTCGCCGTGGCGAAACACCACGGTCTGCCCCGCCTTGGGCGACTTGCTGGCGCGCAGGTGGGCCCAGGCCTCGTGGCTCACCTGTCCCGCGTGCGTGACTGGGGGCAGCACGCGCTCGATCAGTGCCTCGACGCCGCCCCCGGTGTCCTTGGCGCCGTACAGACGGGCGCGGATCACCTGGGTGTCGTTGAACACCAGCAGGTCGCCGGCCCGCAGCAGGCCGGGCAGGTCGGAAAACACGCGGTCGACCGGGTTGTCGCCGGTGCCGTCCAGCAGGCGCGAGGCGGTGCGCTCGGCGGCTGGGGCCTGGGCAATCAGTTCGGGCGGGAGCTCGAAATCGAAATCGGCAACGGTGAGTTCGGCGCGGTCGGTGGCAGTCATTCGGCAGTCGTCAGGGCATGCGGCGCAAGTGGACCGCGGCAGGTCGGGGCAGAATTGTTTCATGCCTGCCATGCGTCGCCCCCGAACTGCAAGCTCCGGTGACGCCGACCGGGGTGATCGAGCGCTTGCGTCCGCGCCATTGGGTCCGTCGGGGTCGGCGGCTCCCGGCTCGTCGACTTCGCCGGCCGCTGCCGACAAGAAGGCGAAATCTCCGGCCCAGCAGGCCATGGAAAAGCTGGGCCTGCGGCGGGACATCGACCTCGCGCTGCACCTGCCCATCCGCTACGAGGACGAAACGCGCCTGACCCCGATCGCCCGTGCCGGGGAGGGCGAGGCCGTGCAGATCGAGGGCGTGGTCACGGCCTCCCGGGTCGAGCTGCGCCCCCGCCGGCAGTGGCTGCTGACCCTGCGGGACGACAGCGGGACGATCACCCTGCGCTTCATCCACTTCTACCCGAACCAGCAGAAGGCGATGCCCGAGGGCACGCGGGTGCGGGCGCGGGGCGAGGCGCGCGTGGGCTTCTTTGGCCGGGAGATGGTGCACCCGCAGGTGCGTGCGGTGGGCCCCGACACCCCGCTGGCGGCCACGCTCACGCCGGTCTACCCGGCCAGCGCGCAATTGCCGCAGGCCTATCTGCGCAAGGCGGTGGCGACCGCGTTGACGCGGGCCCCGCTGTACGAGCTGCTGCCGTCCGAGTGCATTCCGCGCGAGCTGCACCGCCTGCCGCCCTTGAAGGACGCGCTGCTGTTTCTGCACCATCCGCCCGCCGGCACCAGCGTGCCTGCACTGGAGGACCGCAGCCATCCCGCCTGGGCCCGGCTGAAGTTTGAGGAGCTGCTGGCGCA
>CAYRBG010000038.1:0-17002 GCA_964422355.1 uncultured Sphaerotilus sp. | reverse complement strand
TGCTGTTCTTCGTGGACAACATCTACCGCTACACGCTGGCCGGTACCGAAGTGTCTGCTCTGCTGGGTCGTATGCCTTCCGCCGTGGGCTATCAGCCGACGCTGGCTGAAGAAATGGGCCGCCTGCAAGAGCGCATCACGTCGACCAAGGTCGGCTCGATCACCTCCATCCAGGCCGTTTACGTCCCTGCGGATGACTTGACCGACCCGTCGCCTGCCACGACCTTCGCCCACTTGGACGCCACCGTGGTGCTGTCGCGTGACATCGCCTCGCTGGGCATCTACCCGGCCGTGGACCCGCTGGACTCGACCTCGCGTCAGGTCGACCCGAACGTGGTGGGCGAAGAGCACTACAACACGACCCGTGCTGTTCAGGCCGTGCTGCAGCGCTACAAGGAACTGCGCGACATCATCGCCATTCTGGGCATGGACGAACTGGCTCCCGAGGACAAGCTGGCCGTGGCCCGCGCTCGCAAGATCCAGCGTTTCCTGTCGCAGCCGTTCCACGTGGCCGAGGTGTTCACGGGCTCGCCCGGCAAGTACGTGCCGCTGAAGGAAACCATCCGCGGTTTCAAGATGATCGTGGCCGGCGAGTGCGACCACCTGCCCGAGCAGGCGTTCTACATGGTCGGTACCATCGACGAAGCCTTCGAAAAGGCGAAGAAGATGCAGTAAGGCGTGGGTGGCCACGGGGCGTCAAGCGGTCCGTGGCTCCTGCAACTGCTGATTCCTTCTTCCACTTCAAGAAAGACCGAGCATGGCCACCATCCACGTCGACGTCGTTTCCGCAGAAGAGTCCATCTTCTCGGGCGAAGCGAAATTTGTCGCGCTGCCGGGCGAAAGCGGTGAGCTGGGCATCCTGCCCAAGCACACGCCGCTGATCACCCGCATCAAGCCCGGTGCCGTCCGCATCGAGCGTGCCGACAACGGTGAAGAAGAGTTCGTGTTCGTGGCCGGCGGCATCCTCGAGGTGCAGCCGAACTGCGTGACCGTTCTGGCCGACACCGCGATCCGCGGTCACGATCTGGACGAAGCCAAGGCGGTGGAAGCCAAGCGCGCTGCGGAAGAAGCCATTCAGAACGCCAAGAGCGATCTGGATCTGGCCCGCGCCCAAGGCGAATTCGCTGCCATGGCCGCCCAACTGGCTGCCATCCGCAAGTTTCGCAAGAAATAAAATCACGGCCCGGGCCTGAGTGGCCCGCCGGTGATCCTGACGCCCGTCACGGCTCCCGTCGTGCCGGGCTTCTTGTTTTGTGTCCCTGGGGCCTGTGCTCCGCCTGATTTCCGAGGAACGCCATGTTCGCTCCCCTGCAGAACGATACCTTCCTGCGTGCGCTGCGCCGCCAGCCCACGGAATACACGCCGGTGTGGCTGATGCGCCAGGCGGGCCGCTACCTGCCCGAGTACTGCGCCACGCGCGCCAAGGCCGGCAGCTTCATGGGTCTGGCCACGAACGTGGATTACGCCACCGAGGTCACGCTGCAGCCGCTGGAACGCTACCCGCTGGACGCGGCCATCCTGTTCTCGGACATCCTGACCGTGCCGGATGCCATGGGTCTGGGCCTGAGCTTTGCGGCCGGTGAGGGGCCGAAGTTCGAGAAGGTGATGCGCGACGAGGCGTCCATCCTGTCGCTGGAAGTGCCGGACATGGACAAGCTGCGCTACGTTTTCGACGCCGTCACGTCGATCCGCAAGGCGCTGAACGGCCGCGTGCCGCTGATCGGCTTCTCGGGCAGCCCGTGGACGTTGGCCTGCTACATGGTGGAAGGCGGCGGCAGCGATGACTACCGACTGGTCAAGTCGCTGATGTATGCGCGTCCGGACCTGATGCATCGCCTGCTGTCCGTGACCGCGGACGCGGTGGCGCTGTACCTGAATGAGCAGATGAAGGCGGGCGCACAGGCCGTCATGGTGTTCGACAGTTGGGGCGGCGTGCTGGCCGACGGCGCGTTCCAGGAGTTCAGCCTGGCCTACACGCGCCGCGTGCTGGACCAGCTGATGCCGTCGGTGGAGGGTGTGGACATTCCTCGCATCGTCTTCACCAAGGGCGGTGGGCTGTGGCTCGAGGAGATGGCCGAGCTCCCCACCCAGGCTTTGGGACTGGACTGGACCATGGACCTGGGTCGAGCCCGTCAGCTCGTCGGTCACAAGGTCGCGCTGCAGGGCAACCTCGATCCCAACGTGCTGTTTGCTCCGGCTCCGGCGATCGAAAAGGAGGCTCGTCGCCTGCTCGATCGTTTTGGGCCTCACGACGGCCACGTGTTCAACCTGGGCCATGGCATCAGCCAGTACACACCGCCGGAATCCGTGGCGACGCTGGTGGCGGAAGTGCACCGTCATTCGCGCCAATTGCGCGTTTCGGCGTCGCGCTGAACGAGCAGGCCGGGCGACAAGTTCATTGCAAATCAGTGACTTGATCGCCTTTGCTCGACTCCAACATGAGTTTTGAGTCGCAGTTGTCCCCAACTTGGGGCGAGCGAGAAGGCCGTTTTCACATGGGGGGCGAGAATGCCGAATTTGCGCCATATCTCTGCTAACGTGTTGATTTGTCGTGGCTTTGTGCTTCGTGCATAACTCACGAAACGACCGCGTTCTCCGCTTGACTCAGAATAAGTTGGGGAAGTGATTCAGGTTCCCCACAAAGTTATCCACAGATCTTGAACGAGGCACCTTCAGACCCTGTGCACCTGTGCCATGTGTGGGTGGATGTGCCCCAGCACGCGCGGCTGACGGACGGGCTGACTTATCTCAGCTCCCAGCCGCTGACGCCCGGCACGCTTGTGCGGGTGCCCCTGGGGCGTCGAACGGTGCTTGGCGTGGTCGCCGATTCGGGGACTGAAGCGGCGGGGGCTTCTGGAGAGGACCCACCAGCCTTGAAGCCCGTGGAGGAGGTCTGGAGCCCACTTGCTCCGCTGAGCACCTCGTGGCTCCGGCTAGTGTCCTTTGCGGCCGCCTACTACCAGCGGCACGCCGGTGAACTGGCGCTGACTGCGTTGCCGCTCGCGTTGCGGACCCTGGCCGCGGAGCAATTGCTGCGTCGCCTGAAGCGTTTGGAGCGATCCCTGTCCCAGGGCTCTCGTTCGTCGGGAAAGATGGGCGCTGAAGTGCGTTCTGCCGAGCCTTCTGTGGCGCTCGTTGAAGCAGGCTCCCCGGACCCCGAACCCACATCTGACCAGGCTCAGGTGCTGGATACTTTGCGTGAGAAAGAGCCTTTGCCCTTCTTGTTGTATGGCGTGACGGGCAGCGGCAAGACGGAGGTGTACCTCCGAGAGGCGGCACGGGTGCTGGCACAGGGCCGCCAAGTCCTGATGCTGGTGCCGGAGATCAACCTCACGCCTCAACTGGAGGCAAGGGTTGCCGCGCGTTTCCCCGGCCGGCGTCTGGCCGTCATGCACAGCGGTCTGACGCCGCCCCAGCGTCTGCAGCATTGGCTGGCGGCCCACCTCGGGCATGCCGACCTCGTTCTGGGCACGCGCATGGCGGTGTTTGCGTCTTTGCCTCGCCTGGGCTTGATCGTGGTGGACGAGGAGCACGACCCGTCCTACAAGCAGCAGGAGGGCGCACGCTACTCGGCCCGCGACTTGGCTGTGTATCGGGCCCGGTTGGAGGGCGTCAACGTCATCCTCGGCTCGGCCACGCCCTCGCTGGAAACGTGGTTCAACGCGGGTGCTCAGGGTGACGGGCCGGGCCGATATGTTCGGTTGGATCTGCCGAACCGGATGGGTGGCGGTGCATTGCCCAAGGTCCGGTTGGTCGACCTGAACCGCGTGGTGGCTGCGCACGGTCGCCAGGCCCTGAGGGAGAGTCCGTTTGCCCCCGATCTGCTCGAAGCGCTGCGGGACCGTCTGCAGCGGGGCGAGCAGAGCTTGATCCTGTTGCAGCGCCGGGGGTATGCGCCGGTGCTGCATTGCACGGCCTGCGGCTGGAAGAGCGCCTGCCCGCACTGCAGCGCCTGGCGGGTGTTTCACAAGGCCGACCGCTCGTTGCGCTGCCACCATTGCGGCAGTGCCCAGCATGTGCCGCGGGCTTGCCCCGAGTGCGGTGACCCGGACATTCAGCCCATGGGACGCGGCACCGAGCGCATCGAGGAGCAGCTGGGCCAGTTGCTGCCCGAGGCCCGCATTGCACGCATCGATGCCGACACCACACGCGGCGTGGGACGCCTGGAGGAACACTTGGCACAGGTTCACGAGGGTGATGTGGACATCCTGGTGGGGACGCAGATGGTGGCAAAGGGCCACGATTTCCGCCGCATGACCTTGGTGGCGGCGCTGCAGGCCGACGCGGCTTTGTTTTCCAGCGACTTTCGTGCACCGGAGCGCTTGTTTGCCTTGTTGATGCAGGCCGGCGGACGCGCCGGCCGGGACGCCGCCCTGGCCGGTCGCAGCGAGATGTGGATCCAGACCTGGAATCCCGAACACCCCCTGTTTGGCGCATTGCGCCGCCACGACTACGAGGCCTTTGCCGCGAGCCAGCTCGACGAGCGCCGTCAGGCCGGCATGCCACCTTTCGGTGCCCATGCCCTCTTGCGCGCAGATGCGCGCACCCAGGCCGCGGCCCATGCCTTCCTGCAGCATGCAGAGCAACAGGCCCAGGTCCTGCAAGATGAAGACCTGGAGGTCTGGGGCGAGGTCTTCATCTACGCACCGGTGCCGGCCACGATGCAGCGTGTGGCGGATGTGGAGCGGGCGCAGATGCTGATTGAGGCGCCGCGCCGCGGGCTGTTGCAGGCGTTCCTGTCCCAGTGGCTGGCACGCCTGCAGGCCTCGCCGGAGTTGCCGCGGGTGATCCGTTGGGCGGTGGATGTCGACCCGCTGACGATCTGAAGCCCCGCGTCCGATGACGTTTTTGGTGGCTCAGACGCCCAACACGCGGTGATCGAGGGCCGGCAACTGCCGACGCACCTGGGCGATGACGTCGCGGTCGACGTCTCCACAGACCACGCCGGGTCCTTCGGGCAGCATGGTGATCACACGGCCCCACGGGTCGATCAGCATGCTGTGACCCCACGTGCGCCTTCCATTGGCGTGTCGTCCGCCCTGTGCGCTGGCGAGCACGTAACACTGGTTTTCGACCGCGCGGGTGCGCAGCAGCAATTCCCAGTGCGCCTCGCCCGTGGGGTAGGTGAAGGCTGCCGGCACGACGATCAGGTCGCAAGGCGGCTGCATCAGGGCGCGGAAGAGTTCCGGAAACCGCAGGTCGTAGCAGATCGACAGCCCCACACGAAGTGCGCCGCTTTCAGGGGCCTGTGCTTCGAAGGCGGTCGGCGTGTGGCCGGCCACCAGCGTCTGGGCCTCGTCGTAGCGGCGTTCGCCGTCATCGAAGCGGAAGAGGTGGATCTTGTCGTAGCGGGCGACCTGCCCGCCATCAGGGCCGAAGACCAGGGTGCTGTTGGAGGCCCGGTCGGGGCAGCCCTCCACACGCAGCGGGACGGTGCCGCCGATCAGCCACACGCCATGAGCCTTGGCCCAGGCCGACAGCGCGCGCTGGATGGGTCCATCTCCAGCGGTCTCGGCGATGGTGAGCTTGTCTGCATCGCGCAGGCCCATCTGGCAGAAATACTCCGGCAGCGCCACGACTTGAGCGCCGAGTCCGGCCGCTTCGGCGACCCGGGTTTCGGCCTGCTGCAGGTTCTCGTCCAGATCGGGGCTGGACACCATTTGGACGGCGGCGACTTTCATGGCGCGATGGTATCGCCATCGTCTCTGAGGCGTCAGGGGCGATGCGGTGCGGCGGTGAGTGTGGCCGGTCCGGGCTCGGTGTTCTGGGTGGCGTCCGAGCGCGGTCGGGCAGGGGTGTCCGCATCGTCCGGGTGAAGCGCCGACGAAGCGGCCGATCCGGCGGTGGGGGGGTCTTCACCGCCTTGGGGGACGGGGGTGCGTTGCTTGACGGCCGTGACTTGCGGGGCCTCCCAGCGCCCGGTGATGTGGAATTCGCGCGTGGCGGCCTCGGTCAGGGGCTTGCTCAGGAACATCTGGCCGAGCAGCGTGCCCAGTCCCACGGCCGGATTGATGACGGCGTAGGCCAGCGACGCCGCACCCGCGTTGATGTCGGGCACCACCCAGACCTTGAGATCCTGCGTCTCCTGGTCCAGGTCGGCCTGCCCTTCGGTCAGCACCATGGCCTGCACACCGCGGATGCGCAGATTCTGTGTGCTTGCCACGCCCTTGTTGACCTTCACCTGCCCGTCGATCCGGTCGAAGCTGAAGCCTTCCTGAAACACATCGCGGAAGTCGAACAGCAGGCGCCGTGGCAGAGACTGCAGGCTCAACACACCCAACAGTCGGGCCACGCCGGGCTCGGCGCGCAGGAACTGGCCGCGGCCGAGATCGAGTTGAAGCTGTCCGTCCAGGCTGGCGACGTTGAACTGTGTGGGCGAGCCTTGCCAGCCGATCTGGCCGCTGAGCTGGCCCCGCCCGCCACGCAGGGCTCCAGCCTGACCCATGCGCGCCAGCAGGGCCCCCGCGTCTCCCACCTGAAGGCGGAAGGACAGCCGCGTCTGACTGGCGTTGCCCCCCACCGGAGACTGCCACCGGCCGACGGCCTGGAGCTGGGCGTCGGGTTGGGTCAGGGTGAGGTTCTGCAGGGTCCAGGTGCCCGGACCGTTCAGGCCGGTCTGGTGACCGGCCTTGAGCAGAAGCCGCCCCAGGGGCTTGCCGTCCAGCTCGAACCGGTCGGCTTCCAGGTCCAGCGAGGGCAGGCGGGCGTCGCTGGTTTTGGACACCCCATCGTGGTTGCTGGAGGGGCGCGTGTCGGAGGTCCCTGAGGCGATGTGGGCGGCGGACGCCGGGGTTGGTGCGTCGTCCGAGCTCAGGTTGAGCCGTGTCAGTCGGGCCTTGATCTGCAGGGGGTGCCGGTTGTCCGACGGCAGCAGGGCCAAGACCTGTCCTGCCAGTTGATCGGCCTGGGCCATGCCGGCCCAGCTCTGACCGTCCTTGACCGTCTCCCGGCGCAACTGCGCCTGGACGTGGGTGAGGGTGCGCGTGCCGAGCCCCAGGCGGGGCGTGCGGAAGATGACGTCACTGGGTCGATAGCCCAGGTCTGGGGCGTCGGCCCGGTCGTCGAGCACGCCGAAATGGGTGGCTCGGTCCTGCCAGGCCAGCCATTCATCGAGGTGGGCCGACGGCAGGTCGATCACATAGCGCACGCTGCGCTCGGCAGGCAGGGCAGGACCGCCGCTTCCGGCCTGGGCGCCCACCTGCACCGCCCCTCGCAGGGCCCGGAAGGGTGCTTGGGCCTCACGCACATAGTGCACCCCCAGCACCTTCGGCACGTCGACGCGGATGGATTCGGCGGTCACCCCCCGTGGGGCCTCCGCGGCTTCCGCGGGCCGGATCTGCACGCGCAAAGGCAGCGCCGCCGACGCCTCCTTGCCCAGAGGGGCCGGTGCGTGCAGGGCCAGGCCGGTCAAGGGGCTGCGGATGTCCAAGTGCATGCCGGCCTTTTCGAACCGCAGATCGAGGTCGTATTCGGCCTGCCCGGCCATGAAATGGGCCAGCGAGGCCACCCAGCCGAGCTCGGCCGCGGACCGGAGTCCGGCCGCCGTGGCGGTGCCTCGGCCACGGACCACCACCGTGCCGTCGGGCTGGCTGCCTCCGCTGACTGTCACGGCACCGCCCAGGCCCTGGGCCTGGGTGCCTTCGAGCTTGAATCCACGCTCATCGAAGAGGACCTGTCCTCGGGCCTGCTCCAGGCGCGGCACGTCCGGGCGCAGCGCAATGCTGTTGTTCTGCAGCGTGACGCGCCCCTGAACGCGGCTGGACTCGATGCGACTCAGGGGCAGTTGCAGGCTCAGCTTCAGCCCGGCGGCGCCAGCGACCTGGGCCGGGTCCAGCACGTGCTGCAGCCAGGCGGACACCGGGCTGTGCGCGACGAAATGCAGGGCGTCGGCCAGCGGACCGGTGCCCTGACCGTCGATGCGCAGCACGTCGTCGTGCACATAGTCGTTGATGGTGGCCTGGACGTCCTGCACGCGGAATTGGCCGCTGCCGCTGCGCCCGATCTGGGCCTGGGCCTGACGCACGCGCATGCCCTGTCCTTCAAACAGCAGTTCCCCCCGCACCTGCGTCAGCACGGGCCAGCGAAGGGTCGCCTCGGTCGTGGGGGCGAAGTCGTAGGTCAATCCGTCGACCTGAGCGGCGATGCGGAACTCGCCGCCCTGGTTGCGGGGCCAGGGAAAGTCGTCCAGCGGACCCTGGACCTTGGCGCGGACGTGGTGCGCCCGACCCTCTTTCATGCCATCGCGCACGTAGTGGCGGGTCCCGGCGGGGATCTGCAGCGGCAGGTAGCGATGCACGCGCGAGGCCTGCACCTGTTCGGCCTGGGCGTCGAGCTTGAGCACGCCGGGCAGGCGCGGGCGTTTGCGTCCATCGCCGGTCTGCCATGTCCCGGAGAACTCGCCGCGGGTGTCCGGATTGACGAAGGCGGCGCGGCGCACGTCGACACGCACGTCCGGCGGTGCACCTTCTGCCGCCCCTTTGGGACGGGACAGGGTCCAGCGGAGCTCGGCGTCGAGCTGGTCCATCGGCACGCTCGGTTCCTCGAACACGCCGGGAAAGGCCAGCGCGCCCTGGCGCATGCGGACGATGGCCTGGCCTCCTTCCTGGTCGGCCTGGAAGGTGATGTCGCCGCCGCTCAGGCCGGGCCGTCCCGGCAGGGGACGGGCAGGGGTGGAGCGGTCCGAGGCCCGCTCCGCCCATCCGATCTGCTGACCCTGTCCTCGCACCGACCACTGTTTGGGCGCCTCAAGGGGGCCGACCCAGGTGGCTTGCATGTCGTGCAGGGAGCCCGCCGGTCGGAGGTCGTCGATGCTGCGGCGCACGGCCTGCGGCAGCGGGATGAAGCTGCTCAGTCGGGCGAGGCTCTGGAGGTCCAGGCGCGTGGCGCGGGCTTCGCCGTCCGACCACTGCAGCGGGTCGCCGCGCAGGCGCAGGCTCAGGTCGCTGGCGGGCCAGGTGGGGCGCTGGGGATCGTCCCCGGCCAGGATCAGGGTCAGCTGTCGAGCGCTGAAGCGCCAGTCGCGGTCCTGGCGCTGATCGACCTCGATGGCGCCGGACAGCGACTGGACATCGAGCGTGGGCCGAGTGGCATCCCAGCGCAGATCGAGATCGGACAGCGCCACCTGTGCCGTGGCGCGGCGCAGGTTCAGCCGGTCGATGTCGAGATCGGCGCTCACGCGCCCGACGCCCCGTTGCAGGTGGTTCTGTGCGGGCACGTAAGGCAGCAGTGCGGCCAGATCGGCGCGCGGCAGGTCGACGTGGACGGTGCCCTGCCATTCCTTCCAGTCACCGGGGTGTTGCAGGCGGTCCCACCACTTCGAACGCATGTCGGCCGACACCTGAAGCCGTTCACCCCAGGCGCTGGGCGGCGTGGCCGCCAGTTGCAGCCGATGCCGGCCGCCCCGGTACGACAGCATCAGATCCACCTGTTCCAGCGTGACCGGCGGCGGCGCCGAGCCGGCCTGGTCGATCCAGTGGATGCGTCCGCGGCGCACCACCCATTCGCCCTGGGTGAAGACCCAGTCGGCCGCCGCTTGGGATTGCTGCGGGTCGCCCGCGCCGCTCAGGGTGATGCCTGCGATGCTCAGGGTGCCTTGGGGGTCGCGCCGCACGACCAGATCGGGGCCGTCCATCTCGATGCGCTGCAGGTGGGGATGCCATTGGCGCCAGCCGCGCGGCAGCAGCGAGCCGGGGGTGAGGGTGGCGCGAATCTGCGGCAGCTCGAACGCGGGGCGGCCGTCGGCGCCGAGGATGGTCAGGCCCTCCAGCCTCACCACCGGGGCCCACAGGTCGCCGTCCACGGCCAACTGTCGGATACGTACTGGTGTACCCAACGCTTTGCCGGTCCATTGTTCCAACTCGGGTTGCCATGCTTGCAAGCGGGGCAAAATGACCCATTGCAGCAGGATCCAGACGAGGGCCAGGATACTGATCAGGGCGCCTGTGATGCTTGCTGTCCACTTCGCGATCCGACGCACGGGCTGGGGTATGCCTGCGTGGTGGGACGGGGTGGATTGGGGCAGCATTTCGGCAGGCGTTGCAAAACTCGGATCGGATGGTAAGTGGGGTGACCCACCTGCAAACGGCGGAATTGCGTAAATCAGTGTATTTGGGAGAAGACTGTTCATGAGTGCCGTTGTTCCATCCGCCACCGCCGACCATTCCCGTTATGTTCAACGGGTGCGCCGCACCCAGGGTGAGCGACTGCACCTGCTGGCGCCGGGTGCTCCGGTGCGCGCAACGATCGAGACCTGCATCGACGCGTTCCTCGGCCAAGGGCGCACGCTGGCCAGCGCACTGCGCCTGACCCGGCATCTCGTGATGGAGCGCCTGGCGGTGCTCGACGTCGAAGCACAGGCGGACCTTTCGGTCGTGACCCGCGGCGTCACCGAACTGGCCGAGGTCGTGCTGGACCGTTCGGTGTGCGCCGCACGGGCCGATCTGGACGCCCGCTACGGTCCCCTGCAGACCGAAGACGGGCAGCCCATCGACTTCTGGGTGGTGGGCATGGGCAAGCTGGGCGCACGCGAGCTCAACGTGTCTTCCGACATCGACCTCATCTACGTCTACGAGACCGATGGCCGGACCATCGGTGCACCGGGTCGGGTGTCGACGCCGTTGTCGGCCCAGGAGTACTTCACTCAGGTCGCGCGTCAGTTGCAGAACTTCATCGCCGACGTGACCGAGGACGGCATCGTGTTTCGCATGGACCTGGCGCTGCGCCCCAACGGCAACTCCGGTCTGCTTGCGGTCAGCCTGTCGATGTTGGAGGACTACCTGCAGATCCAGGGCCGGGAGTGGGAGCGCTTTGCCTGGCTCAAGGGGCGGGTGGTGGCTCCGAGGGCGTCGGTCGAGTCTGGGCGCACCAACGCGTTGCGCGATGTCTGCACGCCTTTTGTGTTCCGGCGGTTCCTGGATTACGGTGTCTTCGAGTCGCTGCGGCAGTTGCATCAGAAGATCCGCACGGAGGCGCAACGCCGTGCTTCCGGCCGTCCCGATCG
This sequence comes from uncultured Sphaerotilus sp., assembly GCA_964422355.1. Classification (GTDB taxonomy): domain Bacteria; phylum Pseudomonadota; class Gammaproteobacteria; order Burkholderiales; family Burkholderiaceae_C; genus Sphaerotilus. The sequence goes on along the minus strand of CAYRBG010000038.1, from coordinate 6,004 downwards.
GGCCAACGATGTGAAGCTGTCGCGGGGCGGCATCCGCGAGATCGAGTTCATCGTGCAATTGCTGCAGGTGGTTCGGGGCGGGCACTACCCGGAGCTGCGCACGCGACCGACGCTCAAGGCCCTGGAGACGCTGGCCGCCGTGGGCCTGCTGCCTGTGGAAACCTCCCGCAAGCTGGCCGAGGCCTATGTGTTCCTGCGCAAGGTGGAACACCGCATCCAGTACCTGGACGATCAACAGACGCACACCCTGCCCAGCGCGGATCACGACCTGCAGTGGATCGCCCGGTCCATGGGCCTGCCGTGCACCGAAGATGCGTGTGTCTTCCTGGAAGAGCTGGGGCGCCACCGCGAGTTTGTCGCGATGGAGTTCGACGCCTTGCTGCACGATGGGCAGCAGCCTTCGAGCAACGGCAACGGCGGTTGCAAGGGCTGCGGTTCTGCGGCCTTGACGCTGGATTCGCCGGCCCTCAGGGAGGGCTTGTCTCCCGCGGCGAATCAGCGCCTGACCGAGCTGGTCGACCATCCCCGAGTGATGGCACTGCGGGAAGAGTCTCGCCAGCGCCTGGCCAAGCTGTTGATGCGCGCCCGCAAGGGCTGTGAAGAATGGATGGACGACCAGGCGCCGCTGGGGGACGTGGCTTGGCTGCGGTTCATCGACTGGCTGCAGCCCCTGCTGCGCCGGGAGAGCTACCTGGCGCTGCTGACCGAGCGCTCCGCGGTTCTGACGCGTCTGCTGCGCCTGCTGGCGCTGGCGCGCTGGCCGATGCGTTATCTGATGCAGCACCCTGGGGTGGTCGACGAACTGGCCGATGCCCGCCTGTCGGGTGAGCGGTTCGATGCCCAGTCCTACCTGGCCGATCTGCGCGAGCGCCACGACGCCTGGGAGCGCGGCGGCGAGGCCAACGAAGAGGCTTTGCTCGAAACCCTGCGCCGGGCCCACCAGGCGGAAACCTTCCGCATCCTGGTGCGGGACGTGGAGGGTGACCTCACGGTCGAGCAGGTGGCCGATGAGCTGTCTGCGCTGGCCGATGCCACCCTGACCTGTGCATTGCAGTGGGCCTGGGCTCACCTGCGCCATCGCCACCGCGAGATGCCCCGGTTTGCCGTCATTGCTTACGGCAAGCTCGGCGGCAAGGAGTTGGGTTACGGCAGCGACCTCGATCTGGTCTTCGTGTTTGACGATGACGACGATCGGTCGGCCGAGGTCTATTCTGCGTATGCGCGCAAGATCATCACTTGGCTGTCGCTGCGCACGGCCAGCGGCATGCTCTACGAGATCGATACCGCCTTGCGGCCGAACGGCAACTCGGGCCTGCTGGTCACATCCATGACCTCGTTCGAGAACTACCAGCAAGGGCGGGGCAGCAATGCCGCGTGGACCTGGGAGCATCAGGCCATCACGCGGGCACGCTGGTGCGCCGGGGATCCTGAGCTTAAACCGCGCTTTGATGAGGTGCGTCGCGCGGTGATGTGCGCGCCGCGCGACTTGGCGGCCCTGCGCAAGGAAATCACCGGCATGCGCGAAAAGGTCCAGCAGGCGCACCCGGTGCGTCCTGGACGCTATGACGTCAAGCAGAGTCGCGGGGCGATGTTCGACGTGGAGTTTGTCGTCCAGTACCTGGTGCTGGCCCACAGCGCGGAACATGCCTGCCTGCTCGACAACGTCGGCAACATCGCCTTGCTCCTCCGTGCGGAAGAGGTGGGCTTGCTGCCGGCAGGTGTGGGGACGGCGGCAGCCGGCGCCTATCGCACCTTGCGGCAGGTTCAACACCGTGCGCGTCTCGATGAGGCCTCGACGCAATTCGCCCTGGACGAGCATCCGGAGCTGGTGCCGCTGCGCACCGCGGTGCTGGCGCTGTGGCGCCATGTGTTTGAAGGCCCCACTGCGCAGTGAAGCTCTCGGGCTCAGCGGCCTGGTGGGGGGTGACGGCGCTGGCCGCTGCTCCTGCCGTCGGGCTGGCGCTTGGGGCCGGTTCGGCCACGCTGGATCTGTTGGCCTGGAAGCCCGCCCAAGTGGAGCAGGCGTGGCGCTGGTGGTCGGCCGCTTGGGTGCACCTCAGTACCATGCACCTGCAGGCCAACCTGCTGGGCGCGATGCTGGTGGGGGTGCTTGGTGCCGTGGCCCGCGTGCCGATGCGGGCTGCCCTGGCCTGGGCGGCAGCCTGGCCCCTGGTGCATCTGGCCCTGTGGGTGCAACCCGATCTGGTGCGCTACGGGGGGCTGTCGGGTGTGTTGCACGCCGGGGTGGCTGTGGTGGTGGTGGCCACATGGCGCACCGCACCGCAGACCGACCCCGCCCGCTGGACGGCTGCTTTGCTGGGGTTGGGCCTGCTGGTCAAGGTGGCTTGGGAGCGGCCGTGGGCCCACACCTTGACGCATCCTTCCGGCTGGGACATCGCGGTGGCACCGGGTGCCCATGCGGCGGGGCTGGTGTGCGGCGCACTCTGTGCCTGGCTGATCTGTCGCCCCGCCCGCCCCCGCGAAGACCGTCACTGAGCAAGAGCGCTGCTCAACCGGGGAGGATCTCAGGGCCCTGAACTCCGGCGCGGCGTCAGATCTCGACCTTGGATCCGAGCTCCACCACCCGGTTGGTCGGCAGGCTCAGGAAGTCGGCGATGCCGCTGGCATTGCGGTGCATGCTGGCGAACAGCTTTTCGCGCCACAGGGCCATGCCTTCGCCCAGCGTCGGAATGACGATGTCGCGCGACAGGAAGTAGCTGGTGTCCATCTCGTCCAGCGGCACGCCGCGGTCCTTCAGCAGGGCCAACGCTTCAGGCACGTCCGGTTCGTTCTTGAAGCCGAAGTTGAGCGTGACTTGCCAGCAGTCGTGGCCCAGCGGACTCATTTCGACGCGGTCCTCGAAGCCGATCCAGGGCACGTCGTGCGCGCGCACCCGCACGAACAGGTTGTAGTCGTGCAGCACCTTGTTGTGCTTGAGGTTGTGCATCAGGGCGTTGGGCGTGACCCCCTGCTCGGCCGACAGAAAGACGGCTGTGCCGCTCACCCGCGTCGGCGGGTTGATGAACACGGCTTCCAGGAAGCTGTCGAGCGGAATGGCATCGTCACGCAGACGGTCGCTCATGATGGCGCGGCCCTGTTTCCAGGTCAGCATCAGCACGAACATGCCGATGCCGATCACCAGCGGGAACCAGCCGCCGCCGAACAGCTTGAGCATGTTCGACGAGAAGAAGGCCAGATCGATCACCAGGAAGAACAGCGTCGGTGCCAGGCAGATCATCAGCGGGTACTTCCAGCCGTGGCGGATCACGAAGAAGGTCATGACCGTGGTGATGGTCATGTCCAGCGTCACCGCGATGCCGTAGGCCGACGCCAGGTTGGTCGAGGTCTTGAACAGGCCCACGGCCAGCACGATGAAGACGTACAGCCCCCAGTTCACGAAGGGCACGTAGATCTGCCCCAGATCCTTGACCGAGGTGTGCTTGATGAACATGCGCGGCAGCAGGCCGAGCTGGATGGCCTGCTTGGTCACCGAGAAGGCGGCGGTGATCAGGGCCTGGGAGGCAATGACGGTGGCTGCAGTGGCCAATCCGACCAATGGCAGTTGCGCCCAGTCCGGGGCCAGCAGGAAGAACGGGTTCTCGATGTGCTCGGCGTTCTGCAGCAGCAGTGCCCCCTGGCCGAAGTAGTTGACCACCAGCGCCGGCATCACGAAGCCGTACCAGGCGATGCGGATGGGCAGCTTGCCGAAGTGGCCCATGTCGGCGTAGAGCGCCTCTCCGCCGGTCACGCACAGCACCACAGCGCCGAGGGCGATGAAGGCCACCATCTTGTGGCCCAGGAAGAAGTCGATGGCGTAGATGGGGTTGAGGGCCACCAGCACGTCCGGGTGGGCTGCGATGTGCGGCAACCCCAGCGCCACCAGAACGATGAACCACACCAGCGTGACCGGCCCGAAGGCCTTGCCGATGCCCGCCGTGCCGAAGCGCTGCACGGCAAACAGGCCGGTGAGCACGATCAGCGTCAGCGGGATCACGAAGCGGTCGAGGTCGTCAGAGACGACCTTCATGCCTTCCATTGCCGACAGCACGGAGATGGCAGGGGTGATGACACCGTCGCCGTAGAAGATGGCGGTGCCGAACATGCCCACGCTCATCAGCACGTTGCGCAGCATGGGTTTCTCGCGCACGGCGTGCGTGGCCAGGGCCAGCATGGCGATCAGGCCCCCTTCGCCGTGGTTGTCGGCGCGCAGGATCAGCAGCACGTACTTGACCGATACGACGATGGTCATCGTCCAGAAGATCAGCGACAGCACGCCCAGCACGTTGTCCGGGGTGACCGGAATGTGTCCCGCGTGAAAGACCTCCTTGAGTGCGTACAGCGGGCTGGTGCCGATGTCGCCATAGACGACGCCCAGCGCGCCGAGGGTCAGGGCGGCGAGGGCGCCGGTCGAGAGCGGTGTGTGGGATGCACTCACGGAAGGGTTGGGCCGCGGCAGACGCGGCCGTGAATCGCAATCCGACGATTGTGCGCCTGTGACAGGTGTCACGGCGAGTGCGCAAGCCCGAATGTCACGTCAATGCCACTTTCCCCTTGGGGTGGCTTGCGGAGCAGCCGTGGCTGTGCTTCGGCCCCAGGGGGAGGGGGCGGATCAGTGCCTTTCGAGCAGAGGCAACAAGCCTCCCGCCTGGTCCAGGGCCATCAGGTCGTCGCAACCGCCGACGTGGGTTTCACCGATGAAGATCTGCGGCACGGTGCGCCGGCCGGTGATTTTCATCATCGTCATGCGGGCGTCGGGGTCGAGGTCCACGCGGACTTCTTCAATCTGTGTCACGCCGCGCTGCTGCAGCAGGGCTTTGGCCCGCACGCAGTAGGGGCAGACCTGGGTGGTGTACATCTTGACGGGGTTCATCGTCGCATCGGTGTGTGGGCACTCGGCCGGGACAGAAATTGTGTCTCCCCGGCGGCCGGCGCGTGTGGGCCGGGCGATGAACCCGCGTTGTCGTCAGGCCGAAAGCGGTTCAGGCCGACTTTTCGACCGGCATGCCAGCCTCTCGCCATGCGTTCATGCCGCCGGCCAGCACGTGCACGCGCGTGTAGCCCGCCTTGCGCAACTGACCGGCCGCCCGGCCGGCCCGCATGCCGCTCAGGCAGACGACGACGATGGGCTGATCCATCTTCTTGGGCAGATCGGTGCTGCCGGACACTTGGGCCAGCGGAACGTTGCGTGCGCCCTTGACGTGACCCGCGGCAAACTCGCCGGGCTCGCACACGTCCAGCACCAGCGCCTTTTCACGGTTGATCAGTTGCACGGCCTCGGCCGAGGACACCGAGCCGGCGTCGCCGCCGGTCAGTTGGGGCCACAGCAGCGCACTGCCGGAGACGGCGGCACCGAGGATCCAGGGCCAGTTTTCGAGGAGAAAGTTCACGTGTGCGGGGTACCGCGGTCAGGCGGTACGGGGGTGGGTCTTCGAAGGCGTGGATTATAGAATTCCAAGGTTCCTCAACCCATCAACAAATGGACGGCGTCCCCATGTACAAGCTTGTGCTGATCCGCCACGGCGAATCCACCTGGAACCTCGAAAACCGCTTCACGGGCTGGACCGATGTGGAGCTGACGCCCACCGGCGTGTCCCAGGCCATGTCGGCCGGCAAGCTGCTCAAGGCCGAGGGTTACGAGTTCGACGTGGCCTACACCTCGGTGCTCAAGCGCGCCATCCACACGCTGAACTACTGCCTCGACGAGATGGACCGCATCTGGTTGCCGGTGGTCAAGAGCTGGCGCCTCAACGAGCGCCACTACGGCGGCCTGCAGGGCCTGAACAAGGCCGAGACCGCCCAGAAGCACGGCGACGCGCAGGTGCTGGTGTGGCGCCGCAGCTATGACACCCCGCCGCCCGCGCTGGACGCCAACGACCCGATGGGCCAGCGTCAGGACCTGCGTTACGCCGGCCTGCAGCCCGATCAGATCCCGCTGACCGAGTGCCTCAAGGACACCGTGGCCCGCGTGCTGCCGTACTGGAACGAAGAGATCGCCCCGACCATC
>CAYRBG010000037.1:0-17484 GCA_964422355.1 uncultured Sphaerotilus sp. | reverse complement strand
GCCGCCATCGTCAGCGGCGAGATCTCGAACACCGGCAGCAGCGAGCCCAGCGTGCGCGCGATGGCCGCCACGGCCGGGAAGGTCAGCGCGATGCCCAGCGCACCGCCGAGCGCGGCGATCAGCAGGCTTTCGCCGAACAGCAGCATCACCACGAAGCCCGGCCCGAAGCCCAGCGCCTTGAGCGTGGCGTACTCGGCCAGCCGCTCGCGCGCCGTCATCGTCATGGTGTTGGCCATCACGGCCATGATGATGACGATCACGATGTAGCTCACCGCCTGGATGGCCACGAGCAGGGCGTCGCTCATCGACACGAAGCTGAGCTGGAAGGCGGCTTCGGTCTCGGTCAGTGTTTCGGCCAGCGAGTTGCGGAACTCGGCGTCGATGCGCTGCGAGATCAGTGCGGCGTTTTCGGGCCGGTCGATGCCGACGACGAAGGCACCCGCCACGTCGCCGCGGCCCGGAAAGCGCTTCTTGATGCTCTCGTTGATGAGGGCGTAGTGCAGCAGCATCTGGCTCTCGTCGGTCTTGGCGTCGGCGCCGTCCCAGATGCCGCGCACGGTGAAGTTCCAGGTGCCGGGAAAGATCGTCCCGCGCAGGGGGATGGTGTCGCCCACCTTCCAGCCGTAGGTGTTGGCCAGCTTGCGGCCGACGACGCAGCCCTGGCGGTCTTTGGCGAAGGCGAGCTTTTCGGCGTCGCTCAGCCGGTATTCGGGATAGAGCTTGAGGTAGGCCTCGGGCTCGACGCCGAACTGCGGAAAGAAGTTGCGCTCGCTCTGGTAGATGCCGCCGAACCACTGCGCGGCGCTGATGGTCTGCACGCCGTCCACGCCGCGGATGCGCTGGGCGTAGTTGAGCGGCAGCATGAAGGTCAGCGACACCGAATGCCGCGTGATGAGCCGCGTGGACGAGCTCGCGGCCACCCCGGCGTACCAGGCGTCGATCAGCGTGCTCAGCAGGCCGAAGGCGCTCACCGCCACCACCAGGCCAACGATGGTCAGCGCCGTGCGCAGCCGGTGCCGGAAGGCGTTGCGCAGCAAGAGCTTGAGCAGGAACACGTCAGGCCTTCCGCGGGATCATGTCTGCACCTCATCAACCAGCACGCCTTTTTCCAGATGCACCAGACGCTGCGCCCGCGCGGCGGCCTTGGGATCGTGCGTCACCATGACGATGGTCTTGCCGAGCTCGCGCACCAGGGTGTCCATCAGGTGCAGCACTTCTTCGCCGGTGACGCGGTCGAGGTCGCCGGTGGGCTCGTCGGCGACGATGATGGCCGGGTCGGTGACCAGGGCGCGGGCGATGGCCACGCGCTGCTGCTGGCCGCCGGAGAGTTCGGCCGGGGTGTGGTCGGCGCGGTCGCTCAGGCCCACCAGGTCCAGCACGGCGGCCACGCGTTCGGCCCGCTCGCGGCGCGACAGGGGCGTGAGCAGCAGCGGCAGCTCGACGTTCTCGGCGGCCGTCAGCACCGGCAGCAGGTTGTAGAACTGAAAGATGAAACCCACGTTCTGCGCCCGCCAGTCGGCCAGTTGGCCCTCGCTGAGCGTGGCGATGTCCACCCCGCCGATCTCGATCGTGCCGGCCGTGGGTGTGTCGATGCCGGCGATGAGGTTGAGCAGGGTGCTCTTGCCCGAGCCGCTCGGGCCCATCAGCGCGACGAACTCACCCGCGCGCACCTCCAGGCGGATGTCGACCAGCACCGGTAGGGTCTGGCCGCCGCGCTGGTAGCTTTTGCCCAGGCCGGCAATGCGGATCAGGGGCGGTGCGCTCATTTCGCGCTGCCTGTGGCGATCTCCACCGTCTGCCCGGCGCGCAGCTTGTCGGTGGGTTCCAGCACCAGCTTGTCGCTGGCCTGCAGCGTCGCGCCTTGCGCGGGTGCGACCTCACGCAGTTCACCCAGCGTGCGCCCCGAGGTCACCGGCACCGCCTCGATCTTCTGGGCCGTACCGATGCGCCACACCACCGTGCGCCCGTCGACCTGGGCGAGCGCCTTGGGCGGGGCCGCCAGCACCGGCTGCTGATCGGCGGCCGTGACGGGCTGCGACAGGAAGCTCACCTTGGCGCTCATCTCGGGCAGGATGCGCTCGTCCAGTTGCTCGAAGCGCACCTTGGTCATGACCGTGGCCTTGGCGCGGTCCACGGTCGGCACGATGCGCGACACCGCGCCGCGAAAGCGCACGCCGGGCAGGGCGTCGAGCGTGATCTCCACCGGCTGGTCGCGCCGCACCTTGCCGACGTTGGACTCGGACACGTCGGCCTCCACCTCCAGCGTGCCCATGTCGGCCAGCGTGACCACGGCGGCCAGCGAGCCCGAGGCGTTGGAGAACGGCGTGATCAGGTCGCCGACATTGGCGTTCTTGACCAGCGCCACGCCGTCGAAGGGCGCGCGGATCTCGGTCGAATCGCGGTTGACTTGCTGCACCTTGACCTGGGCGCGGGCCTGCCCGATGGCGGCTTGCGCGGTGGTCAACCCCGCCTGGGCGGCGGCGGCCGCTGCGGCTGCGGCGCGGGCACGGGTCTGCGCGGCGTCCAGCGCCTGAGGCGAGACAAAACCCTGCGCGACCAGCCCCTGGGTGCGCTTCAGGTCTTCCTGGGCGTTGGCGAACTGCACGCGGGCCTGCTCGGCATTGGCCTGCGCCTGCCCCAGCGCCGCCTGGGCCTGCGCGACACCGGCCTCCGTGGCTGCCAGCGCGGCCTGCACGTCCGCCGGATCGATGCGGGCGATCAGCTCACCCTGCTTGACCACGCTGCCCTCGCGCACCTTGAGCTCCACCAGCCGCCCCGTGGCCTTGGAGGCGATGGCCGCGCGCCGCTGCGCCACTACATAACCCGAGGCCGAGAGCTGCACGTACTGCTGCGAGCCGGTGGAGGTCTGCACGGTGGTCGTCTGCACCACCGGCTTGCGAGGCGCGAAGACGGCGGCGAGCGTGCCCAGGCCGAGCACTGCAGCCAGCACCCACGGCCAGCGCCGCCTGGGGCGTCCGCCCGGGCCGGTGCCGCGCTGGATCTTCAGGGAGGACAGCCGGGTCGAGGCGGTGGACGCATTCGACGCAGCGGAAAGGGCAGGGCTTGGGGCCTGTTCGCTCATGGCGGAATCCGAGTGCCGGGGAAGGGGGCCGGCCATGCTTCAAGGATGCCATGAAGGAGCTCGCGTCGCATGCTCAGGCGTTGCGCCATTGCCCGCACAGGACGGCGGTGAAAGCCCGTGCCGCAGGTCGCCGCCATGGGTACGCCTCTTGCACACCCGAGGCTGCTCGGCGCCGGATGCACCAGCACGGTGCCGATCTTGTCCTGACTTCATCCCCACCCGAAGGAGCTCTCCATGACCCGCCTGGACGTCACCGAAAAGATCATCGCCACCAAGGTGGCCAAGGGCCTGAAGTGGGCCGACGTGGCCACCCAAGTCGGTCTGAGCAAGGAGTGGGTGACGGCCGGCTGCCTGGGCCAGATGACTTTCGATGCCGAGCAGGCCGCCGTGCTGGCACGCCTGTTCGACCTCACGCCGGAAGAGGCGAAGTGGCTGCAGGTCGTGCCCTACAAGGGCTCGCTGCCCACGGCCGTGCCCACCGATCCGCTGATCTACCGTTTCTATGAGCTGGTCAGCGTCTACGGCTCGACCTTCAAGGAACTGATCCACGAAGAGTTCGGCGACGGCATCATGAGCGCCATCGACTTCCGCATGGACCTGCAGCGCGAGCCCGATCCCAAGGGTGACCGCGTCAGCATCACGATGAGCGGCAAGTTCCTGCCGTACAAGACGTATTGAGCGCTGGCGGCGGCCACAGCGGCCCGATCGCATCCAGCGTGTTCTTCAGCACCAGGCCCAACTCGGTGTCGCCCTCCATCATCAGGCGGCGTTCGAAGAAGAGGCGGTCGGGGTCTTCCTGACCGCGGGCCAGGCACAGAAAACCTTCGGCCGTGGCCAGGATGGTCAGGGCCGCCGGGGTGCCGTCTCCGGCCGCCTCGAAGCCGTTGGGACCGATGCGCAGGCGCACACGCAGCCCCAGGTCGGTGACGGTGAGGGCGACGGTGTGGCCTTGTAAGGCTGCGCGGGCGTCCGCAGGCAGGCGCGGCAGCAGCAGTTGATCCAGGATTTGCGCGGCGACGAAGGACGGAGGGGTGCTGGGCAGACGGCCCACCAGTGTGCACAGGTGGCCGTGAAGGCGCTCGTGCAGCGCGGCCAGAGGTGCCGGCAGATTCAGCGCCGAGGCGAAGGGCGGGGTCATGTCGGGCTCCATTCCATGCCCGGTCGGCGCCGGGAGTAGCCGTTGCTGAGCGGGCCGGGCACACCCAGGGCGGGCCAGCGTTCGTGGGCAGGGCCTGCGGCGGCGTCGCCGTTGATCACCGCCTCGAAGTCCCGCAGCACCTGTCCGAAGCCGTGCCCGCAGGGTGACAGGCGCAGCCGGCGCACCCCCGCGGCGCGCAACTCCGCACCCTGGCCCAGCAGGCTCTGCACGCCGGCCGACTGGGTCTGCGTGCCGTTGAGCACCAGGAAGGCTTGACCGTCGGTGGAGCGCATGTCGAGCCCGTCGGCATCGGCCAGGCAGGGGTAGCCGCACTGGTCCTTGGCCACGCCGTGGTGGCGGGCCGTGAAGCAGCGCGCTGAGAACGACAGCGGCACGCGCCCGAAGGCCCAGGCTTCGGTCTGGAGGGCTTGGCCCTGCGAGGTGTGCACCGGCTGCTCCGGCGGATTGATGCACGCCAGGGCGTCCAGTGAAAGTTCCACCGGTGCCGCCCAGCGCTGTGCACCGAGGTCGGCGTGGGCTTCGAGCGCAGCGCGGCTGTAGATGTTGAGGTGCGGCCCCAGCACCAGCGGCACGCGCCCGGCCAGCAGGTACAGGGCCGAGGCGTCGGCGGCCTCGACGGCCCAGTCGGACTGCTGGCCCTGCCGTTCCAGCAGGCGCAGGTCGGCCTCGGTCTCGATCAGGGCCTGGGCGGCTAGCACCACCTCCTTGCCGGCCTGGGACAGCTCTTTGGCCAAGCCCAGCCAGTCGTCGAGCCTCAGCTCGCGCCGGCGGGCGCAGACCACCTCGCCGAGCACCAGGGTGTCGGCCGGGCTGTCGGCCATCTCTGCGTAGAACTGCATCAGGGCGGTGCGCGACCAGTGGTACAGCACCGGGCCGACGGTCAGGGCGAGTCGGGAAGGGGACGGCAAAGTGGTCATCGCGACGTTCTCATCGCCAGGGGCGGTCGTAGGCGCCCAAGGTGTGCTGCTGACCTTCGGCGTGTCGGGCCAGGGCGGCGGCTTCGTGCGGGGCGACCGCAAAACGCGCGCGGTCGGCGGCGGCGCGGTCGATGGCGTTGCGCCAGACGCGGGTCACCTGCTCGACGTAGGCGGTGCTGCGCTGGCGGCCTTCGATCTTGATGGCGGCGATGCCGATGTCCATCAGTTGCGGCAGCAGCTCCAGCGTGTTGAGGCTTGTGGGTTCTTCCAGGGCGTACTCGCGTCGACCCTCGACCTCGAAGCGGCCTTTGCAAAGCGTGGGGTAGGCGCGGGCCTCGGTGGGGGTGTAGTGGTCGATCAGCACGGTGTTCAGGCGCGCATCGACGCCACCGTCGCGGCTTTCCGACCAGCGCACCGCCGAGGGGGGCGAGCACACGCCGGCGTTGTTGGGCGACTGTCCGGTCACCCACGATGACAGCGCGCAGCGCCCCTCGACCATCACGCACAGGCTGCCGAAGCCGAAGATCTCGATGTCCACGCTCGACTGGCGCACCACCTGCGCAACCTGCTGGATCGTCAGCACGCGCGGCAGCACGGCGCGCTGGATGCCGTAGCGCTCGCGGTAGAACTCGATGGCGGCGTGGCTGGTGGCCGAAGCCTGCACGGACAGGTGCAGGCGCAGTTGCGGGTGCTGCCGGCGGCACCAGGCCATGACGGCGGTGTCGGCGGCGATGAGGGCGTCGGCACCCAGCGACACGGCCTTGTCGGCGGCGCGGAACCACGGGTCGGGCTGGCGCGCGTCGGCGAAGGTGTTGAGCGCCATCAGCACCTTGGCGCCGCGGGCGTGGGCGTAGGCCACGCCTTCGCGCACCTGGGCGTCGTCGAAGTTCAGGCCGGCGAAGTTGCGGGCGTTGGTGGCGTCCTTGAGGCCGAGGTAGACGGCGTCGGCGCCGGCATCGACGGCGGCCTGCAGGGCGCGCAGCGAGCCGGCCGGGCACACCAGCTCGGGCTTGCTCCGGGTGGGCAGGGTCATGGTGGGGTCAGTGGGCGGCTGCGGCGCGTGGTTCGGAATGGCGGTACAGGGGGTGGCCGGGCCCGCGCAGGGAGGCCGGTGCCCGTCGGCGCAGCCCGGGGGGATGGGCGAGGGTGTGCAGGGCGTCCAGGTCGAGGATGGTCAGCTCCCGACGGCGGACGGCCAGGATGCCGGTTTCCGCCAGACGACGGAGCGTGCGGGAGAGCGTCTCGGCGGTCGTGCCGAGCTGCTGGGCGATGGTCTGCTTCTGCTCTTGCAGCACCAGATGGATCGGCTCGCGCGAGACCTCCTCGGGGCGGATCTGCCTGAGCAGCCAGCGCGCCAGCCGGATCGGCACGTCGACGGTGGTCAGGTCGCTCATGCGGTCGTTGAGGCTGCGCACCTGGGTGGCCATGACCCGCCCAAAGGCCTGGGCAAAGGCCGGGTCGTGGGCGCAGGCCGCGAACAGGCTGTTGACCGGCAGGCCGATCAGGTCGACCGTGCTCAGGCACACCGCCTGGTCCACCCAGGTCCGAGGCGCGGACAGCGCCCCCGCGACGTCGAGCCAGTCGCCTTCGCCGATGCCGCGGCGTTCCTGGAAGGTGCCGTCGGCAGTGCGTGCGCCGACGCTCAGGCGGCCCTGACGCACCAGCCACCACGCGGGCACCGGGGTGCAGGGCGATTCCAGCTCCAGCGGTCCCGGTCGGCACCGCACGAAGCGGACGACCGCTGCCAGGTCCAGCAGCGTGCTCTCCTGAATCAGGCTGCTGCCGAAGGCTCTGCGCAACAGGCCGACGTCCGGCCATTGGGGGGAGGTCATCGTGTCTCTCCTCGTGGGGTGAATCGGGGTCAGGCCGCGCAGCCGCAGCGTCCACCGCCGCCGCAACCCCCAGTAGCGGGTGCGGGCACGCGGGCAAACAGGATGTTGTTTTCGATGTGGATGTGCCGGCTCAGTTCTTCGTACAGCGTCTGCAGGCCCAGGATCAGCGCGCGCCAGGTGTTGCAGGCCCGCTCGGGCGTGACGAGTCCGTGTGCGAGGTGGGCCATGCGTTCCAGCACATCGCGGTGCTGTTCGTGCTCCAGGCGCATGACGCCGATCGGGCCTTGCACCCAGGCATGGGTCGACTGCACCAACATCGGGAACAGGATCTGTTCCTCCTTCTGCAGGTGGCTGGTGAGCTCCTGCTGCAGTTCTTCGAGCAGATCGGCCACACCGTGCGGGCACTCCGGGCGCAGGGCATGGACGGTTTCCACCCGGCGGGCCATGCGGACCAGCTCCGGCAGTTGCACCCGCAGCCGCTCGTGGTAGTGCGAGACGATGTGGTCGATCAGCTCGGGCGTGGGCAGTTCGCGCAGGTCTTGGGCTTCGGTGGCACGGGTGTTGATCAATTCCAGGCGGCGGGCCAGCAGTTCGGGATCCAGGCCGCGGGAAACCGCCGCCTGTTGCAGCGTGCGTTCACCACCGCAGCAGAAGTCGAGCTTCTGTTCGTGGAACACGGCCGTCGCACCGGGCAGGCTGCAGGCCAAGTCGGCCAGGGAACGGTTCAGCAAGGGGGAATTCATGGCATGACTCGGGTAATCGGACGATGCCTGACTCACCGCAAGATGCAGACCCAACTTGGTGCCTTATAAATCAACGGCTTAATTCGGATGTGGTTGCTTGTACCGTCCGCGAGTAAGGGTCATAACTACCCACGGGGTTGAATTCACCATGTTGGATGGACTGTTCTTGAGCGACCTGGCCGTGCTGTTGCCGGCGGCGGTGCGTCTGCAGCGGGTGGTGGCGGGTGTGCAGGCGGCGTTCGGCTGCGATGCGGTGGCGCTGCTGGCGCTGGAGTCCGGCGAAGGGCAGGAGGAGTGTCTGCGGCCCGTGGCCGCGGTCGGTCTGGTCCGCGATGCGCTGGGGCGCCGCTTTCCGCTGCAGGAGCAGCCGCGCCTGGCGGCCATCATGGCTTCGCGCGAGGTGGTGGCGTTTGAGCACCACAGCCGCTGGCCTGATCCCTACGACGGCCTGATCGAAGAGCAGCAGGGGCAACCTCTGCCTGTGCATGACTGCATGGGCATCCGGCTGCACCAGGACGGTCGTCCTTGGGGGGCGCTGACGCTCGACGGGCTGCGTCCCGGGGTGTTCGATGCGGCGGCCCGCGAAGCGCTGGTGCGCACCAGTGCCTTGGTGGAAGCTGCCGTGCGCGTGACGCGCCTGGAGCGGGAGAACCAGGCCTTGCGTCAGGCCCGCGCTTCGACCGACCGGATGCAGAGCGATCCGGCGGACGAGGCGATCGAAGGCGCCGACCGCGACGACGACCTGGAAATCGTGGCGCACAGCGAGGTCATGCGGCAGTTGCTCAAGGAGAGCCGGGTGGTGGCGGAGAGCGATCTGCCGGTGCTGCTGCTCGGTGAGACAGGGGTGGGCAAGGAGCTGTTCGCGCGCCGCATCCATCGCCTCTCGCCACGCAGGCACCGGCCCCTGGTGCAGGTCAACTGCGCCGCTTTGCCCGACACCCTGGCCGAAAGTGAACTGTTCGGGCATGTGCGCGGGGCGTTTTCCGGCGCCACGGCGGACCGGGCGGGCCGGGTGGAGGCGGCCCAGGGCGGCACGCTGTTCCTCGACGAGGTGGGCGAGCTGCCGCTGGGGCTGCAGGCCAAGCTGCTGCGCACGCTGCAGAACGGCGAGATCCAGCGCCTGGGTTCGGACCGCCCGCGCAAGGTCAATGTGCGCGTGATCGCAGCCACCAACCGCGACCTCAAGGAGGCGGTGCGCGAGGGTCACTTCCGCGCCGACCTGTACCACCGGCTGTCGGTGTACCCCATCCCGCTGCCGCCGCTGCGCCAGCGCACCGATGACATCCTGCCGCTGGCCGGGCGTTTTCTGGAGGTCAACCGGGCTCAGCTCGGCTTGCGCGGCCTGCGGCTGGCGCCCGATGCCGAGCGCGGCCTGCTCGCCTACCCCTGGCCCGGCAACGTGCGCGAACTGGGCCACGTCATCGGGCGTGCGGCCTTGCGCGCGGCCGGTCAGTTGGAAGACCGCCGCAGCATCGTCGCGCTCGGGGCCTCGCTGCTCGGTCTGGAGCAGACGCAGACCGAGTCGCAGGCCGGCGCGCGAGGCACGTTGAGCGCCGAACCCGCCGCAGGGCGCCAAGCCGAGGTTCCTGCGGAAGGCAGCCTGCGGGAGGTGACGGATGCGGCCCAGCGCGCCCACATCCGCCAGACCCTGCAGGCCTGCGACGGCAATTGGGCCGCGGCCGCTCGCCGTCTGGACTTGGATCCCAGCAACCTGCACAAGGTGGCGCGGCGTCTGGGACTGAAATGAGACTGCGGGACTGAGCCCGGTACCCTCGTCCGGCTGAGGCCGACCCGCCGCCCGACGGTGGGGTCACCGCCGTCAGCGGATGCCGATGACCTTGTGCGTCTGCACACTCAGCCGCCAGCGCGGGTCGCGCAGGCAGTGGTCGATCGCCCATTGCATGTGCGAAGCAGCGTCGGGGCCATCCATCGGTTGCAGGAAGCGGTGGGTGAAGGGCAGTCGGGCCAGCGCCTCCAGATCGAGCCCGTCCTGAGGCACGACAACCTTCAGCTCCTGCCCCGAGGTCTGCACCAAGGGATTGCCGGCCTTGGGGCTCACGCACACCCAGTCCAGCCCGGGTGGGGCGGCGACGGTGCCGTTGGTTTCCACAGCAAGGGTGAACCCGCGGGCGTGCAGGGCGTCGATCAGGGGGGCGTCCACCTGCAGCAGCGGCTCACCGCCGGTGAGCACGACGAGGCCGGGCGTGGTGCCTGCGGGCCACTGGCTCGCGATCCCTTCGGCCAGCGCATCGGCGGTCGAGAACTTGCCGCCCAGCGTGCCGTCGGTGCCGACGAAGTCGGTGTCGCAGAAGCGGCAGGCCGCGTTCGCGCGGTCTTCTTCCCGGCCGCTCCACAGGTTGCAGCCGGCAAAGCGGCAGAACACCGCGGGCCGCCCCGCCTGGGCGCCTTCGCCCTGGAGGGTGTAGAAGATTTCCTTGACGGCGTAGGTCATGCGCTGAGTGATCGGAGCGGGTTGAGGGCGAGAGTATGAGGGGTCAGGCCTCAGCGCGAGGTGTACGGCGCCTGCACCAGCCGCTGCGAAATCCACCAGTAGTTGCCGTGGGCGTCCTGCACGCCACCCTGCCGATCGCCGTAGGGCATGTCGGCCACGTCCATCACCTTGAGGGCACCTGCGGCCTGGGCTTGCGCCATGGCCGCTTCGGCGTCTTCCACATAGAGGTAGAAGGCGCTGGCCATGGCGGGGTAGGCGGGGGTGGCTTCGCTCACCATCACGGCTGAGGTGCCGAGCTGGATCTGGGCGTTGGCCACCCGACCGTCCGAGCCCAGCGTGCGGCACAGCTCGGTGCCGCCCAGGCCGTCGATCAGGAAACGGATGAAGGCGGGGGCGTCCGCCACGAAGAAGTACGGCGTGACGGTGCCGTAGCCGGGGGGGATGTACATGGGGTCATCGTCCTTGGGGTGGGGTTCGCTTGCTGCTCATCGCCCGGGTCCGAGTGAGGCGAGGATCCTCGGCCAGCTCCGCGTAGCGCGGGCTTTCCATCGGCACCAGCGCCACCCGGCCCCGCTCGTCGAAATGCAGCCCCCAGCCGTAAGTCTTGGGCAGCGGCGAGCAGCGCATGCAGGCCATGGGCTTGGAGAAGAACGCCGTCCACAGCGCGTCGCGGCGTTCTCGGACGTCCGCGTCGCTCAGATCCTGTCGACGCACATGCACGGCGAACTGCACCTCCTCCTGCGTGAGGGCGTAGGGCGCGGCAGCGATCAGTTCGTGCTCCAGCACGGCCACGGTCTTGGCCGCGCCGGGCTTGACGGTTGGCACTTTCGAGGCCTGGGCCCGGGTGTCCGCCGCGACGTGGATGAAGGTCTGGGTGTAGGTCATGGACGAGTCCAACCGGATTTGCCGTGAGTGTGTTCAGCCCAGGCCTTACGCCACACCGTGGCGCAGAGTCTCACCAGCGGCAGCCGCACCCACCCGGTCAACAGGATGGCGGCGATGCCAAACGCAGCAAGGAAGTGGATGAAAGAAGCCAGGGTGGAAGCGAGCACGTGTTTCTCCTGAGAACAGACTTTGTCCCGATATCGTGCCGTGCCGCCGTTGTCTGTGTCGTTCAACGGGTCATGCATCCAGCCGTTTCAGCAGCTTGCGCCCCCGCGCCTTCATGGCCGGTGTGCCGATGACGGTCAACTCCCGCAGATGACGCAGCACCTCCGGGCGCAGCACCTCGTGGCGCTCGGCCAGATCGGCCAGGGCCTGCATCGACATCGTCTTGACGATGCTGCTTGTGTCGTTCAGCCACTCGGTCAGGCGAGTCACGGCCTGGGTCAGCACCGCCCCATCGAGCGGCAAGCGCGCCAGCATGGGCGCCACGTGCCAGCGCACCTCGGGCTGAGGGTCCAGCGACAGTTGTTCGATCAGCATGGCCTTGTGGGGGATGAGCCACTCCGGGTGCACGGCACTGACCTTTTCGGCAGCGTCGGCACATCGGGCCTTCAGGATGGCGTCGTCCGATTGCATGCCCTGCACGAGCGCAGCGAAGAGTGAGGGGTGCCCTTGCACCAAGGCCACCACCTCGTCGGCGCGTCCGATGGAGCGCAGATCGCCGCCGCTGAGCATCACCCACAGGTCGAACTTGTCCACGACATCCCTCCATGCGACTGAGCAGTGAAAAGCGCAGCGACGCGCGACCGAGCATCCTTCCGGACGCCACCCTTCAGAGTTGAGCCATCCAGGCTTGGACGAGCGCCAGGACCTCCGCCTCCCGTTCGATGGCCTGCTGTGCGGAGGCCAAGGTCACCACACAGCGATCCGGTGCCGCCCACTTCACCAGTCCGTGCGGATCCGACAGCTCGAAGGGCCGCTGCAGCGGCTTTTTCTTGGCGCCGCAGTGCAGCACCAGTTGGATCTGCTTGGGAGGGTGCAACTTGAACGTGGCGAAATGATCGGCCAGCTTGAAACTGGGCGCGTTCCACTTCACCTCTTCGGCGATGCCGGGGTCGAGGTTCAGGATGCCGGCACGCAGGAGCTGAATGCCTTCCTTGTGGGGGTGATCGAGCGCCGTCAGGAAGGCGTCGACGGAGGGGTGGGCGGGCAAGGCAAAGCTCTCCTTCGGTGTCTCGGACGTTCGTGCGGCGAGTGTGACGCACCCTGGCCCGACGGGGGCATCGGGATCGGACTAGAGTGGTCTTTCCGAAAGAGTCACGGAGAGCCTGCGCAATGTCCATCCTGTCCAGAACCCTCCTGTCCAGCGTGCTCGGAGTCGTGCTGCTGCACGCGCCCGCCGAGGCGGCGCTGCCTCTGGGGGCTGTCGCGCCCGCCTTCACCACCCAGGCGGCGCTGGGCGGCAAGCCCTTCACCTTCAACCTCGGTGACGCGCTGAAGAAGGGCCCGGTGGTCGTGTACTTCTACCCCAAAGCCTTTACCAGCGGTTGCACGGTGGAGGCGCACCTGTTTGCCGAGGCAACTCCCGAGTTCAACAAGCTCGGGGCCACGGTGATCGGCATCTCGAACGACAACATCGAGACGCTGAAGAAGTTCAGCGTCGAGGAGTGCCGCAACCAGTTCGCCGTGGGTGCGGACGACGGCCGCATCATCAAGGCGTACGACGCAGGCTTCATGTTGGCACCCAGCGTGGCCGACCGCATCTCGTACGTGATCGCCCCGGACGGCAAGGTCGTGGAGGCCTACTCCAGCATGGATCCCGATGGGCACGTGGCCAAGACGATGGCGGCGGTGAGGAAGTGGAAGCAGCAGACCGGAGGGCGCTGACCCAGCCTGGTCGACTACGGAATCGCCGCGCTTCGCTGTTGGACCTGGGGGGACCGTCGATGGGACACGCGTCAGGTCTTTGACTGCATGTGGCTGGGGCGCAGGGGTGGGGTCACCCGCTCCAAGGGAACACGAGGCGCATCCGGTTCATCCCGGGTTCGGTCTGGATGTCGAGCCGCCCGCCCAGGCGGGCGCACACCCGCTGCACGATGGACAGTCCCAGCCCGGTGCCCGGCGTGCTCCGGCTGGCGTCGCCCCGGCCGAAGGCGCTCAGTGCCAGCTCGCGCTGCTCGGGGGGAATGCCCGGCCCCGCGTCTTCGACGTCGACCCGCAGGCACCCCGCCGCACGGTCCACCGCCACGGCCAGGCGTACCGGCGGATGGCCGTGACGCAGGGCGTTGTCGACCAGGTTGGCGATCGTGCGCTCGACCAGCACCCCGTTGCACTGTGTCAATCGCGGAGCAGGCGCGTCCTCGGGAGGCAGGGTCAGCGCCACCGCATGTCCGGCCGAGGCGGCGTCGGTCTGGACCTTGCGGGCCACGGCCCCCACGTCCACGGTCTCGTCCAAAGGCAGCTCGCCTGCACGGACGTGATCGAGGAAGCTGCCGATGAGCCGGTCGGCCGCATCGACATTGCGCAGGATGACGTCCCGCCGCCGGGCCACGCCCGCGTCCTCGGGCAGGAGCTGGGCGGCCAGCCGGATGCGCCCCAGCGGACTGCGCAGGTCGTGCGACACGCCGGCCAGCAGCAGGGCCCGCTCGCGTTCGTGCTCGGTCAGCCTCACCAGCAGGCGATGGTGGGCGGCGGCAATGGCCGCCACCTCGGGCGGTGCGGCCGGATCCTGGGGCGGAGGCGACGGCGCGTCGGCCATCAGGCGCCGGGGATGGACCACATCGATGTGCTCGCGCAGACGCTGCAGCGGTCGTGTCAAGCGACGCGTGAAGTACCAGCTGGCCGCGGCCAGCAGCAGTCCCGCCACGCCCACGGCCGCAGCCAGCCGCAACGGCCAGACGGACTCGACCAGATCGCC
This sequence comes from uncultured Sphaerotilus sp., assembly GCA_964422355.1. GTDB lineage: Bacteria > Pseudomonadota > Gammaproteobacteria > Burkholderiales > Burkholderiaceae_C > Sphaerotilus. The sequence continues at coordinate 3,497 of CAYRBG010000037.1, read as the reverse complement.
GGAGAGCTCCATCCACCGCGCGGCGGCCCCCGGCGCGTCCTCGCGCACGCGCAGCCACACGCGGAACCGCCCCCGGCTGCGCACCAGCGCCGAGGCTTCCACCACCAGGCCCTGTTCGGCCAGCGCCTCGTTCATGGCGATGCTGCGCGGCGTCCGCAAGGGCAGGGGCAGGGTGTCCGTGGGCTCGACGATCTGCTGCCGAAGCACGGGTGAGCCCGGGGGCAGCGGGCGGTCGATCGGCCGGGACAGCACGTCCTCGATGGCCGGCCCCCAGAAATGGGCCTGCAGCCGGGCGATGGCCCGACTGCGCTCCATGTAGAACAGGACCCCGAAGACCAGCACCACCGACGTCACCAGCACGATCTGCAGTCCCAACAGGCGGACGAACAGGCTGTCCGCACGCGGCAGGAGCCGACGCGACAAGGGCGGGACTTTGTGCGGGTCCGGCGGTCCGGGGGCCACCCGGTCAGCCTCTGGGGACGAAGACATAGCCTTCCCCGCGCACCGTGTCGATCCACTCCTGACCGGGGCTGGCTTCGCGCAGCTTGCGCCGCAGACGGGCCACCTGCACGTCGACCGTGCGATCCTGCGGTCGGTAGCTGCCGGCCTGAACCGACTCGCTCAGCATCTCCCGACTCAAGGGCTGTCCCGGCGCACGGGCCAGGGCGGCCAGCAACTTGAATTCGACGCTGGTCAGGGCGATGGCCGATGTCGTGCCCTCGCCATCGGTCCCCACGCGGACCTCCCGTCGCAGCAGGTCGACCGTCAGGCCGCCGAAGCGCAGCATGGGCGACTCCGCCCGACCGGGCGCCGCACGGCGCAACAAGGCCCGCACGCGGGCCACCAGTTCACGGGCCTCGAAGGGCTTGGGCAGGTAGTCGTCCGCGCCGATCTCCAGGCCCAGCACGCGGTCCATCGGGTCGCCGCGCGCCGTGAGCATCAGCAGGCCCAGGCCGGGATGCTCGGCCCGCCAGCGCCGGCACAGCTCGAAGCCGTTGGCGTCCGGCAGCATGACGTCCAGCAGCACGACCTCGGGGTGCTGGGTGCGCAGCGCCGATTCGCCGTCGCGACCCGTCAGCACGGCATGCACCGACCATCCTTCGCGGGCCAGCAGCTCGCCGATCATGTCACCCAGCTCGGCGTCGTCATCGACGATCAGCACGAGGGGCTGTGCGCGGGATTCCATCGGTGCAGGCATGGTCACGCAGTGTAGGCATCGGCCTGTGGGATGGCGGCAATGTTTCATGCTTGTCGCACTTCGTCGCACGACGTCTGCGCATGGAAGGGGCGGTCCGCGCCCAATGCACCTCAAGCCGGACGTGTCGTCCGGTCCCGTGTTGAAAGGAATGCACCATGTCGATCCTCCGTCGCCTGTCGTCCCCGTCCGTGCCGGATGCCGTCCATGCCGTGTCGGCCCCCGCCGTCCTGGCTGCGGCCATCGCCTTGGCCGTCCTGGCCGCCACCCCGGCCCAGGCCCGCACCCGGGCTTGGCAAGCCACCGGCGCCAACGGCCACACCGCGTCGCGGACGGTCGACCGCGAGGCCGGTCAGGTCAACTCCACCAGCACCGGACCTTTGGGGGCCGTGCGCAGCCGCAACGTGCAGCGCAACGCCGACGGCGCCACCTCCACGATGACCGGCGCCAACGGCCAGACCGTCACCCGCAACACCACGCGCACCGACACCGGCTCGAACACCACGGTCACCGGCCCGCAGGGCAACAGCGGCACCGTGACCGTCACCCGCCCGTGATGCGGGTCGTCGTTCTCGCCCTCCTGCTGATGGCCGCGGGGTGGGGTGCCGCGCCGGCTCGGGCGGCGCCTGGACAGGCTGCGGCTCAGGCCTGCCGTGCGGACGCCCGCAAGCTGTGCCGTGACGTCGAGCCCGGCGGCGGGCGCATCGTGCAGTGCCTGCGTTCGCACCAGGCCGAGCTGTCGCCCGGCTGCGCCGCCGAGCTGGGGTCGCTGGAGCGCTGTGCGGACCAGCTTCGCCGACTCTGCGGCGATGCCCGCGGCAGCGCGCTGCGGCAGTGCGCGGAGTCGCACAAGGAAGCGTTGGCCGCTTGCCCGTTGCCATCGCGCTGACGCGAAGGTGCTCCTGCCTTGCGCCCTGCCGGCACATTCCGGCAAGGCCCTGGCCGGTCTCGGGATCGAGGCCGGCCTCCGCGCTTCGAATCACAGCGATGCGTTTTGCAGCGACTGCACCGTCCAGCTGAAGGTGTGATCCACCGTCCCGTCGGCACCTACGTCGTCCGTGACGGTTGCGGTGCCGTTGGCGAGCGTGGCCCCCAGGATGTGGTGAGGCAGGGTCAGGGTCCACTGGCCCTGGGTCGGCGTGCCGTCCGCCGCATAGGAGACGCTGCCCACGGTCGCATAGGTGACCGTCCAGTTGAGACTCGGCGCCGAGGCGGCCAGCGTCATCTTGCCCTGGTGCGAGCTGCCGGCGAGCACCCCCGACGACGTGGTGACGCTGCGCGTGAGGTCCACGCCGCTGAGGGCGAGCGAACTGGTGGTGCCGCTGCTGCGCACGCTGGTCAGGGTGATCTGTGACGCAGTCCAGTGCTGGGTCGTCTGGACCGTGCTGCCGGTGGTCGTGGAGGTTCGGCTGAACGACGACTGCCCGGTCTGGGTCAGCGTGCGCAGCGGCAGGGCCACGCTCAGGCTCTGGCTGCTGGTCTGTACCGACAGCGTGCCGCCGCCGTTGCCCAGGACGGTCAGCGTCAACGCACCGTTGACCGCGGCCGCGCCGGCCGATCCTCGGCAGTGGGTGAAGCTCAGGCTGTAGACCTCACCCGCGTCGAGCACACCGTTGGTGACCTGCGCCAGGTTGGCCCCGGTCACGGTGAACTGCGCGCTGCCGCCGCCCAGGCAGGCGTAGCTGGCTCCGGCGGTGCCGCCCGCCACGACGACCTCGCTGGTCGACACCAGCGTGGCCATGGCCTCGGTGCTGTCCGCGGGCACCGACATCGTCGTCGCGGTGGTGGACTGGGCCACATCCGTGGCCAGGGTGCTGCTGCTGTCGCCCGATGACGAGCTGCCACCGCCGCCGCACGCGGTCAGTCCGGCGCAGGCCAGCACGACGATCGACACTGGAAACACTGGGCGCCGAAGGGCCACCCGGGAAGAAGAAGTCGCGTTCATGGGGTACTCCAGAGTGAGTGTGAAGACACAACTCGCCGCCCGGTCGAACCCCGGCACGGCGGTTCACCCATTGCATGCGCTTCGACCGCCGCCCGCGCCCACGTGGTGTGACGAATCACGACAAGGCTGTCATGAGCGCCCCAAAAGGGGCTCAGGCCGCGGTGGATGGGGCGGACCCCGTCTTGAGCATCTCCAGGACATCGAACAGGCTGTCCATGACGGTGGCGCCGCCAGCCCGCACGTCCTCCGCCGGCGCAATCAGGTCCGGCACCACGATCACCCGGGCGCCCGCGGCCAAGCCACCGCGAGCCCCGGTGTTGGAGTCCTCCAGCACCAGGCATTCGGCAATCGGCACGT
>CAYRBG010000036.1:0-18288 GCA_964422355.1 uncultured Sphaerotilus sp. | reverse complement strand
TCGGCGTGATCGACGGCATCGCCTTCCAGACCAACATCCTGGCGCTGAACGCGGCGGTGGAAGCCGCGCGGGCCGGCGAGCAGGGCCGCGGCTTTGCGGTCGTGGCCGGCGAGGTGCGCAACCTCGCGCAGCGCAGCGCCGATGCGGCCCGCGAAATCAAGGCGCTCATCGGCGCATCGGTGGACCGCGTTGAAACCGGCGCACGCCTGGTGCAGGACGCCGGTCACACCATGCAGGAGATCGTCGCCAGCGTGCAGCGCGTGACGGACATCATCGGCGACATCACGGCGGCCGCCAGCGAGCAGTCGGCCGGCATCCAGCACGTCAACGGCGCCGTGGGTCAGCTGGACCAGATGACGCAGCAGAACGCGGCACTGGTCGAGCAGAGCGCCGCCGCGGCCGAGTCCATGAAGGACCAGGCCCGCCGCCTGGGCGAGGTCGTGGGCACGTTCCGCACCTGATCGCCGACCGGAGGGGGCGTTCCCACGCCGGTTGCGGTTTTTCATCCACCGGCAGAATCGGACCTGTCGTTCCACAGCGGACGGCAGGTCCGATGTCTTTGGAGCCCCATGTCCACCCCTTCCGTGTTCGATTTCGAAGCCCGCACGCTGGACGGCCGGATGCTGCCGCTGTCGGTCTACGCGGGTCGGGTGCTGCTCATCGTCAACGTGGCCAGCCGCTGCGGCTTCACGCCGCAGTACGAGGGCCTGGAGGCGCTGTACCGTCGGTACCGTGACCGGGGCTTCGAGGTCCTGGGTTTTCCGTGCGACCAGTTCGGGCACCAGGAGCCCGGCGACGCCGAGGAGATCCGCCGCTTCTGCAGCCTGAACTACGACGTGAGCTTTCCGCTGTTCGCCAAGATCGAGGTCAACGGCGCGGGTGCGCATCCGCTGTACCTGCATCTCAAGGAACGGGCGCCCGGTGTGCTGGGCACCCGGGCCATCAAGTGGAACTTCACCAAGTTTCTGGTGGATGCGCAGGGGCAGGTGCGCCAGCGTTTTGCGCCCAGCGTGAAGCCGGCGGGCCTGTCGGCCGAGGTGGAGGCGTTGCTGCTGGAGCGGGCTGCAAGGTGACCCGACCGGGGTGAACCTTCACGCCCGGCACATCGACGCAACCTCCCGCGGCGTGCGTGCGCCACCCCACAAGACAAAGCGGCCCGAAAAGGGCCGCTCCTGGGAGACCGACCGGCCCATGATCCTCATGGCCGGCCGTGTCGGGTGGGCGTCAGACCACGCGCAAAGCCACCAGGGTCTGTGACAGCAGCTGGTAGCCGATCTCGCCGAAGGTCACCGGGCCTTCGATGCGGCCCAGGCGCTGGCCTTCGAGCTTGCCGTACAGGTAGTTGACGGCGCAGTTGCAGGCAAACACCACCGGTTGCTGTTCCAGCTCGGTCAGGCGTTCGCGGAAGGCCTGCGCATAGTCGCCCACCGGCTTGGCGATGAAGTACTCCACGTCCGGGAACACCGGGGCGTAGAAGCTCACCTCGCCCGTGGCGGTGTCGATGTGCTGGATGGCGGCGTTGCCGAAGGTGCCGTTGAAGTCGCCCACCAGCGGCAGCTTGCCGTCGTCGTTGCGGCGCAGGCGCAGGAAGTCCAGCAGCTTCATCGGTTCGCCGTTGACCGTGCAGGTCGTGGCCTTGAAGCCGGTTTCCGGGAATCGCAGCACGTCCAGGCGGTCGGGCTCGAAGATGTTGACGATGTCGATCAGCGCGAGCTGCCCGTCGGCCAGCGTACCGTGCGCCACCACGGCGCCGTCCTCGAAGACCTCGCCCGTGCTGCCCAGGAAGACCTTGGGCGTGCGCTTGCCGAGTTCGTCCAGATCGACGCCCGACACCCAGCCGGCCACCGGTTTGATGAAGGCGTCGCGGTCGTCGCGGCAGTGCTCGGCGAACTGTTTGTGGGCCTTTCCGCCGTACGGCAGGATGACCAGTGTCCAGCCGTTCGCCGGGGCGTCGCGCATCATCTGGCCCAGCTGGTCGGCGCCGTAGTGCGCCAGGCTCAGGGCCTGGGCCGAGGCCAGTTCCGTCACCATGACGTGCTGCTTGGTCTTGCAGCCGCCGGCTTCGGCCATGAAGTAGGGGATGGTGCCGCCGATCCACGTCCCGCGCGGCAACTGGCGCAGGGCGGTTTCGTCGCCGGCGATGGACAGGGGGGCGCCCGAAGCGATGCGCTGTGCGGCCTGTTCGAGGGTGAGCAAAGTGGTCATGTCGGTCAGGCCCCCGCTTGGACGAGTTGATGGATCTCGGCATCCAGCACGCGCTGGTACTTGGTGAAGAAGTCCTGCAGCGTGCGGCGGCGCTGGTCCAGCGGATCGCGGCTGCCCTGCAGCTTCTTGAGCAGGAACATCAGCGCGGCCTGGCGGGTCTGGAACTGCGGCAACTGTCCGTTGACGAGCCGCGTCCAGCAGGGGTGGTCTGCGGTGGGGAGGGTCATGGGTGCTCCACGGGAGGGGTGGGGGTCAGGCGGTACAGCGCTGGAGGTGCTGCCGGGCGCGAGAAAGAAGGCTCTGGGTGCAGCCGTCGAACCGCTCGGCGAATTCGCAGGCCGTCTGTGCGGACTGGGCGTGGCGGGTCAGGACGTCGTTGAGCTCGATCAGCGAGTGGTTGATGGTGTCGACCTGCTCGCGCTGCGTGCCGGCGGCCAGGTCCAGGCGGGTGAGGTCGTCGGCCAGGGCGTTCACGGCCTTGACCGTGTCGCGCATCATGTCGCCGGCCTCCTTCATCAGCACCGTGCCCACTTCCAGCTCGTCGAGCGACTGGCTGAGCACGCGCTTGACGTCGGTGGCGGCGCGGGTGGTGCGGTTGGCCAGCGTGCGCACTTCACCGGCCACGACGGCAAAACCCTTGCCGGACTCGCCGGCGCGGGCCGCCTCGACCGCTGCGTTGAGCGACAGGATGCTGGTCTGGAAAGCGATGCCTTCGATGGTGGTGATGAGGCCGCGCACCTGGGCCGAGGACTCGGTGATGGAGTTCATCGTCAGCGAGGCCTGGTCCACCATCGACTCGCCCTGGCGGGTGGTCTGCAGGGTGGCGTCTGCGCGTTCGCGCACGCTGGTCACGGCCGAGGACGACTCTTGGATGGCCATCGACAGGTCCATCACCGACTGGGCCGCGCCGATGAGCTGGGCCTCGTTGTGCTGGGCCGACTGCGCCACTTCGTGCGCGGACTGGTTGAGCTTGGCCACGTCGCCGCGCAGGGCGGAGGCGTCGGTGTGCACCTGCTCGAAGGCGTCGGTGACGGCGTGACGGGCCTCGGCGGCCGAGTGGGTCAGGGCGGTGAGGTGGAGCGGCGCTTGGGGGGCGGGACGCGGGGCGCCCAGTTCAACCAAAGCCTGTGCGAGCCTTTCGCTCTGCAGCCGGTTTTCGGCGCGGCGGCGCTGGTGCATCACGGTGTGCAGCAGCACGGCCACCACGGCCCCGGCCATCAGGGTCTGGGTGGTGGTGTCCGACGACGCAAAAGCCCCCTGCACGGCCGCCGCGGTGCTCAAGACCAGGGCCGCGATGTGGGCGGCCGAATGCCAACGTCCGGTGTGAGGGGCTGCGGGGGGCGCTTCTGGGGCAATGGCGGGGGTCATGGTCGCATCGACGGGGTTCTCGTCCAATGGTGCCGGTGGGGCCGCCTGCCCGAAGCCCGAATAAATGCGAGCTTCCCGACCCAGATTCCGAGAGGGAGAAACGATGGGTGGAATAAACGGAGGGTCTGCCGTGTTCACCGAGGTGTTCCTTCCTCTTTTCTGGAGTCCGTCATGCGCACCGTGAACCTGATGTCCCTGGCCGCCCTGTCTGCCGCCCTGACCTTGGCGGCGGGTTGTTCGTCGATGTCGATGGGGGGGTACGGCGGTGGTGGGGGCAACGGCGCTGCCGCAGTCGCGCCCGCACCCGCTGCGGTGTCGGACGGGGTGCTCGTCGACGGCGCCGGGATGACGCTCTACACCTTCGACAAGGACGCTGTCGGCAGCGGAAAGAGCGTGTGCAACGGCCCCTGTGCCGCCAACTGGCCGCCGCTGAAGGCGGACGCCGGCGCTTCGGCCCGCGGCGACTGGAGCGTGGTCGTGCGTGACGACGGCAGCAGCCAGTGGGCCTACAAGGGCCAGCCGGTGTATCGCTGGGCCAAGGACCAGAAGCCGGGCGATCGCACCGGCGACGGCTTCAACGGCGTGTGGAAGCTCGCGCGTCCCTGATCGAAGGTCGTTCTCGTGGGTGTTGAACAGATCCTCGGCCATGTTCCGGCGTTGCGGCGTTACGCCCGTCTGCTGACGGGCAACGGCGCCCACGCCGACGACCTGGTGCAGGACACGCTGGAGCGCGCCTGCCGCAAGTGGGCGTTGTGGCAGCCGGGGCCGGCCCTGCGGGGCTGGCTGCTGTCCCTGATGCACAACCTGCACGAAAACCAGCGCCGCGACTGGCGCCATGACCACCAGGCCGACGCCCTCGACGCCCACCCCGAGCCGCACCACGAACCCTGGAGCCGGACCGGCGACCGCATCGACCTCGAGCAGGCCTTGGCGGAGCTGCCGATCGACATGCGGCAGGTGCTGTTGCTCGTGACGGTCGAGGACTACACCTACGCCGAGGCGGCGGAGATCCTGCAGGTGCCCATCGGCACGGTCATGTCCCGCCTGCACCGGGCGCGCGAGCGCCTGCGTCGCCGGATGAGCGACACCCCGCCGACCGCAGCGCCGGAGCCTTCGCAGGAGCCGGCCCCGGCGGGCGAACCCGGCCGAGCCCATCTTCGTGTGGTGAAGTGATGACGACGATGTTTCCCCCCTCCGACGGGCCGGCGCGCCCCGTGACCGATGCGGACTTGCACGCCTGGGTCGACGGTCTGCTGGACCCGGCGCGGGTGTCGGAGGTGATGGCTTGGCTACAGCAGCACCCCGACGATGTCCAGCGGGTGACCGACTGGCAGACCCAGCGCCAGGCCTTGCGCCGGCTCGCACGCAGCATGGATCCCGGTGAGCCGCCCACCGCCCTGGCTCACAGCGTCCTGCACCTGATGGCGGGCCAGCGTCACCTGCGTCCCCGATTCGCACCGTGGACCCAGGCCTTGGCAGCCAGCCTGCTGCTGGCGCTGGGCGTCGGGGTAGGGCACTGGTCGGCCGGACGAGACGGGGGGGGCGATGCGGGTGCCGCACGCTGGGCGCAGAGCGACAGCGGTCGCGTGGACCGCGCCCGATCGACCGCCCCTCTGCCGGACTACGTGAGGGACGCCGGCGTGGCCCACGCCGTCTACACCCCCGAAAAGCGCCACCCCGTCGAAGTCACGGCCGAGGAGCAGGTCCATCTGGTGCAGTGGCTGAGCCGCCGCCTGGGTGCCCACCTCACCGTGCCGGACCTCACCGCCCAGGGCTACCGCCTTCTGGGCGGGCGCCTGCTGCCCGGCGAGGGCTCGCCCCGGGCCCAGTTCATGTACGAGCACGCCGACGGTGCCCGGTTGACGCTGTATGTGACGGCGTTTGCACCCGCGCCCAGCGGGGCGTCGGCCGGCCCGCAGACCGGCGAGGCGGCCTTCCGCACCACCGAGGCCGAGGGCCGGGTGTCGTTCTACTGGATGGACGAGCGCTTCGGCTACGCGCTCAACGCGCCGTCGGGCGCGCCTGAGGTGCAGGCCGTGGCCCGGCAGGTGTATCGCCAACTGGAGCAGGCTGCGCCGCCCGCCTGAACCGAGCGTCGGGCGGACGGGGCTGCGGGGCCCAGGCAAATTGCCCGCTGCAGGGCCGGCCGGTTCCCGTTGTGACGCGGCGGCCTTCTCCGGCGCCGCATGGATTGCCAGCATGGGGTCTCTCGTTCACATCGAAACAGGAGACTCCTCATGCATGCATTTCACGCACCGGTCCGCGCTTGGGCCTTGGCTCTGGGTCTGGCCTTGACCGCGCTTGGCGCGTCGGCCGCCCCGTCGCTGTCCGTGTCGGAATCGGTGGACCTGCCGGCTCAGCCCGCCGAGGTTTGGCGCACGGTGGGCCGGTTCGATTCGCTGGCCTGGCACCCGGTGGTGGCCGACACCCTGCTGCAAAGTGGCGACGCTGGCCATGCTGGGGCCGTCCGCACGGTGGTGACCAAGGACGGCGCCCGCATCGTCGAATCGCTGGAGCGCCTGGACGCCGCCCAGCACCAGATGGTCTACCGCATCCAGGCGTCGCCGCTGCCGGTCACCGGCTACGAGTCGACGCTCAAGGTGCTGCCGCGCGGCAAGGGCTCGCGCGTGGTCTGGTCCAGCACCTTCCAGCGCGATGCCAAGGCCGAAGGCGTCACGGACGACAAGGCCCGCGAGATTGTGTCCGGCATCTACAAGGCCGGCTTTGATGGGTTGAAGGCCAAGTTCCCGATGCCCTGAAGTTGCGGACTTCTCAGGCCCCTCCCTCCACCAGCCCCCACTTCATCGCCATGCGCACCAGCTCGATGTCGCTGCGTGCGCCGAGCTTGGCCTTGATCTGGTAGTGGGTGTTCTGGGCGGTCTTGGGGCTGATGTGCAGGGCCTGGGCGATGGCGTCCGGGCCTTGTCCGGCCAGCAGCAGCCGCAGCACCTCGAACTCGCGCGGGGTCAGGTCCTGCAGCGGGTCAGCGGCACCGTCGAGCAGTTGCAGTGCGAGCTCCGGCGCGACGTCGGGGCCCAACGTGCGCTCGCCGCGTGCCACGGTGTAGACCGCCTGCACGAGCACTTCCGGCGCCGAGCTTTTGGTGACGTAGCCCAGTGCGCCGGCCTTGAGGGCCTGGCGTGCGTACAGCGGCTCACGGTGCATGCTGAACACCAGCACTCGGGCCTGGGGATCGCGCTGGCGCAGCCGGCGGATCAGTTCCACCCCACCCATGTCCGGCAGCGACAGGTCCACCACCGCCAGGTCGGGCTGTAGGTCGCGCCACGCCTGCAGCGCGTCGGTGGCGTTGCCCGCTTCAGCGGCGATGGAAATGTCGCCGCGCCGCTCCAGCAGGCGGCGGTAGCCTTCACGCACCACGGCGTGGTCGTCGACGAGCAGGAGGCGGATCATGGGTTCAGCGGCGCCGGTGGCGCGGAAAAAGCGTGGGACGCCGAGGGCGAGGACAAGACCGGCTCCGGTTGCGATCGGATGGTCGGCGGGGCCTCAAAAGGCGTCCCAGAAGCGGGGGATGGCTGGCGTTGTGTGCCGCCGGGGAGTCGCACCTGCACCCGCACGCCATGCGGCACGCGAGCACCGATGTCCAGCGTGCCGTCCAGGGCCAGCACCCGCTCGTGCATGCCGAGCAGGCCGTGGCGAGGGGTGGCGGAGGCGGGCAGGGGCAGGGTGTTCTCGACCTGTCCGTCGTCCTCGATGCGCAGGTCGACCGCGCCCGTGTCGGGGTCGTGGGCCAGGTGCACGTCGATGCGGGTGGGGCGGCCGTGCTTGGCGGCGTTGGTCAGGCTTTCCTGGACGATGCGGTAGAGGCTGACGGCGTGGTCGTCGGAGAGGCGGTCGGGGTCGCCCTCGATCTGCAGCGTGTAGCGGCACTGGTTGCGGCTGCGTCGGCGGCCGTCGTCGACCAGGTGCTCCAGGCTGGCCGAAAGGCCGAATTCTTCCAGCCCGGTGGGACGCAGGCGGCCGAGGATGCCGTGCAGCGTCTCCATCATGCGGCCGGTGGTGTGGTCGATGGCCTGGGCGCTGGCGCCGAGCTCGGGCTGATCGCTGCCCGCGGCGGCGCCGACGAAGGCCGCCTCGGCCCGCAGCGAGGCCAACGACTGGCCCAGCTCGTCGTGCAGCTCGCGCGCCAGGTGGCGCCGCTCCTCCTCGCGCACCTGCATCAGGCGCCGGGCCAGGTCCTTGCGGGCCTGCAGCGTGGCGTCCAGGCGTTCCGCCAGGTGGTTGAAGCCCTGGGCGATCTGGTCGAGCTCCTGCAGCCGCACGCGCGGCATGCGCGCGCTGAGGTCGCCGGCCTGCATCCGGCGCAGGGCGCGCAGGATGTGCGCGGTGGGCGCCAGGGCCTCGCGCACCGGCAGGTAGACCAGCACGTTGATCAGCAGCACACCGAAGGTAATGGCCAGCAGCCCGAGCAACTGCCGGCCGACCTGGGCGGCCTCGCTGGCATAGTGCGGCGTGAGGGTGAGCTCGGCGATCTTGACGCCGGGGTAGACGCCCACGGTGTTGTGATAGACGGCGCGTTCCTCGGTGAGCCGGCGCAGGCCGTCGGCCAGGGCGCGCTGCAGGCGCGTGCCTTCGTCGGTGTCCGCGCCGTCTTCCCCGAAGCAGCGGTGGGCCAGCGGCTGGCTGTAGATGTTTTCCAGCGCCGCGCAGAAGTGCACCAGCGCGCCGACACCCTTCAGCCCCTCCAGGTCCATGTGCATCACCTGATGCTCGAAGGCCGTGGTGCGCCGGGCGGCCTCGTCGGCGATGAGCTGGCGGATGGTGTCGCCGGTGCGGTGAAGCTCCACCGGAATGCGCCGCACAGCCTGGGTCACCACCACCGTCGAGGCCGCCAGGAACAGCAGCACGGCGAACAGCGTCACGCGCAGCAGGAGGCGGCGCTTGAGGTCCAGCGGTGGGGGCAGGGCCGTGGGGTGGGGCACGGCGGCGGCGTCGGCGGGCATCGGTGGGGATTCGCGGCAGGTGCCGCGATCCTAGGGAGAGGGCTGCGGTCGCGCTGCCTGGGTTCATCCCCGATGCGGCGGGGGCGATGGGGCCTGCGCTGTCTCAGCCTGGAGCGCCAGGGCGCACCGGTGGGAGAGCGGGTGTGCTCAAACCCCTGCCTTCGATTGCGCCAGCCACTCCGCATACGCAAAGGATGGGCGCACATCGTCCAACAGCCGCGCCATGCGGGCCGCGTCTTCGATGATGGGCCCGGCTGCCGCTCGCAGCAGGGGTTCCCACTGCTGAGCGACCCGCTGGGCCGTGGCCATCAGCCAGTCCATCTCGGGGGCGCCGTCCAGCCCCATGCGCCTGGCGGCTTCAGCCAGTCGAGCGACGCTCGTGCCCGATCCGCCGTCGGTTCCCGTCGCGAGCGAGAGGCTGGGGCCGTCTTCGATCCGCTGGGGCAGACCCACCCGGTTGGGCGTGATGTCGAAGGCCGGGGACAGGCCCCAGGCCATGCGCTCGGAGCCCTCGACCACCGAATCCAGAAGCAACCCAGTGTTCAGGGCGTGGTCGTCGGTGTTGCCCACCAGGGCATTGAAGGCCATCCGTTTCCACAACTCGATCAACTGTTCGGACCAGCGAGTCTGCTGATCGTCGGCACCGTGTTTCGTCCAGATCCGCAGCCGGTCTGCCAGCGCCAAGTACGAACGTTCGGGGTCGCCGGGTACCGAACTCAGGCGCAGCCTCAGCACGGTGTGCGCGCTGGCGTAGAGCTTTCGCGTCGGCTTGAAGGGGGCGCCGCCACGGTCGAAACGGCGGACCATCAGCACCTGATGGGCTCCAAAGGTGTGCAGCTTCACGGGGGCCACGAGCAGGCCGGCCTGCTCGGCCAGGCGCATCGTCACGAACTCGCGCGCCGGCATGGCCTGCCGGTCTCCGCGGGCCTGCATCTTCACCAGCCACAGGCAGCCCTCATCGACCAGGGTGGCCTTGGGGCGCTCGCCGCCGGCGCTCGTGTCCAGGTCGTCGTTCAGGCGGCGCAGAGCCCGGCTGGAGGGGGCGTGCGACTCCAGGCCTTCAGTGAGCTGCTGCAGGTCGGCCAGACCTTTGGGACGCCATTGCAGCTTCCGCTCGATGTCGCAGCAGGCCTCGATCGCGCCAACGCCATCGGGAACCCCGAGCTCCAGCAGTTGCAGCGCGTCCAGGTGGCTCCCGTGGAGGGCCTTGAGGCGATCCTCCCCATACCCCGCCGGCTTGGCGTCCCGCACGACGCCGGGAAGCCCGTCCGAACCCAGAACGGCCGTCCCCCTGGAGGACCGAGACAGGCGCAGTTCGACAGGATCGAGCGCCAGAGCACCATCGGTCCGCACATAGTCGGGGCTGTAGATGAAGCGCGAACCGTGGCCGTTCACCAGATCGCCCGCCCGGACGGGCTCGTCGCGACTCGGCAGCCAGACCCAGACGGGCGTGACGACCGTCATGGCAGGCCCAGCTTGCGCTGCGCATAGGCCAGCGTCTCAGGATCCTGGCGCGGGTCGAGCAACTGTTCGGCCTGATCCAGCAGGCCCAGGGCCTGAAGCACCTTGAGGAAGTTGCTCATCGCCACCCCTTCGGCCCCATCTTCCAGGGCGCGAACGGTCGACGTGGAGACATCGGCCAGATGCCCCAGCTCCTCTTGTGTCAGGTCGCGCAGCTTCCTGGCCATCGTGATCCGCTGGCCCAGGCGCTCCAGTGCGCTGCCCACCACGATGGGGACGGGACGCACCCTGGCGCTTCGCGGAGAGGAGGGGCGAGGCATGCGGCAAATTCTAGGTGTTTTCGTTGTGATGACAACGAAAAGTGCGGATGAATCTGCCTCAAGACGATGAATTCACCTACCTTCATTTGGGCCTGGTCAAACCGCTTCCAAGACCTGTTCCAGCTTGTCGAAGCTCCCCGTCCAGCCCATCGTCATGCTGCCGCGCTGGCGCACGAACTCGGCGACGTCTTCGGCGTTGGCTTCAAAGGGTTCCCAGCGCACCGTGACGCGGGTGCGGTCCAGACCTTCGGCGACCAGCGTCACGGTGGTGAGCATGGTCAGGGGCCAGGTCGCGAAGAAGGGCGGGCGGATGACCTGCTCCTGTGCGTCGCAGAACTGCTGCGTGTAGACGATGCGCTGTGGCCGGTCGAACTCGACGTAGCGGATCAGGCCGTGCATCGGCTCGCCCTCGCCGAACGACATCGCGTACATCGACGTGCCGCCCACGTGGGGCTCGGCCCGCAGGAAGCGCATGGTGGCCCCGGTGGGCGGCAGCCATTGGGCGATGTGGGCCGGATCGGTCCACATCGCGTAGAGCCGCTCGATGCCGGCGTCGAAGCTGCGCGTGATGAGGAAGCGCTCCTTGCCGTCGTGGGTGTGGGCGAGGTGCTCGGCCAGGCGGTCCCAGGTGGCGTCGCCGCCGGCCTTCTTGATGAAGTCGCGCATGGTGGCGGCGACCTCGGCGCTGGGGAAGGTCATGCTCAGGTCGAGCTGGGTGCGGCCCTCGCGTTCGGTGAACAGCGCGTGCACGCGGAACAGCGGCGGGCGGTCCTGGTGGCCGCCGTGGTCGTAGACCATGCGCTGCAGGGGCACCACCTCCAAGTATTGCGTGGTGTTCTCGTAGTCGGTGCCGTCCGGCCCGTGCATCGTGTAGTGCCAGTGGCCGCCGGTGCGCAGGTCGTGGCTGTGGGTGGTCAGCGTGAAGCCGCGCGGGCCCCACCACTGGGCCTTCTGCTCCAGGTCGGCCCAGGCGTTCCACACCGCAGACAGCGGTGCGTCATACACCCGGGTCAGGGTCAGGACATTGGACATCGTCGTTGAGGCCATGAGGGCTTCCTTCCTTCGGCGCGGCGGCCTGGCTTTGGGATTGCAGATAGGCGCCGAGGCGATCGAGCTGATCCTCCCAGGCCTGGCGATAGGGTTCCATCCAGTCCGCCGCGTCGCGCAGCGGCTCGGCTTCGAGCCGGCACAGGCGCCACTGGGCCTGGCGGCTCTTGCTGATCAGGCCGGCGCTTTCCAGCACCTTGAGGTGCTTGGTCACCGCAGGCAGGCTCATGTCCTGCAGAAACGGCTCGGCCAGGTCCGACACGTTGGCCTCGCCCTGGGCCAGCCGCTCCAGCATCGCGCGGCGCGTGGGGTCGGCCAAGGCGGAGAAGGTGCGGCTCAGCGGGTCGGGGGTGTCGGTTGACTTCATGGTTAATTAACTCTGTGGTTAATTATTGGATTCAAATGGATGAACGTCAAGCGGATCCGGTGGCGATGGGTGCTGGCCTGCACCGCCAGGGACTCCCGCTGGTGTCCGGTGGCTGCGGGGCGTACGACTTGGCCTCGGGTGGGCATTTCACCCGGGCGCCGACGGGCAGGATGCCGATGACCGGCGCCCGTCATCTTCCTACTCTGGAGGCTTCCCACTGGAGGAGGACTTCATGCGCCCCGTTTCCCTGCTTCTGACCCTGGCCGCGGCCGTCTTGTGGGGGTGTGCGCACCTGGACCCCGCCACGCAGGCCATCCACGCGCCCGCTCCCGGCGCCTGGCCCAGCGTCGGGCGGGACTACAGCAACCAGCGCCTCTCGCCCCTCAAGCAGATCGACGCCGGCAACGTGCAGCGGCTGGTGCGGGCCTGGACGTACAAGAGCGGTGTGAAGGCCACCTTCCAGGCCACGCCGATCGTGGTGGACCGGACGATGTTCCTGTCCCTGCCGCACAACCACGTGGTCGCGCTGGACGCCACCACCGGCCGCGAGCTGTGGCGCTACACCCATGCCGCGCGGCCCGACCGCAAGCCCTGCTGCGGCCCGTCCAACCGCGGCGTGGCCGTGGCCGACGGCCGGGTCTTCATGGGCACGATCGACGGCCGCCTGATCGCGCTAGACCAGCGTAGCGGCGCCAAGGTCTGGGACATCGACGTGCTCGGCGTCGCTCCCGCCGTCACCGAAAGCCAGACCCACCTCGCGGCGGACGATCCGTTGTCCAAGGCCAAGTCCATCGGCTCGACCGGGGCCGGCATCGCAATGGCGCCGGTGGTCTACAAGGGCAAGGTGTTCATCGGCATCACCGGGGTCGGCTTCGGCCTGCACCTGGACTCCAGCGCCGAGAACCCCCTCACCGTCGTCGGCGTGTCGGGCAACTACGGGCGGTCCGGCTTCCTGGCCGCCTACGACGTGCGCGACGGCCGGCGCCTGTGGAAGTTCGACACCGTGCGGGCCGAGGGGTGGGAGGGCGACTACGTGGCCACCACGCCCGACGGCCAGCCGCTGCCGCGCGACCTCCCCGGCGAAAAGGCCGCGGCGACCCGCTACCCGTCGGCCTGGAAGTTCGGCGGCGGCGCCGTGTGGTCACCGCCCGCCATCGACCCGGCGCGCGGCCTGCTGATCTTCGGCACCGGCAACCCCTCGCCCAACATGGAAGACAGCTCGCGCCCCGGCGACAACCTCTACACCAGCTCCCTCGTGGCGTTGGACATCGAGACCGGCCAACGGCGTTGGCACTACCAGCAGGTGCCGCACGACATCTGGGGCTACGACGTCGCCAGCCCGCCGGTGCTGTTCGACTTCGAGCGCGACGGCCGGCGCACCCCCGCCGTGGCCCAGGCCAGCAAGCTCGGCTGGCTCTACATCCACGACCGCGACAGCGGCAAGCTGCTGCTCAAGTCCGACCCCTTCGTGCCTCAGAAGAACCTCTTCCAGCGCGCGACGGCCGAGGGCGTGCGCGTGCATCCCGGCGTGATCGGCGGCGTGAACTGGTCCCCCATGGCCCTCGACCCGTCCACCGGGCTGGCCTACCTGGCCGCCGTGCACTGGCCGGTGGTCTACCGCCTGCACGACCGCCCGGCCACGGACGGCCAGCCCGCCCTGCGCTACACCACCGTGGACCCGGTGCCCGACGAACGCTGGGGCGTGCTGGCCGCGATGGACCTGAAAACCGGCCGCGTGCGCTGGCAACACAAGACCACCGAGCCCCTGATTGGCGGGGTGCTCGCCACCGCCGGCAACCTCGTGTTCGTCGGTGAAGGCACTGGCGAGTTCGACGCCTTCGACGCCACCACTGGCCAGCGGCTCTGGCAGAGCAAGCACGAGGCCGGCGTGAATGCGCCGCCCATCACCTACGAGATCGACGGCGTGCAGTACGTGGCCGCGGTGGCAGGGGGGAACCAGCTGTTCGGGTTTGCGGTGGGGGATGAGGTGGCGGTGTATCGGTTGGGGCGGTAGATCCCGATTCGCCTTGATGTGGACTGTCGATTGGTATATCTTTTGATATATACCAACGGAGGTTCGTCATGTCACTCGTCGCCAAGGTCTTCCAGACGGGGCGCAGTCAGGCCGTGCGTCTGCCCGCCGCCTTCCGCTTCGACACCAAGGAGGTCTTCATTCGCCGGGATGAAGCGACCGGGGACGTCATCCTGTCGCGTCGCCCGACCGACTGGAGCGGGCTGTTGACGGCGGTGGATGCCGCCCGCAGCGAGAGCAGCGATTTCCTGACCGAACGCGCGGATGCCCCTGCACAGCCTCGCGAGCTGTTCTGATGGCTGCCGCCGCCTTCCATCTGCTCGACACGAACACCGCCAGCTTCATCATCCGTGGCGAGGCCAAACTGTTGGCGCGCTTGCAGGCGCTTCAGCCCTCTGCTGTGGGCATCTCCTGCGTCACCGAGGCCGAGTTGCTTTATGGGGTGGCGCGCAAGCCCGAAGCCAAGGCGCTGGCGGCTGCCGTCACGACCTTTCTCCGGCATGTGCAGGTATTGCCCTGGGACAGCGCGGCCGCGTCCAGTTACGGCGCGCTGCGGGCCGGCCTGGAGGCCAGCGGAACACCGCTGGGGGGCATGGACACCCTGATTGCGGCTCATGCGCTGGCCGTGAGCGCCACGTTGGTGACGAACGATCAGGCGTTTCGGCGGGTGCCGGGCTTGATGGTTGAGGATTGGCGGGCGGAAAGCTGATCCGGTCGATCCCTACTCCTCGACGGCGATGCCTTCGGGATTTTGCCGCTGCCCCACCAGGCGGACGACGAGCACGTGATCTGAGCGCTCGAAGTACCAAAGCGACAGCGGGAATCCGTCCAGGCGCCAAGCGCGCAGTCCTTCGATGTCGAGCTCTTGGCCAATGGCCGGCGAGCCCATCCCAGGCTGCTGCTCAAGCGCATTCAGCGCCTTCTTCAGGGCCTCGACCAGATTTTTCGCGACCCCCGCCCCGGCCACGGAGCGGTAGTAGAGAACTTCGTCGCGCCGGTCTTGCTTGGCCGCCGGGGTCAGGCGTGCGGGCTTCACTGGCCTTGGCCGTCGGCGATGGCGTCCAGTTCAGCCCAGTCTTCGTGTGTGTCTGCGGTTGCCGGTCCGCTGGCCAGGCCTTCCTCGACCAAGGCGCGCAACCGCTGGACCCGTTGTTCGCGCTGGTCCTTTCGAATCAGCTCGCGCACGTACTCGCTGGTGTTGCCGTACTCACCGGACGCGACCCGCTCGGCGACGAAGGCGCGAAGGGCGTCGGGGAGGGCGATGTTCATCGTGCCGGTGCTCATGCGGGGATCGTGTGCTTGTTGGCAACAGTTGTCAAGACGTCGGGGGTTCCTGGGCGGGACGTCTCGGATGTGTCGATGCGTGCACCGAGGCGAATTCCGGTTGCGGCCAGGAACCGTCGGTCACGACGGTCCGCTGTCGGAGGGCTCATCGAGCAGCCAGCAGGGCATCCAATGGACTGCGTGCGCCCATGCCCCCCACCTTCAGCACATGGGTGTAGATCATGGTGGTGGCCACATCGGCGTGACCGAGCAGTTCCTGCACCGTCCGTATGTCGCTGCCAGCTTGTAGCAGATGTGTTGCAAAGCAGTGCCGCAGCGTGTGAGGTGTCGCTGGCTTGGCAATTTCGGCCGCAACCAGCGCCTTTTTGAACGCGCGTTGAAACGTCTCGGCATAGAGATGGTGCCTGCGCACCTCGCCGCTGCGTGGATCGGTCGAATGCTGGTCTTGCGGAAATACCCAGAACCAGGCCCAACTGGCACCAGCTCGTGGGTACTTGCGTGCCAGCGCATCAGACGGCATGGCTACACCTGCACGGACAGCTTCGACATCTCCCGCCCAAAGTTGGCGAGCCGCGCAGAGTTGATCGCGCAGCTCAGCAACCAGCGAATCGGGCAACATCACGACGCGATCCTTGCCGCCCTTTCCCTCGCGCACGATCAGCGAGCGGTGGGCAAAGTCGACGTCCTTGACACGGAGCTGTAAGCCTTCGGAAATGCGCATACCTGTGCCGTACAGCAGCCGCGCCAGCACCCGGTGCACCCCCTTCAGCCCGCCCAGCACGGCGGCCACCTCGTCACGAGACAACACGACGGGCAGGCGCCGCACCGGCACAGGCCGGCCGATCTCGGCCAACCACGGAAGTTGCAGGCCCAGCACCTTGTCATAGAGAAAGATCAGGGCGGACAGAGCCTGCCGATGGGTCGAAACGGACAAGCCTTTCTGTGCAGCCAAGTACGTCAGGAAGTTCTCCACTTCCGCCTTGCCCATCTCCGCCGGATGCCGCAGCCCATGGAACCGAATGTAAGCCCGCGCCCAGTACACATAGGCCTCTTCGGTGCGCATGCTGTAGTGCAGCAGCCGGAGGCGCTCTCGCAACTGATCCAGCAGTCGGACAGACTTCAAGGGTGGCACGGCGACCACCGAATCCACCGGCCGCAAGTCTGCGCGTCCGAGGCGTTGAACTTGTCGCATCACCGCCATGATTGCTCCCCCCTTGGCAAGGCAGCGCGCTGCCGACAGAATCGTCAGAAAGCGTCGCTTTTGACGGCAAATTTAGTACTGTATGAACATACAGTCAACTAGGGGGAAGATTCGATGCGACAGGCACATAGCCAACATCATGCGCACCCGGTTAGGGCGACAGTTGTCGTGTTAGGCGACAGCGTGATGTCGTCCATAACACGTTAGGCGAATACATGTTGGAATTGTTATGAGTAAATTTGTGAACCCACCTCAGAACGTCGAAGATGAGTTGCTTGAAACTTTGATACGCCGCTATCCCGATATGGAAGGCAATAAAGACATATATCGTAGTATTTCATATAGCCCCGGCAGATCGCCGCTATCAAGATATAGCGCTACGGTTACGTACTACCATGGCCAAAGATCTTCTAGCGCTCTATTTGAGTATCGGGAAATTCGTGACAAACGAGCCTATTGCTGGTACTGCGCCCATGACTGGAACGATTGACGCCAGTTTACAAGCCTACGCGCCTAACAATTCCGTCGAGAGGGACCGCCCACAAGCTACGCTTGTGGGTTCCCTTCGCGGCTTCGCCGCTACGGCGGCCCCTCACGTCAAACGTTAGCCATCACGAAAGCCACGTCTCATGCCTCAACCGACACGAATGTCTCGACACGTTGTTCGTCAACTGGTTGTCTTCGCCATTGTGTCGATTACAGCGGGCACCCTTGGCTTCACTTTGCGAGAAGACCTCAACAGGTTCTTCTATGCGGAGCCGCGCCTACTGCTCCTTTCGAGCGGACTGCTCGTGATTTCCGGAGTCATGGCTTTTCTCTTTCTTTATCTTCGGGGAGAACTACTGATCCCGGCTATCGAGCGCCTCACAGGATCCGAGGTCGACCGTGCCGACGCCATGACTGCCGAAGACAGTCTGAAGGCGCTAGAAGACAAGATCGACGCAGCTCTTAGCGAGCAACGCAGTCAAGTGGCCGAACTCAAGGCGCGACTAGCCTCGCTCTCACCTGGCGAGGCATTCGGATCCGTTGATATGCCTGCCCTCATAGATGCCATTCGAGACCACGTCAATACGACACTTGCTGCGGAGATCGAAGGGAGGGTGGCGGATCGACTCTTGAGGGACGTGGTGTGGCGTGACACTCGACAGGTCTTTGAGAGCGCATCACTTCGTCTACGCGAGGAAGTGACCTCCCTAACCAGGCGTGCGAATGTGAATCTTCTTATTGGCGTGGCGACAACGATCATGGCCGTATCGCTACTTGTCTATATGGTACTAACCGCCGGTTCGGCATTTACTTCTTGGCCAGAGCTGCTCTCACATTACATTCCCAGGGTTTCGACAGTAATATTCATTGAGATCTTCTCGTTCTTCTTCTTGCGGCTCTACCGAGCTTCACTAGCGGAAATCAAGGGATACCAGAATGAACTGACTGCGCTCGACTCCGCACGCATCGCTCTATCCTCAAGTCAAGGCGCCACAGAACCCAAGGCATTGACCGCGGTCATCACCGAACTCGCACGGGTGCATCGTGGTCCCGCAAAGGCAGCTTCTGCGCAAAATGGGGAGAGCATCCAATTGAAGGAGATGGCTGAGATGGTCGAGCGCCTCGCAAAAATTGCAAGTTCAGCAGTCGCCAAGAGTAAGCCGGCCAAAGACAGTGATGGCTAACCTGTCGTTCAACCGGAGCGCCAACGGCATGGCACCTGGCCCGCGCGGCGCCGTCTGCCTATCATGCGCCGCGCGGGCCAGGCGCTATACCGTCGTCGCCCGGTTAACTCTGCTATTGACCGTCCGCTTTTCGGCGTTGATTCCTCTCCCAGCAATGACCGCATCGGGTCGAAAGCAGTCGGAACGCGTTCTCTGACCCGACAGTTCCCCCGCTCACAGTCCCACCCGCAGCGTCACCTCTTCGATGCACCGAAACCGCCCCTGTGCATCACGCCGGGCGAACACATACACCTCCTGCACGATCCGCTCCCCGCTGTGCAGGCTCAGGTCGATCACATGCCGCTCCGCGTAGTTTTCGCCCTGCACCAACTC